>JBBSCP010000522.1:0-1230 GCA_038250135.1 Acetobacterales bacterium | reverse complement strand
GCACTGGTCTGGGACAGCTACGACGCCATCGTCGAAGCATGCGTCGCTGCCTGGCACTTCCTGATCAACGATCCAGACCGCATCCGATCCATCGGAACACGCGAATGGGCGCGTGTCAGTGTCTGAGCGGATTGGTATAAGCTATCCAAATCGCGCGACACCTCCTGCCAGCTGTCGCCTGAAAGGGCGATCCGCAGCAGGTTCGGCGCAGCGGGTGGGGTGCCCGGCTGCGGGAGCGGCACCGGCACCGGCACCGGCACCGGCACTGGCACCGGCACCGGCACTGGCACCGGCACCACCGCAGGGAGGTGCACGTTAAAATCGCCGTTGCTCAGCAATTCGCCGCTGGAACCGAAGGCCACACCCCCGGCGGAGAGGCTGTCAATGTAGAGATTGCGGTCAGCGCCCGTGTTGCCGCCCCAGGCGTCGTTGGAGAACCGGATGGTGATGTCATGCGCTGTTGCGCGGCTGATATCGCCCAGCGCGTGCAATTCGGTGGCCCGGCCATGTGCTGCGGTGATTTCACCGCGGAACCGCTCCTGACCATCCACCAGGATGATCGCGATCGGATTTCCCTCCCAGGCCTGCCCAGAGAGCGATACGGTCAGCGCCTGCATGTCGCCGTTTGGCTGAGGGGCCGCTGGTGGCAGTCTGCCGGGGGCGGCGATGGCGAAGGTCGGGTCACGCGCATAGTCCTTCGTTGCCGTGAAAGGTGCGCCATTCGCGATGAGGTGGTCATACGCATCGGCAGCCGCCTGCGATCCCGTCAGGCGCCAGATCGCGGCCAGGGTGGCGAGCGCCACCTGCGGATAGTCGCCCTGGCTCTGTGACCAGCCTTTTGCGCCGTTGCTCCAGCCGCGTGCCTCGGTCTGCGCGCCGATCTCCTCCCAGGTCTGGTAGAGATTGCCTGCCGCATCACCGGTGGCGATGAGGTAGGCGGCCCCGTCATGCGGCAGGAACCCCTCGGCGGCATGGGTAAAGCGGCCGACGAGGAAATTGGTCTGCCAGTTCAATAGCGTGAGAGCATCGGCATCGCCGCGCTTGGCAGCGCCGATGACCACCGAGGCGAAGTAATCCTGCTGCCAGGGCGGCAGGGCGCCCACAACCCCGTAATCGCCTGGGATCCAGCCATGCGCCTCGCCCTGTGCCGCGGTCCAGGCCGGGATCTGCGACACCATCCAGGAGAAGTTTTCGTGCAGCGCCCGCTCGAAATAGGCCTTGGCCGCGCTG
>JBBSCP010000521.1:0-1564 GCA_038250135.1 Acetobacterales bacterium | reverse complement strand
GGTGTTCGATCATTCCACAAGCGAAATAGCCGAGCGCGTGGTAGGCGGCGAGGCCGAGTTCGGCATCACCATCGTCAGCGCCAATCGCTGGGACCCCGACCTCACGCCGCTGCTGACCGAGGCCTTCGTCCTGGCCTGCCCTGCCGGCCATCCTTTCGCACAACGCGCGAATCTGGCTTGGGACGAGTTGCAGGGCATCCCGTTGGTGCGCGTCGCCCCGCACACCGGCAACCGCGCGCTGATCGATGAGGCGCTGGGCGCGCGGCGCGGCGTGCCACTCGGCCCAGCGGCGGAGGCGCTGATGGGGCTGCTGCGTCGGCACTTTCGGGCGCACGCGGCGCCGGGAGAGATGCAAACAACGGCGCAATACGCCTAATCTTTCCATTTGCCACATGGCGGGATGGCGCTAGGTATTGCAGCCAAGCTCCGAGGAACGCCCATGCCCAAATCCGGTCTCGTCGTCACCGCCCATCCGGGCGATTTCGTTTGGCGCGCCGGTGGCGCCATCGCGCTGCACGCGAAGCGCGGCTGGCGGATGAAAATCCTTTGCTTGTCTTTTGGCGAGCGCGGCGAGAGCCAGTTCGCCTGGAAGGAGCCCGGCGCCACGCTCGAAGGCGTGAAGGCCGCCCGCAAGGCCGAGGCCGAGGCGGCGGCGGCGATCCTCGGCGCGGAGATCGAGTTCATGGATGCCGGCGACTACCCGCTGGTCACCACGCCGGCCATGATGGACCGCGCCATCGACATTTTTCGCGAGATGAACCCGGCCTTCGTGCTCACGCATTCTCTCAATGACCCCTACAACCTGGATCATCCGGAGGCGACGCGCTTCGCGCAGGCCGCTCGCATCGTGGCGCAGGCGATGGGGCACAAGCCCGGCCCGGGCTACAGCTACTCCGCCCCGCCGGTCTTCCTGTTCGAGCCGCACCAGCCCGAGCAATGCAATTTCCAGCCCAACGTCATCCTCAACATCGATGAGGCATGGGAGACCAAGTACAAGGCGTTCCAGTGCCTGCCGGCGCAAAAGCACCTCTGGGCCTATTACGAGCGCGTGGCGCTGAACCGCGGCGTGCAGGGTGGCCGCAACTCCGGCAAGAACATGATCTATGGCGAAGCCTATCAACGCCTGTTCCCAATGATCCTGGACGAACTCGCGTGAGCGCAAGCTGATGCAGGATCTGGCGGGCTGGATCGGACGCGCGAGGGAGGTGGCGGACGAGTTGACCGCGCCCGCCGCGCGCCGCCTCTGCGCGATGCTCGACCGCGACCCGCCGGACCTTTCACGCGGCGCCGCAGTGCCGGCGCATTGGCTCGCGATCCTGTTCGACGACGCGCAGCGGCAATCACTGCTCGGCGCCGATGGCCACCCCGCGAAAGGCGAGTTCCTGCCACCGGTGCCGCTGCCGCGCCGCATGTTGGCCGGCCGCCGCATGACCTATGCGAGCCCCCTGCGCATCGGCGATGCGCTGTCGCGACGCTCGGAGATCACCGCCATCACGCCCAAGGTTGGGCGCAGCGGGAAGCTCTGCTTCGTCACCCTGCGGCACAGCGTCACCGGCGCCGAAGG
>JBBSCP010000520.1:0-1811 GCA_038250135.1 Acetobacterales bacterium | reverse complement strand
GCTGGATTTCGCGACCTCGCTGGTGGCGGAAGGCAAGGTGCTGGTCGCCTCCAATGGCGGCAAGCCTCTGCCCACCGATGCGCTGATCGAGCCCGATGGTACGCTGTCGGGCGATCCGCACACACTCTATGGCCCCTACGACCAGTTCGGGCCGCGCAACCCCGCAATCGGCGCGGGCGCCATCCGTGCTTTCGGCGAGCACAAGGGCAGCGGCCTGGCCTTCATGTGCGAGTTGCTGGCCGGCGCGCTGACCGGCGGCGGGACTTCGGGCCCCACCGGCGAACGTGGGCGCATCGCGAACGGCATGTTCTCGATCTACGTCTCGCCCGCGCATTTCGGCACGCAGGCCGCGTTCGAGGCTTCGGGCCGCGCCTATGTCGATTGGGTGATGGCATGCGCGCCGGCCGATGCGTCGCAGCCGGTGCTGGTCCCTGGCGACAAGGAAGCGGCAATGCGTGCGGATCGCCTCGCCAAAGGGGTGCCGCTGCAACCCGACACCTGGGAGAGCATCCTGCAGGTGGCGCGCAAGCTAAGCGTTTTGATTCCAAACTGAGATGCCCACCGACGCCGACGTCATCATCGTGGGCGGCGGCTCGGCCGGCTGCATCGTGGCGGCGCGGCTTTCGGAGGATTCTGGCACGCGCGTGCTGCTGCTCGAAGCCGGGCCGCCGGATGATGATCTGTGGATCCGCCTGCCGGCGGGCTACGCCAAACTGTTCGGCAGCCGTCGCTACGACCCCGGCTTCGCCACCGCGGCGGAGGAGAGCCTGGATAGCCGTTCCATCCCCTGGCCGCGCGGGCGCGTGCTGGGAGGCTCGGGCAGCGTCAACGGGCTGGTCTTCCTGCGCGGCGCGCCGACCGATTACGACCGCTGGGCGCAGGCCGGCGCGCGCGGCTGGAGCTACGAGGATTGCCTGCCCGCCTTCCGCCGCATCGAGACCTGGCGCGGCACACCTTCCGACACGCGCGGCGCCGAGGGGCCGATCCAGGTGGGCGAGCCGCGCAAGCTCGCTCCCGCCGCGCAGGCCTTCGTGGACAGCGCCGTCGCCGCCGGGCTGCCGCGCTTCCGCGACGTCAACGGCGGCGGCCCGATCGAGGGCGCGGGGCCGGTGCAGCTCAACGTCGATGGGCGCTGGCGATCCTCCTCCGCGCGGACCTTCCTGCGCCCGGCAATGGCGCGGGCGAACCTCACGGTGCGCACGGGCATCGCCGTGCAGCGCGTGATCTTCGAGGGGCATCGCGCCGTCGGTGTCGCCACCGCGCAGGGTGTGTTCCGCGCCGCGCGCTGCGTGGTGCTCAGCGCCGGCGCGATCGAGACGCCGAAGCTGCTGATGCTGTCGGGCATCGGCGATGGCGAGAAGCTCAACGCACTCGGCATTGAGACGCGTGTGCACAGCCCCGATGTGGGTCGCAACCTGCAGGACCATCTGATCGCGCGCTATGTCTGGCGCGTGAAACCCTGCGGCACGCTGAACGAAATTCTCGGCAGCCAATTCCGCAAGGCGGCGATGGGGCTCAGCTGGCTGTTGCGCAAGTCAGGCCCGCTCGCCATCGGCGCCGGCGAGGCCACGGCCTTCGCGCGCATCACGCCCGGCGCGGAGGAGGCCGAGGCGCAGCTGCTCTTCGTGAATTTTTCGACGTTCGACTACAGCAAGGGGCTGCACGGCTTCCCCGGCGTGATGCTGAACTTCAACCAGTGCCGGCCCGACAGCCGCGGCGAGATCACGCTCGCCTCGCCCGACCCGGCCGCGACGCCGGTGATCCACGCCAACTACCTCGACCATCCCAACGACCTGCGCGTGATGCTCGGT
>JBBSCP010000519.1:0-1921 GCA_038250135.1 Acetobacterales bacterium | reverse complement strand
CCTTCCCGAAATCGCGGTCGCCCCGGGTGAGGTGACCACATCCATAGCCGCCGCACCGGTGCAGCATTTCGAAGGTGGGATCATCGCGGAAGTGCTCGTGCGCGAGGGCGATGTGGTGATCGAGGGCCAGCCGCTTCTTCGAATGAATGACACGGCGGCGCGGGCCGATCTAGGCCAGCTTTCGATCCGCCATGCGGTGCTGCGCCTCCAGGCCCAACGCCTGCAGGCGCTGGTCGAGGGCCAACCCATGCCCGTGGGCGAGGCGAGCCTGCTCTCCGGGCCGCAAAGCGCGGCCCTTGCTTCCCGCCTTACCGCCCTGACCGACCGCCTCGGCACCGCGGCCGAGCAGGCCGCCCAGCGCGGCAGTGAGATTTCGATGCTCGAATCGCAGGCGCGCGCGCTGGAACCGCAGATTGCCCTGTTCCAAAACGAATACACGACGCGGGAGAACCTGGCACGGCAGGGGCTGACCACGCGGAGCGCCACACTCGATGCCCAGCGCCAACTTTTTGCGGCCCAGGCGGATCATCAGCGCCTGCTGGGCCAGGCCGCAACGGCACGTCTCGCGCTGGCTGAGGCGGAGTCGCGCATCACGGAAATCCGCTCCACCGCCCATGACGAGGCCCGGCAGGATGCCGCCCGCGTGGCGCTGGAGATCGCCGAAACGGAGGAGACCATGGCCCGCCTGCGTGACCGCGCGGATCGCACCACACTGCGCGCGCCCAGTGCCGGCATCCTGCGCGGCCTGAATGTGCATCGGCCTGGCGGCGTGGTTCAGCCGGGCGCGGCACTCGGCGAAATCCTGCCCCAGGATTCCAGGCTGGTCGTGGATGCGCGCATCACACCGCGCGATATCGGCTTCGTAACCCTGGGGCAGACGGTACAGGTAAAGGTGCAATCCTTCGATTACGCGCGTTTTGGCACGGTGGAAGGTCGGGTCGAGCGCATTTCGGCCGGCGCGTTCCTGGATGAGCAGCGGCAACCGCATTACCGCGTCCGCGTGGCTCTCGACCAGGAGCATGTCGGTGGTGATCCACGGCGGGCGCGGCTCGTGCCAGGCATGACCGTCCAGGCGGAAGTGACCACCGGGCGCAAGACCGTGATGCAGTATCTGCTCAAACCTCTCTACGCCACGACCGCTACCGCCTTCCGCGAGAGGTGAACCATGGACAAGACCGGCATGGATGACGCTGAGACCGAAGGCCCGCCGGTTGTCTCCGCCAACGCCGCGCGGCAATTGCGCGCGACGGTGCGTGTCCAACCCGAGGCAGCGCCAGCCAACATCGGCATTATCGCGGGTGCGGCCGTCACAGCCAGCCTCATCAGGCTTGAACAGGCGAGCGGGGCCGCAATCGAGACCACGCAACTTCCGCCGCGCCGGGAAGACTCCGATGCGTCACCTGCGCTCGCCGAGGCCCGCGTCACTGCCATCGCCAGCGAGGCTGGGCCGACGCAGGCCACGCCGCCGCAGACCGCCTCCCTGCCAATTCCACCGCCTCCAGACGCAGCTGCACCGAACAGCCAATCCGAGCCGACGCCTGCCGCCACCATCTTGCCGCCGCCCGCGATTCCGCCCGACGCCTTGCCGGCCGAAGCCGGTAGCGCCCCGCCAGCCACCTCCCTGCCGCTGCCGCCCGCGCGCTCCGACGCGTCAGAAGCTCCGCCGCCGCCGAACAGCCGGATCACCACCCGTGCAGCTTCAGGGACAGAGGATGATCCCCTCCGGCTCGACATCACTCTGCTGGACGCGCCGGAGTCGGCGCGCATCCTGATCAGCGGCCTGCCGCCTGGTGCGGCGCTGAGCGCAGGCGTGGCGCAACCTGATGGCAGTTGGCTCGTGGGCAAGGCTGATCTGGCCGGGCTACGGCTCATCCCGGCGCCTGACTGGTCGGGTGACGCCATGCTGAGTCTGCGGCTTCAT
>JBBSCP010000518.1:0-2006 GCA_038250135.1 Acetobacterales bacterium | reverse complement strand
GCCTTCATCGTGGATCGCGTGATGGTATTCGAAGGCGGACGGCTGGTCGCACTCGGCCCCACCGCGCAACTGCTGTTATGGCGTGCCGGTCCGCGCTATGGCGGGCGCATTGCTGCCCTCCTTCACCGCATAGGGCGTCCCCGGCTGCTCATCCTTCAGCGCGATGCCCGTGGCGCCTAGGCGCCGCGCCGCGCCGATCAGCCACAGGAGTTTTCGGGCGGCCTCCGGCGCGCTCAGCCCGCCGCGACGGATGTTGCTGATGCAGTTGCGCTCGGCATCGCTGCGGCCGCGGCGCGGCGCATGCGTGAGGTACAGGCCCATGCTGTCGAGCGCGGTGAGGCCGGGCCTTTCGCCGATCAGCACGGCGACGAAGCTGGCCTGCATCGCCTCCCCGATCGCATCGCCGAGCGCCACGCGCGCCTGCTGCGCGATCACCACCGGGCCGATGTCGAGCCCCGCCGCGCGCAGCAACGGCACCGCCTCGGCGAGCAGCGGCGGCGCCTCGCGCTGCACGCCGCTGGCGCAAAGCCCGTCGGCCAGCACGAAGACGAAGGCGCCCGGCACAGCGGGTAGGGAAACCGCATCGGCGGAGCGCAGCCGTCGGCCGAGATCGGGGCGCAGCAGGTAGCTGCGGCGGTCCGCCGCCTCGCTCGCGACGATGAGGCTTTCAAGGTCCAGCGTTGCGCGGAGCGCCGGGATGTCGAGCGCCGAATGCACGGCATCGCGCGCCCGCGCATGGGCTTCCTGGAAGTCGAGATGCGCGGCCGTGGGCAGGCCATTGCCGACACGGCCGAGCGCGACGCGTGCCGCGGTATGCGCGCGCAAATCCTGCCAGCGGGTCGGCGTGCTCACAGCAGCCCGCCCGTCGTCATCGGCAGCGCCTCGGGCGTGCGTTCGGCGAGCCCCATGCGTTCCAGCCAGGCCGCAAATTCGGGTGCCGGCCGCTTGCCCAGTGCGGCGCGCGCATAGAGCCCATCATGGAAGGAGGTCGATTGATAGGCGAGCATCGTGTCATCCGCGCCCGGCACGCCCATGATGTAGGTGACGCCAGCGACGGTGAGCAGCGTCAGCAGCGCATCCATGTCGTCCTGGTCGGCCTCGGCATGGTTCGTGTAGCAGACATCGACCCCCATCGGCAGGCCGAGCAGCTTGCCGCAGAAATGATCTTCCAGGCCGGCGCGCAGGATCTGCTTGCCGTCATACAGGTATTCCGGTCCGATAAAGCCGACCACGCTGTTGACCAGCAACGGGCGGAACTTCCGCGCGACGGCATAGGCGCGCGCCTCCAGCGTCTGCTGATCGACGCCGTGATGCGCCTCGGCGCTCAGCGCGCTGCCTTGACCGGTTTCGAAGTACATGCAGTTGTCGCCGAGTGTCCCGCGCTTCAGCGAGAGCGCCGCTTCATGCGCTTCCTGTAACAAGGCGAGCGACACGCCAAAGCTGCGGTTGACACCTTCGGTGCCGCCGATGGATTGGAACACGAGATCCACGGGCGCGCCGCGCTCGATCGCCAACATCGTCGTCGTCACATGCGCCAGCACGCAGGTTTGCGTCGGAATCTCGTAGCGGCTGCGCACGGCATCGAGCAGCCCGAGCAGGCGCAGCAGGTTCTCGACATTGTCGGTGGCGGGATTGACGCCGATCACCGCATCTCCGGCACCGAGCAGCAGCCCATCGAGAATCTGCGCCGCGACGCCCTTGGGATCATCCACCGGGTCGTTCGGCTGCAGCCGGATGGACAGTGTGCCGGGCAGGCCGAGCGTGTTGCGGAAGCGTGTGACCACGCGGCATTTCTGGGCTATCGCGATCAGATCCTGCACGCGGCAGATTTTCGCGACAGCAGCGACCATCTCCGGCGTCAGGCCGGACGGCAGGGCGGCGAGCGCCACGGTGTCAGCCTCGCCCAGCAGCCAATCGCGGAAGCCGCCGACGGTAAGATGCGCGACAGGCGCGAAGGCGGCCGGGTCGTTGCCATCGATGATCAGCCGCGTGACGTCATCGGCTTC
>JBBSCP010000517.1:0-2088 GCA_038250135.1 Acetobacterales bacterium | reverse complement strand
GATCAGCAGCTTGGGCTTGCAGGCGAGTGCCATCGCGATCATCACGCGCTGGCGCATGCCGCCCGAGAGCTGGTGCGGGAATTCATCGTAGCGACGCGTCGGCGCGGGGATGCGCACGCGCTCCAGCGCAGCGATGGCACGTTCGCGCAGTTCGGCGTTGCCGGTACGCGAATCATGCGCGCGCATCGCCTCGGTGATCTGCAGGCCGATGGGATGCACCGGGTTGAGGCTGGTCATCGGCTCCTGGAAGATCATCGCCACCTGGCCGCCGCGCACGTCGCGCATCTGGCTGGCGGAAAGGTCGAGCAGGTTGCGCCCTTCGAGCAGCACGCGCCCGGCGGCGACGCGGCCCGGCGCCGGCACCAGGCGCATGATGGAAAGCGACAGCAGGGATTTGCCGCAGCCACTCTCGCCCACAATGCCGAGCGTCCGGCCCGCGGGCACTTCCAGGTCGACGCCATCCACGGCGGGAATATCGCCCGAGGCGCTACGGAATACCGTCCGCAGGCCCTCAATCTTCAAAAGTGGTGTCACGACCACCGAAACGTCGGCGGCGAAGACTGATCCACCGGACGATGCGCCCAATCCTGCGCAGGCGCGCGCTCGATGATGCGCTTCTGCGCCTCATGCAGATGCGCCGCCGCCGCGCGGTAGTCCATCGTCACCACTTCGCCGTCGGCCACGACCTTGCGGCCATCGACGAACACATCCTTCACCGCGCGATCGCCAGCCGCATAGATGAGGCTGCGCACCGGATCGCGGCCAGGGCGCATCATCGGATGCGTGACATCGACCAGCACGAAATCGGCACGGCAGCCTGCCGCAAGCCGGCCGATATCCTCCCGCCCAAGCGCCTTGGCACCGCCGATGGTGGCGGCATCGAACAACTCGGTGGTCGTCATGGCGCGCGGATCATTGGCCTGCGTGCGCGCGAGATAGGCCACGAGGCGCATCTCATCGAGCATGTTGTGCGGATAGGTATCCGTGCCGAGGCCCATGTTCACGCCGGCGCGCTTGTAGCGCCCGAAATGCTTGAGCGTGATGCCACGCCGCGCAAACACCGTCGGGCAATGCGCCACCGTCGTGCCGGTTTCGGCAAGGCGTTTCATATCGGTGTCGGTCCACCATTTCGTCGAGGGGTGGTCATCGAGGAAGATGCCGTGGCCGATGATGCTGCGCTCGCTCAGCAGACCCATGGAATCGAGCCAACCGATCGGCGTCTTGCCGGTGCGGCGCGTGATCTCGTGGAACTCCACCACGGATTGCGCGGCATGGATCTGCCAGGTGAGGCCGCGCTTTGCCGCTTCCTGGTGGCTCTCCTTCAGCAGCGTGTCGGTGCAGGTATCGATCTGCGCCGGCACCACCATGCCGAACAGGCGCCCGCTTTCGTGCTGCTCGGCGCGCTCGACGAGGTTCAGCGCCTCACCCATCGCCTTTTCACCGGCGGCTTCGTCCCATTCATACTCGACAACGTGGCCATTCTTCGTGAACCACTTCGCCGACTTGAACATCGGCGCGACGCAGACGCGCATGCCCGATTCCGCAAGCAGGTCGAGCCATCCCGGATGCGCCATCGACAGATCGGCAACGGTGGTGACACCCGAGAGCAGCAGTTCCGAAAGTGCCACGCGCACGCAGCTCGGCACGGCTTGCGAATCCGCCCGGAAGATCGGCATGAACTCGTAGAGCGAGGAGTTATAAAGGCCTGGCGAGCCGATCTCATCGATCAGCCCCTTGTTCATCGGCTCGCTCGACGGGTGCGAGTGGATGTTCACCAGGCCCGGCATGACCATCAGGCCACGCCCGCTGATCTCCTCATCCGCCGGGCCCGTATAGCTACGCCCGACGAAGGACAGCGCGCCGCCTTCGAAGGCGACGTCGGCGTCGGGGAGGTAGATGTGCTGGAGCGTCGTCGCATCCCAGGCGACGACAAGCTCCGCATCGCGGATGACGGTTGTCATGGCGCCAATCCTCTATCGCACAATCCGCATGTCGAGCGCCTTGTAGATGCCGATGCCGTAGAGCCCATGCGCGCGCAGGCCGCTGACGCGGTTGGAATGGCCGACATAGAGATTCTCGCGTGCCGTG
>JBBSCP010000516.1:0-2126 GCA_038250135.1 Acetobacterales bacterium | reverse complement strand
GTGCGTCGTCGAGCCTCGGCCTCGTTCGCATTGACCGGGAAGGTCTGGTAGTTGCGCCCGCCCGGATGCGCGACGTGATGCGTACAGCCGCCGAGGCTGCGCAGGCTCCAGGCATCATAGATATCGAAGGTCAGCGGCGCCTGCGCCTTGATGGTCGGGTGCAGCGCGGAGGACGGGTCCCAGGCCTTGAAACGCACGCCGGCCACGTATTCGCCGGCCGTTCCGGTGGGGGAGAGCGGCACGGCCACGCCGTTGCAGGCGAGGGTATAGCGCTCCGGCACCCAGCCGGTGACGCGCGCCTGAAGCCGCTCCACGCTGCTGTCCACGTAGCGCGCGGTGCCGCCGGCGGTCGCTTCCTCGCCCAGCACATGCCAGGGCTCGAGCGCCTGGCGCAGCTCCAACTCCATGCCACGCAGCGCGATGCCGCCGATCCTGGGGAAACGGAACTCGAAATGCGGCGCGAACCATTCGGCCTCCATGGATATGCCGAGGCCTGAAAGTTCCTCCAGCACGTCGCGCAAATCCTGCTGCACGTAGTGCGAGAGCATGAAGTCGTCATGCAGCCGCGTGCCCCAATGCACCAGGCGCCGCTCATAGGGGCGGTCCCAGAAGCCGGCGAGCAGGCTGCGCAACAAAAGCTGCTGCGTCAGCGACATCTGCCAGTGCGGCGGCATCTCGAAGCCGCGAAACTCCACCAGGCCACGGCGGCCGGAGGCGCTGCCGGGGTCGAACATCTTGTCGATGCAGAACTCGGTGCGGTGCGCGTTGCCGGTCATGTCCACCAGCAAGTTGCGGAAGATGCGATCGGTCACCCAAGGGTGTGTAGTTGTGCCAGGCGGGGGCACCTGCGCGAAGGCGGTCTCCAGCTCATGCATCGCGTCCGAGCGCGCCTCATCGACGCGCGGATGCTGGCTGGTGGGGCCGATGAACATGCCGCTGAACAGGAAGCTCAGCGAGGGGTGGTTGTGCCAGAAGCCGACCAGCGATTTCAGCAGGTCCGGCCGGCGCAGGAAGGGGCTGTCCACCGCCTCGGCGGCGCCCATCACCATGTGGTTGCCACCGCCCGTGCCGACATGGCGGCCATCGAGCATGAATTTCTCGGTGGCGAGGCCGACCTGCCGCGCCTCCTCGTACAATTGCTCGGTGCGCTTGCTGAGGTCGGCCCAGTCGGTGGCGGGGTGGATGTTCACCTCGATCACGCCGGGGTCGGGTGTCACGGAAAAATGCACGAGGCGCGGATCGGACGGCGCGAGGTAGCCCTCCAAGAACACCTTGCGGCCCATCTCGGCGGCGGTCGCCTCAATGGCCGCGACGAGGTCGAGCCAATCGCCGGCCTCGGTCAGCGGCGGCAGGAACACATGCAAAAGCCCGCCACGCGCCTCGACACACAGCGCGGTGCGTACCACGCCCGGCGCCTCCCGATCGGGCTCCGGCGCGGGCTGGGCGATCACGCGGCCCTGGCCATCGGGCATCGCGCTGCGCTGGCGGAGCGGCTGGCGCGGCGCGAAGGGGTCGGGCTCGGGCGTCGCGTCGATCGCCTTTTCGGTGGCCCAGGGCAGGCTGTCGAGCGGCAGGCGCAAGCCGATGGGGCTGTCGCCGGGGATCAGGAACAGTTCGCCCTCGCGCAGTGACCAGCTGCCGGATTCCCAGGCACGGTCAGCCCCCTCGCCCTCGCGGCGCAGCGGCAGGACGGAGCCGACCTCGGCCGCCAAGCCCGGCCCGGCGAACAGCTTGGCGAAGCGCGCGCGCTCCATGGGGTCGCGCAGCCGGGATTTCTCGACCACGACGTTGGCGGGCAGCTGCTTCTCGCGCCACAGGTAGTAGTGAACATCCTCATGCGCGGCCATGCGCATTCGGGGATCGATGCCGAGCTTACCGGCGAGCAGCGTGGCGAATTCCGCCGCGTCCTTCGCCGTGGCGTTGTCCTTGTCGTCGTCGGAGGCGAGCAGCGAGGGGTCGTTCCAAACCGGCTCGCCATCGGCGCGCCAATGGCAATACAGGCCCCAACGCGGCAGCTGCTCGCCCGGATACCACTTGCCCTGCGCGTAGCTCAGCGCCGCACCCGCCGACCACAGCGGTTGCAGCCGGCGGAGCAGACGGCCGGCATAAATGCGCTTGGTCGGGCC
>JBBSCP010000515.1:0-2208 GCA_038250135.1 Acetobacterales bacterium | reverse complement strand
GCTGGTGGAGAACCGGGCCGGCGCCGGAGGCAATCTGGCGGCCGAGGCGGTGGCCCGGGCCGCACCGGATGGCCACACCCTGCTGGTCGCGACGCAGGGCATCATCGCCATCAACAGCGTGCTGTTTCCGCGCCTGGGCTATGATCCGGACACCGATTTCACGCCGATCGGCATCCTGGCCCAGCAGCCCAACCTGCTGGTGGTCTCGCCGCGCGCGCTGCCCGATGTGCTGAGTGTCGCGCAATTGCTGTCAGCGGCGGTGCGGGCGCCTGGCGGGCTTTCCTATGGCTCGAATGGCGTCGGCTCCTTCACGCATCTGACGATGGAATTGCTGCGCGCGGCGACAGGCGTGCCGATGACGCATGTGCCCTATCGCGGCAGCGCGCCGCTGCTGACCGACATGGTCGCGGGCACGATCCCCGTGGCCTTCGATGGCCTCGCCACCTCGGCGCCGCTGGTCCGCGCCGGCACGCTGCGCGCGATCGGCGTCACCAGTGCCGAGCGCTTCCGCACCTTCCCCGAAGTGCCCGCCATCGCCGAGACGATCCCGAACTTCTTCGCCAGCCCCTGGTATGCCGTCTTCGCGCAATCGGCCCTGCCGCCGCACATCCTGGCCGCGCTGGAAGCCGCCTTCCGCGAGGTGCTGGAGAGCCCAGCCTGGGCCGAGATCCTCGCCCGACGCGAAGCCGACCCGATGCCGCAGGGGCGCGCCGCCCTCACCGAGATCATGGCCCGCGAGCGCCGCGTGTGGCGTGAAGCGGTGCAGCGCTCTGGCGCCCGCGTGGAGTGAGCTTTTCGCCGGTTGTCGCCTGGGCCTTTGCCGGCCCGCCATCCGGCAGCGCCGCCGAACTCAAGGCACGGCTGGTGTTGCTGGATAGCCTCGGCTGCGCCCTGGCGGGGCTCGCCCATCCGCGGGTGGCAGCTTTCGCCCAGGCGATGCAGGCCAGTTTCGGCGGGCCGGTCTCGCTCGCCGGGGCGCATCTGGCGCCTGGGGCGGCCGCTGCGGTGCTCGCCGCCGCCGCCTGCTGGGATGAGGCGAATGAGGGCCTGGCCCGCGCGCATGGCCGCCCGGCATTGCCTGTCGCGGCCATGGCATTGGTTGCGTTGGCGCAGGGTGGCGCGCCGGCAGCGGTGCGGGCTGCCTTCAGCCTCGGCTACGAAGTCGCGGCGCGCGCCGGAGAGGCGTGGCGGATCAGGCCCGGCATGCATGTGGATGGTTCGTGGCATAGCCTCGGCGCGGCGGCCTGTGCGGCGCGGTTGATGGGGCTGGAGTCGGCGGGCATCGACCGTGCGG
This sequence comes from Acetobacterales bacterium, assembly GCA_038250135.1. Taxonomy (GTDB): domain Bacteria; phylum Pseudomonadota; class Alphaproteobacteria; order Acetobacterales; family Acetobacteraceae; genus Falsiroseomonas. The sequence goes on along the minus strand of JBBSCP010000515.1, from coordinate 914 downwards.
TGCGGCTGGCGAGTTGCCAGATTCCCTTCGCGCTCTACGCGCCGATCGCCGCGGGGATGGATGGCCGGAACAGCTATGCCAGCCACGCCGCGCTGCTGGGCTCGCTCAGTGCCGCCGCGGCGGCCGCGGGTATGGACGCGCCCGTTGAAGGCTTCGCGACCGCGCGGCAGATCGCGCTTGGCCACACGGTGCCGGCCGAGATGACGCCACCCGGCGTGTGGTTGATCGAGGAAGCCTATCTGAAGCCCTTCGCCGGGGTGCGGCATGCACATTACGCGGCTGAAGCTGCGTTGGCGCTGCGAGCACGCCTGCCTGGCGTGCCCACGCGCATCACGGTCGAGACCTATGCCGAGGCGCTGCGCTACGCTGGCAACCGCGCGCCGCGCGCGGCGATCAGCGCGCAGTTCAGCCTGAGCTGGGCCGTGGCGGCCGCGCTCGCGCAGGGCGATCTGGGGCCGGCCGCCTACACCGAGGCGGCACTTGCCGATCCGTATCTGCGCGCCTTGGAGGCGGCGGTGGACCTCGTCGAGGACCCCGCCCTGACGGAATCAGGGCGACGCGGCGCGCGGGTCCGGATCGGGGCCGACAGCGCCTTCGTGGACAGCGTGGTGGGCGATTCGGACCGGCCCATGGCCACGGCGCAGGCGATCGCCAAATTCAGGCGCTTTGCCGGCCTCACGCTCGGCGAGGCCGGAATCGACCGGGCCATCGCGGCCCTGATGCATGACGCGCCGGCCGAAGGACTTCTGGCATGATCGAGAAGGCCGACATCCTCATCGCGGGCGCGGGGCCGGTTGGCCTGACGCTCGCCCTGGCGCTGCACCGACGCGGCATCGCCGTTCAGGTGCTGGAGAAGCGGGAGGCCTTGTCCACCGCCTCCCGCGCTTCGACCTTCCACCCGCCGACGTTGGAGG
>JBBSCP010000514.1:0-2222 GCA_038250135.1 Acetobacterales bacterium | reverse complement strand
GGACACCAAGCCGCTGCCGGAGATGCGCGTCGAAGACCATGATGCCATCATGATCATCGGCGGCTTGGCGCCGCCGACAACCTTCACCGACGATACGCGGCTGCATCGCCTGTTCGGCGCATTCCACGACGCCGGGAAGATCGCCGCCGCGCTGTGTCACGGATCGCTCGTGCTGCTGCACGCACGCGGTGCCGACGGCCGGCTGCTCGCCGAAGGGCGTCGCTGGACCGGCTACACGAATGCCGAGGAGGACGTGGTGGAAAGGGTGATGGGCCTTCGTTTTCAGCCTTTCCGGATCGAGGATGAAGCGCGCCGCATCGCGCGCACCGAATTCGTCCAGGACCCGGCGTATCGGCCCTTCGCCGTCGCGGACGGAAGGCTCATCACCGGCCAGCAGGGCAGTTCCGGGCTGGCCACCGCTGAACTCATGGTCGCGGCCCTCAGCGACGCTGCTTAATGTCGAAACACGGAAGGAATATTGCATGGTTCATGAACAACTCTCCCGGCGTGTCGCGCTTGGCCTGGGCGCCACGCTCATGAGCACGGCGGCCTCGGCGCAAGGCGGCGGCCCCCTCGCTGGCGGTCCGTTGGCCGGCGCCGGAGCCGGCCCTTTCGCCACCCAGCCCTGGGGTCCCGCGTCGCGCATCGAGGGCCATCGTTACTCGGTGGAGCGTGTGCGCTTCAGCAGCGGGGGCGTACATCTGATCGGCAACCTTTTTGTGCCGCGTGGTCCAGGCCCGTTTCCCGCCGCCGCGATGCTCGGCCCGGTGGCCTTCGTGAAGGAGCAGGCGCCGACGCAATACGCCACCCGGCTGGCAGCGGCGGGGATCGTGGCGCTGGCCTTCGACCCGCGCAACCATGGCGAGAGCGACGGCACGCCGCGACGGCATGAGGACGGCGTCGCGAAGGCAGCCGACCTGCGAGCGGCGCTCGATTACCTGCGAACCCGACCGGAGGTCGATGCCGACCGCATCAACATCCTGGGCATCTGCCAAGGTGTGAACTGGGCCGTGCAGGCAGCGATCGACATGCCGGCGGCGGCGCGGGTGGCGCTGGTCGCCGGTCATTACCTGACGCCTGCGACCGCGCTGATGTATCTCGGCACGCCCGAGCGGGTCGCTCAGCGCCTGGCGCGATCGGCCGCCGCCGCCGAGCGCTTCCGACGCGATGGTACGCTCGATTACATCCCGATCGTGCAGGCGCGCGCTGACACGCCCGACCCCGATGCGCTGCTCACCGCGTTGCCGATCCAGCAATTCTACATCCGTTGGGCCGACCGAGGACCGTTCCGTAGCTATCTGGGCCTATGGGAGAACCGGATCACCACCATGAGCGAGGGCGGCATCTGGGGCCACGACATCTCTCCGGTGATGCCGGGAATCCGGCAGCCGCTGCTGATGGTGCATGCTGACCGCGCGGCCTCCGGGCCTGCCATTCCTCGTGCCTTGCTCGACTCAGTGCCCGGCGATCGCAAGCGGCTCGTCATGCTGGATGGGCGCAACCAGCTGCAGTTCTACGAAGACCCGATGACGATCGACCTGGTGGCGCCGCTCATCGTGGACCACTTCGCCGCGGGTTCCACCTGATGCAACGGGCAGAGAAGGGACCTCCCGGCCCCGCGCCCGACCTCGAAGGCGTGGTCGGCGACGTTGCCCGTGCGGTCGCCGGCCTGCCTGGCGTCAAGGCCAGTGTGCACTGGCACCTCTACCAGCCGACCGAAATCGACGGCGCCGATTTCTATCGTGGGGAGGCGGAGTTGGGGCACATCCACCTCGATGGCTGGGCCCATGTCCGTCTGTCCCGCACGGCGCGCGACGCGGCACTCGCACGCGGTATCGGTGAGCCGGCACCATGGCGGGGCTATGCGGACTGGCTGCACCTGCACGTCACTGACCGAGCCACGGCGGCCCAGGCGCTTGCGCTGTTTGGCGAGAGCCACGCCATGCGACAGTCGTGAAACGACGAAGCCTGCTGGCCGGCGGCGGGGCAATCGCGGTGGCCGGGTGTTCGCCCGGCCAGACCATCGCCGCGCTGGCATTGTCGACCGTCGACGGCGCGACACCGCGCGACGGCTCGCTGCGGGCCGCGGGCGAGGAGTTCGGACCGCACCCGAGACAGCGGCTTGATGTCTACGCATCGGAACACCCTGGGCTGAAGCCGGTCGCGGTCTTCTGGTATGGCGGCGGCTGGACGGCCGGCGACAGGTCCCGATACCGCTTCAT
>JBBSCP010000513.1:0-2223 GCA_038250135.1 Acetobacterales bacterium | reverse complement strand
GTTCGTCTACGCACCAGCGCGCTGAGCCTGCTCCTCAGCCGGCGAAGACCGCCGCATAGGCCGCCGGCGAGAAGCCGAGAGTCAGCTTGCCATCGCGCGCCAGCACCGGCCGCTTGATCATCGAGGGCTGCGCCCGCATCAGCGCGATGGCGCGCCCGGCATCGAGACCCTCGCGCTCGCCCTCCGGCAGCTTGCGGAAAGTAGTGCCCGCGCGGTTGAGCAGCGCCTCCCACCCCACCTGCCCGACCCAGGCTTCGAGCGTGGCGCGCGCGATGCCGGCGGATTTGTAGTCGTGGAAGGCATAGGCGATGCCCTGGGCGTCCAGCCAGACGCGCGCCTTCTTCATCGTGTCGCAATTCTTGATGCCGTACAGGGTGGCGGGCATGGCGGGTGGCTCCTGTTGATCAGGCGTAGGATACAAGCTCAACCGCCCCACAGGACACCACGCCATGGCTGGATTCGAGGGCTTTCGCCCCGCCGCGCAGCACTTCTTCCGCGACCTCGCGGCGAACAACAACCGCGACTGGTTCCTGGCCAACAAGGCGGTGCATGAGGCGGAAATCCGCGCGCCCCTCGCTGCGCTGTTGCAGGCGCTGAGCTTCGCCTTCGCGACGCAGGATGTGCCGCTGACGGCCGACCCGAAGCGCTCGATGTTCCGCATCAACCGCGATGTACGCTTCAGCCACGACAAGAGCCCCTACAAGACCAATGCCGGCGCGGTGATGAGCCGCGACGGTACCAAGACCAGCCGCGGGCTGATCTATATCCAGCCGGTGAGCGCCGAGGGCGCTTTCATGGCGATGGGGTTCTACCAATCCGAACCGGCGGATCTCGCCGCGCTGCGCCAGGCGATGGTCGCCGCCCCCAAGGATTGGACGAAGCTGGAGGCGAAGCTGGCCAAGGCCGGGCTGGCACTCGGCCGGGAGGAGGCGCTGCAACGCCTCCCGAAAGGCTTCGAGGCGATGGCGGGCTCGCCGGTGGCCGAGGCGCTGAAACTGCGAAACCTGATCGTCCGCCGGCCGCTGACGCCTGCCCAGGTGCAACGCGCCAAATTGGTGGAGGAGGTCGTGGCCTTCGCAATCGCCGGCCTGCCCCTGCTGCGCTTCGGCTGGGAGGCTTTCGCGAACGCCAAAGCCTGAACCTCAGGCCGGGCGCAGCACGCGCCGCCCGAGCGGCAGCGCCGCCATCGCGAGGCCCGCGATCAGCACGATCTGCGCCGGGCGGAGCCCCGCCCCAAGGTCGAGATTGGCGGCCAGGATGCGCACGGCCGGCAGGTTGGTGGCCGCCGCATACCAGGCCCATTCCACCGCGGCCGCGCCAATGGCGGCAACCGGCGCCAGCAACGCCAGGGCCAGCGCATCGGCCCGCCACCGCCCGGAAAGCTGCCGCCATAGCATCAGCCAGACGAACAGCCCCGCCATCAGCACCGCATTATCCGCCCCCGCCTTGGATTGCAGGAAGGCGTGCAGCACGGCCAGCGCCGTCAGCGGGTAGGCGAGCCGGTGCAGCTTCTTCCACCCACGGCCGAGCCGCGCCTGCCAGCCATCGGTCGAGGTCCAGCCGAGCACGCCGAGCCCCAGCAGCACCGCGAAGCCGATGGTGAGATACAGCCGCGTCGCGATCTCGACCACCACGGCGCGCAAATCCCAGGCCAGATGGCCCGTATAGAGTGTCAGGTGCAGCACGCCGTAGCCCAGCGCCACGAGGCCGACCATGCGGCGCAGGGTGGCGATTTTCGGCGCATCGGCGATCCAGCGCAGCGGTGTCACGAGCATCGTCAGCAGCAGGCCCCACAACGCCCAGGACCCGGCCTCGCGCATCGCGGCCTTCCAGGGCTCGGCGCCGAGCGCGCCATCGGCGAGCATCGCCAGCAGCACCAGGCCCGGGGCGAGCAGGCTGACCAGCAGCAGCATCCGCGGCCAGGAAAAGCGCCGCCCGCGGTCGAGCCAAGGCCAAGCGATGGCGGAGGGGCGCGGGGGTGCGCTCAGGGTGCTGCTCATGGGCAGGGCTTCGCTGCCACCGCGCCGAAGGTTTCGCTCAGGGCGCAAGCAGGCCTCGCGCCATGATCTCGGCGGCGATCCGCCCGACTTCGTCCAGCGCCGGGCGCGCGAAAGGCGCCGGCGCAGCCGAGAGCGGGCGGGCCTGGCCGGCGGCGTAGAGACTGGAATGCAACGCCAAATGCCGTCTCCCTTCGTCGCCGAGCGACGCAATGAACACTGGCGC
>JBBSCP010000512.1:0-2243 GCA_038250135.1 Acetobacterales bacterium | reverse complement strand
ATGCTGTGCATCCAGTGCAGCACCACGGCGAGGCCCTCCGACGGCTCCATGAATTTCGGCAGGTCGATGAAGAACAGGAAGGCCGTGGAGCCCTGCTGCGGAAAGCCATAGGCGTTGGTGGTGAAGAACCCGAGCAGCGGCTGCAGGATCAGCAGCGCATAAAGCGCGTAATGCACCGCCGCTGCAGCCGCGCGCATGTTGAGCGGCAGATGGTCCGGCGCCGCCGGCGGTTTGTGGGTCACGCGCCACAGCACCCGCGCGATGGCCAGGAACAGCAGCAGCAGGCCGATGCTTTCATGCAGCGCGTAGAAGGAGAATTTCACGTCGTCCTTCATGAAGCGCAGCGTCAGGCCCGAAAGAATGGCAATCGTCAATGGTGGCACGGTCAGCCAGTGGAACCACTTCGCGATGGTCGAATACTGGCCATCGGGGTGCGCGGCATCCTGGCCCTTCAGCGGCGTTGCGGCGGTGGCATCCATGGGCGGTCTCTCTCCCGACTTCCGGTGCAGTATGGCATGAGGCCCCGCCCCGATTGAAAGCGAAAGCCACCATGGTCGACAGCAAAGCGGCATGGTCCGCGACCTCCGGCGCCCGCCCGACCGACTGGCTGCGCGCTGAGGCCGAGCCCGATTGGCGCGCCGCCACCACGCATCGCTTCACGCAGGAACTGATCGCTGGGGCGGTGCCGCGCGACGTGATGATCCGCTACCTGGTGCAGGACTACGCCTTCATCGATGGCTTCGCGGCGCTACTCGGCCGCGCCATTTCGACCGCGCCCGACCTGCCGGCGCGCCTGCCGCTGGGCTGCTTCATGGGGATGCTCTGCTCGGCCGAGAATACCTATTTCCAGCGCAGCTTCGATGCCCTTGGCGTGCCCGCCGCGCTGCGCCTGAACCCGCCGCTATCCCCCGCCGCCCAGGGCTTTCGGGCCCTGATGGCCGAAGCCGCGGCCAGCTTTGCGCATGCCGATCAGCTCGCCGTGCTCTGCGTCGCCGAATGGGTCTACCTGAGCTGGGCGCGCCCGGCGCGGGACACGCGCCCTGCCGAGCCCTTCTGGTGCGCCGAATGGGTGGATCTGCACGCCAGCCCCTATTTCGAGGATTTCGTCGAAGGCCTCCGCGCCGCGCTCGACCGCGCCTTCATCGCGGCCGATGCCGCGGGCCGCGCGCGGGCGCAGGACCTGTTCTGCCGCGCCGCGACGCTGGAACGAGCCTTCTTCGACAGCGCCTATATCCCGTGATTGCCGCCCACGCCGACTGGAGCGCGCATCCCGCCAAGCGATGGATCGCCCTTAGTTGTCGCGACTCCGGCTGGCGGATGGCCGCACCGCGCCTGGTCGGCGACACGGCGCGATTGCTGCCTGACCTGCTGCGCTCGGGCGCGCCGGTGGTGCTGGGCTTGGATCTGCCGCTCGGCGTGCCGCGTGGCTGGGCCGAGGGCCGGGGCGAGCCGGATTTTCCGGCCTTCCTCGCGGGGCTGACGCGCGATCCCGGCTTCTTCGAGGTCTCGCCCAGCCTCGCCACCGTCAGCGCAGCGCGGCCCTTCTACCCGGCGCGCGGCGTGAAGGGCATGACCCGCGCCGCGCACGCCGCCGCGCTTGGGCTGGCCGATGCGCGTGCCCTGTCGCGGCATTGCGACCGCGCCACGGCGCTGCGCCCGGCCGGCGCGCCGGTGTTCTGGACGCTCGGCGCCAACCAATCCGGCAAGGCCGCCATCGCCGCCTGGCGCGACTGGATCGTGCCCGCGCTGGCCGTGCAAGCGCCCATCTCGCTCTGGCCCTTCTCGGGTGGGTTGCACGCGTTGATCGCGCCAGGCCACGCCGTGCTGGCCGAGGTCTATCCGGCGGAGGCGCTGCGCCAGCTTGGCCTGAAGCTCGCCGGCAGCAAGCGCGCGCAGGCGCCGCGCCGCGCGATGGCCGAGGCGCTACGCGCCGTGATGGGGCGGCTTGGCGTGCTGCCCGAGGCCGACCTCGCCGCGCTGATCGCCGATGGCTTCGGCGCCGATGCCGCGGGCGAGGACCGGCTGGATTGTGTGCTCGGCCTGCTCGCCATGATCGCAGTGATCGACGGCGCGCAGCCCGATTTCGTGCCGGACGACCCGTGGATCACGTGCTGGGAGGGCTGGGTGCTGGGGCAGACAGAACTGCCGCGTGAGGATTAAATTTTGTAGAGCCCCACCGCGAACGCCGCCTGTTTCACAAGCCCCACCAGCAGCGCCAGTTGCGGCGCCGGCGTGCCGGTCAT
>JBBSCP010000511.1:0-2320 GCA_038250135.1 Acetobacterales bacterium | reverse complement strand
GGTGCTTGGCGTCGGCCTTCAGCGCCGCAGCATCTTCCAGCAGCAGCGCCAGATGATCGACGGGCAGGTGTGCGGCCTGCGCGGCGTCCATCTCGCGCAACTGCGCCAGAGTGGTTCGGTTGGTCATGATGGTCCCGTTCAAGGAGGAGGTGCCCGGCTGGTTGAGCGATGCAGGCGGCCGGGCGGGCGCGGGCATCGGCATGGGAATGGCGCTCATGGGATGGTCACCAATTCGGCGAGCCAGCAGAGCGCGATGAAGCCGCCGGCCAGCAGCGCGCCGCCGGCCAGGTTGCGGAGGGCTTCGGCGACGGCATGCAGGCGGCGGACGGTGCGCGGTGTCATGGCGCAGGCTCTGCGACAGCATCGGCGGGCGGGAGCGGGCCTTCCTCCGCCTGGCGCGCACGGCGGGCACGACCGCGATCAGCATCAGGATCCGCGCAACGCACACTGCGGCCGACGATTTCCAGCCAGACATGCAGCGGCAGCACCACCATCGGTGCGGCGCGATCGCGCCAAAGGAACAGCGCGTCATTGCCGCCGAGCCAGCGCTCCAGCGTCTTGAAGCCGTCGCCCTCGGCGCGGGCCTTGACCTCGGCCTTCACCGGCTCCGCGCCGCGGACATAGAGATCGACATCGGCGCCGTTGCCGCGATACCGAAGCGCACCCGAGAGTGGGACGCGCTCGGCATGGATGCCGCATTTCAGGTGGGTTTCGACGATGGCGCTCTCGCGGCGGAGGCCCTTGTCGCGGGATGGCTTGCCCATGCCCGGTCTCACGCCGCCTGCCGGTGGGTCTGCATGATCCGGCCGAGGCGGCGCAGCAGGCCGCCCCGGCGGATGCAGTCGCCACCATGATTGATCAGGTATTCGCCGGCCTCTTCGATCTCCTGCGGCAGGAGGTGGGTCGGCAGCAGTGGCACGAAGGCATCCCGGCTTGGCACGAAGACCTCGCCGCGGCCGATCTGCTCGACTGTTGCCCGCGCATCCTGCGGGAACATCTCCATCTGCTCGGCGCGCAGCCCTTCGGCGTGGTCCACGCTCTCGGCGCTGCGCTTGAGGTCGTCGCGGATCAGCTTGTTCAGCGCGGTCGACAGCACGACGGCGAACAGCTGATCATCCTGTCGGATGGTCTCGGCGGCGCTGCGGACGATCTCGCCGACGATGGCCGGGACGTTGCCGCGGTGGTGGACGCTGATTCGGGCTTCGCGGATCAGCGTCCGCATGCGGTCATGCGGTGTGGTCATGTTCATTCTCCAGGGCGTTGATCCAAAGCGGCAGCCGCTGCAGCGCCTCGCGGGCCTCGCTGCGCAGGTCGGCAAGCAGGGCACGCGGGCTGCGGCCGGCGAGCGATGCGAAGTCGGTGGGCAGGGTCGCCACGGTGAGCACGGCGGCCGTCCAGTCGGCCCAGTCAGCGCCGATGGGCGCGACCTTCGGCTGGTCGGGCGGCGGGGGCGGACGCTTGGGGCGGGTCGGCAGCGGGCCGAGCGTGGCCTGCAGCGCACCGCGGACAGCGCCGCGCAGGCCAGCCATGGTGGGCGGCGCGCGCTCGGCACGGGATTGGGCGAAGTAGGCCTCCATGGCGGCTTTGCCTGCCGCTTCGGCCTGGGCTGCCCGATCGCCTGCGATGGCGGCCACGGTCGCGGAAACCCCGGCCAGTTCCTCGTAACGGGCGGCGGTTGCCGTGCTCACGCCGGCCTCACCCAGGGCCTGGGCCTTGGTCACCTGGTTCTCGCCCGTGGGAAGCAGGCGGCCGTCATCGCCGCGACGCCGCTCGGCGGCTTCGATGTCGCGGCTCAGCACGCCAATGCGCACGCAGGCGCGCAGGTGTATCTCACGAACCCAGACTTCGAGGTCCCGGTCGTCACGCTGCCGGGCGTAGGCGGCGAGTGCTGCGGCCTTGTCGCGGATTTCCGAAGCCTCATCGATGCGGGCGCATTCGGCCAGCGCGGTGCGGGCCTGCTCGTAGCGGACCAGGGCGCTCATGCGGCGGGGCCCTGCGTTGGCGCGCTGGTCTTGGTGCCGCGGCGCATCTGCGTCACCTCGAACGCCTCGATGTCTTCGAGGCGATAGACGACGCGGCCAATGAGCTTCAGGAAGGCAGGCCCCTGGTGCAGGAAGCGCCACCGCTCCAGTGTCCTCACCGACATGCCCCAGCGCGCCGCGAGTGCGTGCTGATCCAGATGCCGAACATCGGCGGCAGCGCCACGGCGCTCAGCCAGGGAAGGGTGGATGGTCATGCAAGGCACCTACCGGCGAGCTGCGGAAGGTGTCGGGGTGCCGCCACATATTCTTTCAGCCCGGCCGCCTCAGCTTGCCGGCAG
>JBBSCP010000510.1:0-2342 GCA_038250135.1 Acetobacterales bacterium | reverse complement strand
GAAAGCGCCGCCTCCACCGCGCGGACCAGAACAGGCGCCTCCGGCTCGGTCGCGGTGGGGAAGGCGCGGACCGAGAGCCCATCCCGCGCCACCAGGTATTTGTGGAAATTCCAGCGCGGCGGCCCGCCAGCCCGGGCGGCAAGCCAGGCGAAAAACGGATGCACGCCAGACCCACGCACGGAGGTCAGCCCGGCCATCGGGAAGTCGATGCCGTAGACCGTCTCGCAGAATTGCCGGATGCGCGCGGCGTCCCGGCTTTCCTGGTTGAAATCGTTGGAGGGCACGCCGATCACTGCGAAGCCCTGCGCGGCGAAGCGGTCATGCAGCTTCTGCAGGGCGGCGTATTGCGGGGTGAAGCCGCAGAAACTTGCCGTGTTCACCACCAGCAACGCCTTGCCGCGAAAATCAGCGAGGGTGAGTTCGCCCCCTTCCAGCGCCGTCAGGCGGAAATCGAAGGCGGTCGGGGCGGGGGCCGCCGCGATCAGAAACGGGCTCGCCAGCAGGGCGCGTCTAAACATAGCGTTCCTCGATCCAAGGGTCGCCCCGATTGCTGTAGCCGCGCACTTCCCAAAAGCCAGGCCGATCCTCGCGCAGCAATTCGATGCGGGTTACCCATTTCGGGCTCTTCCAAAAATACAGATGAGGCACGACGAGCCGCACCGGCCCGCCATGGATCCGCTCCAAGGGCGCGCCGGCCCAGGCATGGGCGAACAGGTTCTCCGGGCGCGCGAAATCCGCCATGGCGAGGTTCGTCGTGTAGCCGTCATAGCCGGTGATTGCGACGAAGCGCGCCTCCTCCTTCGGCCTTGCCATCTCCAGCAGGTCGAGTACCGGCACGCCCTGCCAGTCATTGTCATAGCGCGACCATTGGGTGACGCAGTGGATGTCGTTGCGCCGGGTGGATTGCGGCAGCGCCATGAACTCGGGCAGCGTGAGGCGGGCCGGCGCCGCACAGAGCCCCTCGATCCGCAGCCGCCAATTCTCGCCATTCACATCCGGCTGCACGCCGAGATCGAGCACCGGGAAATCCGTGACCAGCCGCTGCCCGGGCGGCAGGCGCTCCTGCGCCGGGTCGGCATGCGTGCCCGTGAGCAACCGGCCCTCGCGCGCCCAGCCCTGCTTGGCCTCGATCAGCTTGTCGCGGACCTTGCCGATGAGCGGCACCTCGTCGTCAGGCGGCATCTGGGTCTCCTCGACCGCGTTACGTGCGGCGGGCGGGGCTGGATGCAAGTCCCTCAGCGCGCGCCGTTCAGCAGGTAGTGCGGCTGCGTCACGTCCAGGTGTTCCAGCATCTGCGCGTGCCAGCGATGAAAATGCGGCTTGAGGCGGCGGATCATGGCCACCTTGTGCGGGTCCGCCGCGCCATCCTCATGCTTGGCGAGCCAGCCGCGGATCTCGGCATAGAGCGCCGCGACATCCAGGGTTGTGATGTGCCGGTCGCGCATCACCACCTTGCCATCCACCACGGCATGTTTCGTGTGGCTGCCCTTGGCGCGTTGCACGATCAGGTCCGGGATGGGCAGCCGCGTGCTGGTCCAGGGATCGCGCAGCATCTCATCCGTGTCGAGCACCACGGCATCGGCCAAGGCGCCCGGCGCCAGCGTGCCGAGCTGGCCGGCAAAGCCCAGCGTGCGCGCCGCGGCCAGCGTGCCCATCGCCAGCACTTCGGTCGCGGTGAGTTGCGTCGTGCTGGCCAGGTCGAAGCCCGGCGCGCGGGCGAGCATCGAGATCAGGCGCAATTCCATGAAGGGGTCGTCATCGTCGTTGATCGATTTGTCGTCGATGCCCATGGCCACATTCACGCCCGCGCGCAGCATCGGCTGCACCGGCGAGATGCCGTTGCGCACATGCAGGTTGCAGGAGGCGTGGTGCGTCGTGCTCGTGCCGCGCGCGGCGAGCAGCGCGATGTCCGCCTCGCTCAGCCATACCGCATGGCCAAGCGTTGTGTTGGGCCCCAGCAGGCCGAGATCATCCAGATACGCCACCAGCGATTTGCCATGCGCCTTGAAGCCATAGGCACGCTGATGCGGCGTCTGGAGCGTATGGATGTGGATCGGCAGGCCGCCCCGCGCCGCCGCATCGTCGCGGATGCGTGCGAAAAATTTCTGGGTGGTGCCATGCGCCCAGGACGGGCCGTGCAACACGCGACTCATCGGCCCGTCGAACTCTGCATGCAGGGCAGCGAATTGCGCCAAGTAGCCATCCTCGAAGGCGTCGGCATCATAGGCGGTGAAGGGGCGCACGAAATCGGCGAGGTCGGGCGGCAGGGTGCCCAGAAACCCCTGCTCGTCCACGCAGAACTTGTTGCGGTTCCGCACGGCAGGGCTATAGGCGAGGCGGAT
>JBBSCP010000509.1:0-2348 GCA_038250135.1 Acetobacterales bacterium | reverse complement strand
GACGCATAGGTGCGCGACTGGCGGTCGCCCGTGATCATCGAGACCTCCAGCGTCTCCGTGCCGCGGCGGTCCGCGGCGCCATCGACCTGCGCCTTGCCCTTCGTGCCATAGACCACAATGCGCCAGGTCGGCGTGGTGGCGGTGATCGTCAGCAGAGACGCAACCGCGCCGGAGGCGAGCTTGAACGTCACCATCGTGGTGTCGTCCATGTCGAACGCGTGCACACGCTTGGTCGAGACGGCATAGACCTCGGTGATCGCGCCGGCGAGGTGAATGATGGTGTCGATCGAGTGGATGCCCGAGCCAGCGAGGCCGCCTGCCGGGCTCTCGCCCGGCGCGATGCGCCAATGCCCGGGCTCGTAGCGGCCGGCGACGTTGCCGGAGAAGTGAGTTTCGATGTGCAGCACGGTGCCGAGTGCCCCGTTGTCCACCATCTCCTTGAGATCGCGCACCACGGTGAGGAAGCGCCGGTTGAAGCCCGCCGCGACAATGATGCCCGCGGCCTGCGCGGCTTCGATCGCGCGATCCGCGCTGGCGCGGGTGAGGGTGACGGGCTTCTCCACGAAGACCGGCTTGCCCGCGCGGGCGCAGGCCTCGATCTGCTCGCCGTGCTGCGAGTGGGGCGTGGCGAGCACGATGCCGTCGATGGCGGGATCGCGCAGCACGGCGGCAAGCTCCGTGTGCACCGCCATGCCGCGCGCCGCGGCATCGCTGGCGGAGCGCGCGGCGTCGCGCACCACGGCCGCGGTGAAGCGCACCTTCTCGCTCCTGCCCTGCACGGAATCGACGAGGACCTTGCCCCAGCGGCCCAGTCCCGCGATCGCCAGATTGCTAGCCATGTCCATGTTCCTCGCGGGGCGTAGCAGTTGCCACGGTTTGTTGTTCGACCAGTGGCATGAGAGCGGCAGCTTCCTCCGCTCGCCAACACGCCACCAACGTGCCGCCGGGTGCGGCGGCGAGCGGCGGGTCCTGTTGCGCGCAGCGCGCCACCGCGATCGGGCAACGCGGCGCGAAGCGGCAGCCGGGCGGGGGGTTGAGCGGGCTGGGCACATCGCCCGTCAGGATGATGCGGCGGCGGCGGCGCTCGATGCGCGGATCGGGTTGCGGCACGGCGGAGAGCAGCGCCCTGGTGTAGGGATGGCCCGGCGCGCGGAACAGCGTGGCCTTGTCGCCGGTCTCGACCACCCGGCCGAGATACATCACGGCGACGTTGTGCGAGATGTGCCGCACCACATTCATGCCATGCGCGATGAAAAAATAGGCGACGCCGAGCCTCTGCTGCAATTCCTGCAGCAGGTTCAGGATTTGCGCCTGGATCGACACGTCGAGGGCGGAGACGGGCTCGTCGCAGACAATGAGGTCGGGCTCGCAGGCCAGCGCACGGGCAATGCCGATTCGCTGGCGTTGGCCGCCGCTGAATTCATGCGGGAACCGCGCGGCATAGGCGGGCGAGAGACCGACGAGGGAGAGCAATTCCGCGACTCGATCCGCCACCGCGGCGCGGCCTTCGCGCAGGCCGTGCAGGCGCACCGGCTCGGCGATGGCCTCGCCGATGCTCATGCGTGGGTTGAGGCTGGCGTAGGGGTCCTGGAAGATCAATTGCACACGCCGGCGCATGGCGCGCAATTCGTCGGGCGACAGGCTGGCCACCTCGCGGCCACCCACCAGGACCTCGCCGGACGTCGCGCTGGCAAGGCCGAGGATGGCGCGGCCGACGGTCGTCTTGCCGCAGCCCGATTCGCCGACGAGCCCGAGCGTCTCGCCTGGGCGCACGCTGAGCGAGACCCCATCCACCGCCTTCACCGTGCCGACGCGGCGCTCAAACACCAGGCCGCGCATGACCGGGAAATGCACCGCGAGGTCGCGCAGCTCGACGAGGGGCTGGGTGCCGCTCATGCCGTGCTGGCCTGTTCGAGGCGCATCGGTTGCCCGGAGGGGCCGAGACGCACCTCGTAATGGCAGGCGGCGGCGCGCGTGCCGCCTTCGAAGCTGCGCAGCGGCGGGCGCGTTGCGCGGCAGGTCGGCGTCACCAGGTCGCAGCGCGGCGCAAAGCGGCAATGCCCGCCCTCGCCGAGCGGCACCGGCGGGCTGCCGCGGATGGCGGAGAGGCGCTTCGTGCCGATATCGTCGAGGCGCGGGATCGAGCCGAGCAGGCCCATCGTGTAGGGCATGCGCGGATCGACGAAGACATCCTCGGTCGGGCCCTGTTCCACCATGCGGCCGCCGTACATCACGGCGACGCGGTCCGCCATGCCGGCCACCACGCCAAGGTCGTGCGTGATCATGATCACCGCCATGCCGTTCTCGCGTTGCAAGGTGCGAATCAGTTCGAGGATCTGCGCCTGGAT
>JBBSCP010000508.1:0-2415 GCA_038250135.1 Acetobacterales bacterium | reverse complement strand
GACATCGTTGCGGTCGAACTACCTCGCCCGCGTGACTTCGCGCAGGAAAGCGAGCCCGCCTTCCACGCCGCGGTCCAACGCATCCGAGCGCGGATCTATGCGAAGGGAGATGCGCATGTCGCGTAGCAGCCTGACGGGCCTACTCGCGGTGGTCCTGGTCTTCGCGCTGTGGGAGGGCTGCGTGCGCGGGTTCGGCATCCGCGAATTTCTGCTGCCGGCACCCAGCGTGATCGCGATCGAGGCCTGGTCCATCTGGCCAACCCTGCTGAGGCACACGCTCAGCACGCTCACGACTGTGCTGCTGGGCTTTGCCGCGGCGGTGCTGATCTCGCTGCCGCTGGCCATGTTGATCGCCGCCTCGCCGCTGATCTCGGCCGCGATCTATCCGCTGCTCGTCATCACCCAATCCATTCCCAAGGTGGCGCTGGCGCCGATCCTCGTCGTGGCGCTCGGCGCGAATGAATTGCCGCGCGTGATCGTGACCTTCCTTGTCGCCTTCTTCCCACTGGTGGTGGCGAGCGTAGCTGGGCTGCTGGCCGCACCGCCCGAGCTGATCGAGCTCGGCCGCGCCTGCCGCGCGGGGCGCGTGCAGCAAATGCTGCGCATCCGGCTGCCCTATGCGGTGCCCTTCGTCTTCGGCGGGTTGAAGGTAGCAGCAGCACTCTCCGTTGTCGGCGCCGTGGTCGCGGAATTCGTCGGCGCCGATGCGGGGCTGGGATATCTCATCCAGACATCCATGGCCTTCTTCCGCACGCCGCTTGCCTTCGCCGCCGTGGTCGTGCTGGCGATGATGGGCATGGCGCTTTTCGTCCTGGTGGGCTTGGCGGAGCGCGTGCTCTTTCCCTGGTCCACCTCCAGCAACGCCGCCATTCCTGCGGCCTGAGGAGCATCCATGGCCACCACGAAGCTCGGCGTCACGCTCATTCGCAATGCACGCCTTGCCGATGCCGCGATTCGTCGCGCGGAAGCGACCGACGTGCTGATCCAGGATGGCGTGATCCGCGAGGTGGGGTTAGGCCTTACAGCGCCAGAAGGTGCGACCATCTTCGAGGCGACAGGACTGATCATCCATCCAGGACTGATCAATGCACACACTCATGGCCATGGCGGGCTCAGCCGGGGTCAGGGCGACAAATGGACGCTCGAACTCCTGCTTGCTGCCGGTCCCTGGATTTCCGGCGGCCGCACCCTGGCCGACAAGAAGACCAGCACACTCATCTGTGCCGCTGAGATGGTCGCGAAGGGATGCACCGCCGCTTATGACCTCACCTATGAATTCCCGCTTCCGACGCGCGAGGGCATGGACGCCGTCGCCGAAGCCTATGCTGAGGTCGGCATGCGCGCCGTCATCGCACCCATGGTTGCTGATCGCACCATGTACGAGGCGATACCCGGACTGATGGACGCGCTCCCACCTGGGCTGCAGAAGGATGTTGAGCAGCTTCGTCTGCGCCCATCTGAGGAAACGTTGGCCGCCATTGAGGGCATCCTGCGCAATTGGCGCTGGGATGGCGCCGATATCCGTACGGCCGTAGCGCCGACCATCCCGCACCATTGCTCGCAGGCGTTCTTGTGCGGTTGCCGCAAACTCGCGACCGATCACGGTGTTGCGCTGCACAGCCATGTTGGCGAGAGCAAGGTACAGGCGATTACTGGCATGAGGACGTATGGGCGGACGTTGCTCGCACACATGGATTCGCTGGGCCTTGTGGATGAGAACTTCACCGCCGCGCACGCGATTTGGCTGGATGATGACGACCTGAAGATCCTGCGCGACCGTGGCGCCTCCATGGCGCATAATCCGGGCTCCAATATGCGTCTCGGCAACGGGCTGTTCCGGCTGCGCCGGGCGCTCGATCTTGGCGTGAATGTCGGCCTCGGCACCGATGGCGTGAATTGCTCCGACAACGGCAACATGTACGAGGTGATGCGTTACGCCTCGATGGTGAGCAAAGTGCAGTCACCCGATCCGCGCCACTGGGCGAGCGTCGAGGAAATCTACAAAGCCGGCACGCAAGGATCCGCTCGCGCGCTCGGCTTTACGGACATGGGCGCCATCGCGCCGGGCATGAAGGCCGATATTGTCTTTCTAGCAGCCTGTCGGACTTAACGCGCAGCCTCCGCCAGAGGTAGAGTCTGTGGCCGCTGATTGCCCCCCCCTCCCTCGGATCCTGCCTCGATGAGCAACTTCCGCCCGGTCGACCGTGACACTGGCTTCCTGATGCCACCATCGGTGGACGAATGGCTGCCGGAGAAGCACCTGGCGCGCTTCGTGGTGGACGTCGTTGCGAGCCTCGACCTGCGGGCGATGATCGGCAGCTACCGCGGCTCTGGCGAGGCGTCGTACCACCCGACCATCCTGCTCGGCATCCTGGTCTACGGCTACGCCACCGGGGTCTTTTCCAGCCGCAAGCT
>JBBSCP010000507.1:0-2420 GCA_038250135.1 Acetobacterales bacterium | reverse complement strand
GTGTTGCGCGCCGCGCAGGAAGCCGCCGAGCGCCGCAGCAATCCCACGCGCGACATGTTCGGCGCCGAGACCACGCCAGTGCCGCTGCGCCTGCCCGAGGCTGGCGATTGGCCGATGCTGGAGAAGCTCGCCTTCGAGGCGGAGGCGGTGGGGTTTCACCTCTCGGCGCATCCGCTCGACACCTACAAGCGGGTGTTGCAGAAGCTCGGCGCCGTGCCATCCTCGCGCATCGCGGAGCGTGCGCGTGGCGGCAATGGGCGGATGAAGCTCGCGGGTACCGTCGTGGCCGTGAAGAACGGGCGCACCAAGACCGGCAACAAGATGGCCTGGGTGCGCTTTTCCGACGCGCAGGGCAGCTTCGAGGTCACCTTCTTCAGCGAGACGCTGGCGCGCGCCGATGGGCTGCTTGTCGAGGGCCATGCGCTGGTCGTGACGACCGAGGTGCGCCTCGATGGCGACACCGTGCGACTGACGGCACAGGAGCTGGAGCCGCTGGACAAAGTCGCGCAGAATCTCGGCCAGGGCCTGCGCCTGTGGTTCGAGACGGCGGAGGCCGTGGACCACATCCGCATCCTGCTCGGCCGCGAGGGCAAGGGGCGGGGCCGAGTGGTGCTCGTGCCCGTCACCGGCCCTGGGCAGGAGGTGGAGATCGCGCTGCCCGGCTACTTCAACGTCTCGCCGCGCCTGATGCAGGCCATGAAGGTGGTGCCAGGCATCGCCGAGGTGCAGGAATTGTGAGGCCTGGCCCGCACCGCTACGCTGCTGGCGAAACGGAGACGCAGCCCTGACCGACCCCCGCGCCCTGCTCGACCTCTCGCCTGACCGCCTGGCGGCCACGCTGTTGGATGCCGCGCTGGAACGCCAACACGCGGCGCGGCTGCGCGGCGAGGCGGCGCCGCTGCTCGCGGGGCTCGACCCGGCGGCGCAGCTGTTCGGCGAGCACCTGATCGAGGAGATCGCGCGCCTCGCAGCAGGGCTCGATGCTCTGGCGCAGCAGCACCGCCAGGCCGCGCTGTCGCGTGCCGAGCGGCTGCGCATCGACCCGCTGCGCAACATCCCTGAACCGCGCCGGCGCGCCGCCGCCGGCCCGGTCATCGCCGATGCCCTCGATGTCGTCGCGATCGAGGCCGGCGACCCGGCCTTCGCCGGGCATGGCTGGTTCACGCCCGATCGCACCGAGGGCGGCTCGCTGCGCTGGTCCGGTGCTGCGCGCTGCGCGACGCTGGCGCTGCCGGCGTTGGGCGGCGGGGCGTTGCTGCTGTCCCTCGCGCTGCGCTCGCCCTTTGGCGTGGAGCTCGACCTGGCCGAGCACACATGGTTCCTCGATGGCGTGCCGCTCGATTTCGTCGCGGTTTCCAATGACGGCACTACGGGCATCTTTGAGGCGCGCGTGAGCCTGCCCGAGGCGCCCGCGGGTTCGCGCGTCACGCTGCTGCTGATGGGGCGGCAGGACCCGGACCCGGCGACGGGGCCGCGCCGCGACACGCGCGTGCTGGGCCTCGGCCTCGCCTGGGCGCGGATCGAACGGGCCTAGCGCTGAGAATGATGCCGCGCATCCTGGTCATGGGCGATATCCTGCGGCCGCAGGACGAAGCCTTTCGGGCCTCTCAGAACGGCAACACCCAGTGGCTCCACCGGCTGCTGCGCCGGCCGGTCGCGGCGGCCTCGGGGCTGGAGGTCGCGGCGTTGCTTTGGGGTGCGGGCGGGTTCGATACGCCCGGCTTCTATGCACTGGCCGATACCCCGCCGGACATCGAAGGCTGGGTAGCGCTGTATGACGCGCCCGACCTGCCGCGTGAGGCTGCGTCGATAATCGCGTTGGCCTTCGAGAATACTGCCGCCGTCATCGGCTTTGAATTGCCGCCACTGCTCAAGCGCTTGCTGGATCGGCTCGGCGTGGTGTGGATCGACCTCAACATCCACCCCTACCGCTTCGGCCCTGATGTGCTCTTCGCGGTCCAGACACATGATCCGGACGTGCTCGCCGCACTCGCTGCGCATCACGCGCCAGACAGCCATTTCGAGCCCTGGGCGGACCTCGTCGCCGCCACTGCCGTGAAGCTGCCGCCGCTGCTGCCGGTACACGAATCGACACTGATCGTTGGCCAGACACGCATCGACCGAGCCCTGATCCGCGCCGGTGGGTTGCTTGATCTCGCGCAATTCGCGGCGCCGCTGCATGAGTTGATCGGTAAGGGTCGCGTGCTGTTCAAGCCGCACCCCTACAACCCCGGCGGCTTCGGCCTGCACGACATCGGCCTGCCGCTCGCGCGCATCCGGGAGGTGAGCGAGAACATCTATGTGCTGCTCTCGCAGGAGAGCCTGAAGCGCGTCATCGGTGTATCCTCCTCGGTGGTGGCGGAGGCGCGCTTCTTTGGCAAGGAGGGCGTGTTCCTCGGCACGCCGCCGATGCGCATCGC
>JBBSCP010000506.1:0-2432 GCA_038250135.1 Acetobacterales bacterium | reverse complement strand
TGCTGCGCCGACCCGAGGGCGCGACGGTCGCGCAGATTGCAGAGGCCACGGGGTGGGTGCAACACACGGTCCGCGGCTTCTTCGCGGGGCTCAAGAAGAAGGGCCACACGGTCGAGGTGCTGGAGCGCATCCGGCAGGTCGGGCCGAGCAAGACCGGCGCCAAGGGCTCCTACACGGTCTACGCCCTGCCGCAGTGACGCCTTTCAGCCACGGCTTTTGACAAGATCAGGAGCGCCGGGGATCATCCAGATCCCCGGCGCTTTATCGAGTTGGCTCCTTCGAAACACAGCGCAAATCGTCAGTCACGCGCAGGGCATCCCGCCCCGCCGAGACGGAGACGACAATGAGCCAGGGACCGAAGGTCGTGGAGAAACGCTGGATCATCATCGCGCAGGATGGCCGGCACGTGACAATGGGCCGCGCAGCACCGCCCAGCGAGGCCGAGGTCGAAGCAGCCTCCGCAGCGCTTGCCGTGCAGGGGCTGGCTGGATGGCTAACGATTCTCGACGGCAACTACTGGTCGCGCCGCCGCGTGGCCCTCGCGCCGGTGCAAATGCTCGGCGACGGCGCCGGCCTGGATTGGCCCGCCGCCATCACTGCCTTCGAAGCCGCCCGCCAACGCGCCATTCGTCCCCTCTGAGAAGGCCGGCATTGCCATCACCCGCGGCGGCTCGGCGCTGGCGCAGGTCACCGGCGCGCGCCTCACCTACGCCAATGGCATGGAGGCGGTGCGCACCATCCGCGCCGATCGCCGCATCGAGGGCGTGGATCCTGGCATCGCGCGCTGCACCGGCCAGATAACCGTGCGCTTCGAGAACACGACGCTGCTGGCCCAGGCGCAGGGCGGCACCGCGGCGGAATTCGCCATGGCTTTCACCATCGACGCCAACCGCAGCCTGACCCTCACTTTGCACGAGGTATGTCTTGCGCTGGCCAAGACGCCGATCGAGGGGCCGGCCGGGGTGGAGGCCAGCTTCGATTTCAGGGCGGCATTCAACGCGACGGCGACGCGGATGATGACGGCGGTGCTGCGCAACCAGCAGGAAGGAACGGAGTACGCGTGAGCGGGACCGATTCAGGGGTGGTGGCCGCAGCATATCTCTCGTCACGGGTTTAGGGTCGATACTACCGCTGCCGATCTTTGCAGAAATCATGCTGAGTTTCGCTTAGCCCAAGCAGCATTAATCCATCGCAGCGACGCGGTGGGCTGTGATTATCAGCGTGGGAAGGTATCGGCCTTGGTCTATGTCTTCCTGGTCCCGCCGCCACAGATGCAGCAGCTTAGGAACTTCATTCGGCTTTGCTACGGTTGCCGAACGTCGGTGACCGTTGCGTCCTCAGCGGCATCCTCTTCGTCATCCGCAACGGCCAGCGGTGGAGCGATGCACTATACAGTTGCGGCCGGCACGTCTGTTCACGAAGCTGTCCGCCGGCATTTGGGCGGCGGGCGGCTCTACGACTGATTGATACATGATCGGTCTGTGCTCACAGTTTTGCATCTTGCTAACGTGCGACGCGACGTCTAAATTTAGTTAATCCCATCCGATGGAGACAGCGCTTGGCTGATACTGTCATCACATATGTGCGCGGCTCGACCTACATCAGCAATACGCCACGGAAGAAGGGCGTGGCCACGCCCAAAGCGCATGGGCTCGTCGGCGAAATCCTAATCGGTGGGCACCGCATAGACGCGATCGAACGGATGGACGGCATGGTCAGCATGGCTGGGGACTGCGACTATCCCAATTCCACTATGTACTGGAAAAATAAGTATGAGTCGTATGTGCTGAACCCCTGGCTCGGCAAAGAGGCGGAAAGGAGACGACCAGGCCCTGGCAACATCCTGTTCCACCCAGCGGCAGTTCCTTCCGACCTGGAAGGTTGCATCGGTGTAGGCCTTCTGGAAAACAATAAACTCTCATCAAGCGCGGACCTCCTTGAATTTATGTGGACACTGTCAGGCGGCAGCTATTTCGTGAAAACGGGTCAGGTCGTGATCACGCTGCGGGTTGTTGGTAAGATGAAGCGGCTGGCGAACTGCACGCCCTGGACGCTATAGCGGAATACGATTTGCAGCCTATTGAGATCGGCTAACGCCGGAGAGGGGTCTGGTTCTTTGCTAACCTCCATGTTTCCTCTCACCGCGCCGATCGCCGGATTGAGAGTGTAGATCCTGGCATCGCCCGCTGCACGGGCCAGATCACCGTGCGCTTCGAGAACACCACGCTGCTGGCCCAGGCGCAGGGTGGCACCTCGGCGGAACTCACCATGGCCTTCGCCATCGATGCCAACCGCAGCCTCACCATCACGCTGCACGAGGTCTATCTGGCGCTGGCCGAAACCCCGATCGACGGGCCGGCGGGAGTTGAGGCGAGCTTCAACTTCCGCGCCGCGTTTAACGTGACGGCGACGCGAATGATGACAGCGGTGCT
>JBBSCP010000505.1:0-2441 GCA_038250135.1 Acetobacterales bacterium | reverse complement strand
GGCGGTGTGGCTGGAACGTGACGGCCGGTTCGCCACGCTCATGCGTGCGGTCGTGCTGGTGCCTTACATGATCGCGATGCTGGTCGGTTCCATGCTGCTTAAATGGCTCTTCAGCCAGGAAGCCGGCCTTTCCACCCTTGCACTTGGCCCGCTGGGGCTCGGAGACCTTTCGATCCTGGCTGATCCGGGGACGGCGATGGCGGCGCTGGTGTTCAACGCCATGTGGCGCGATGCCGCCTTCGCCATGATCATGCTGTTGGCCGGGCTGAAGGCGATCCCGCCCGAATTGCACCTCGCCGCGCGGGTGGATGGCGCCAGCGCCTGGATGCGGTTCCGCCGCATCACGCTGCCACTGCTGCGCATCCCCATCCTGATCACGATGGTCCGGCTGCTGGTGCATTTCGTCAACATCCTGACCTTTCCGCTGATCCTGACCGGCGGCGGCCCCGGCAATGCGACGGAGGTGGTGGTGCTGAAGGTATTCCGGCTGGGCTTTGCCGACCATGTGCTCGGCCAGGCCAATGCGCTGGCGCTTCTGGTGTTCCTGGCCAACATGGTGTTGGTGGGCATCCTGCTGGTGCTGTTCCGTCGCGCGGGGCGCATCTGATGCAGCGCACGATCCGGCGGCGGCGACTGCTGCGCAGTGCGGTCAACCTGCTGATCGCGGTCTTCGCGCTGTTCCCGATCCTGTGGGGGCTTTCCTCGTCGCTGAAGCCCACCGACCAGATCATCGAATTCCCACCGCGGCTGCTGCCGTCGGAGCCGACGCTGGAACACTACATCCGAATATTCCAGGACGGCGCGCTCTACTACATCGGCAATTCCATGCTGGTGTCCGCGGCGACCATCGCGCTGACCATCAGCCTCGCGGCGCTTGGCGGCTATGCGCTGGCGCGTTTCGACTTCCGCGGGCGCGGCGCCATCATGATGATGGTGATCGGGGTGATGAGCATACCGATCGCGTCCCTCCTCGTGCCGACCTTCACGCTGCTGAGCGCTGTCGGGTTGTTCGACACGCGGCTTGGGCTCGTACTGCTCTACAGCGCCTACCAACTGCCGGCCGCGATGTGGATGCTCTACGGCTATTTCATGTCGTTGCCGGTGGAGGTGGAGAATGCCGCACGGGTCGATGGCTGTTCGCCACTGCGCACCCTGTGGAAGGTGGTTCTGCCGCTGTCGAAGTCCGGATTGGTCGCGGCAGCGCTGTTCGCATTGGTATTTTCCTGGAACGACTTCGTTGTCGCGGTGACCATGACCTCGTCGCAGGAGACGCGTACCTTTCCGGTCGCAATCTACTTCTATCTCGGCTTCTATGGCCGCGAATGGAGTCCGCTGCTGGCGGCGTCGCTGGTGTCCATCGTGCCGATCATCGCGGTCTTCGTGTTCCTGCAGCGCTATCTCATGTCCGGCTTGACCGGTGGCGGCGTGAAGGGATGATCAGCTGATGTCGACCGTGACGTTCCAGGCGGTGACGAAAACCTATGGTGCGGTGATGGCCCTGGATGCGTTGGACCTGCATGTCGAGGAAGGAGAATTCGTCTCTCTGCTCGGTCCTTCAGGCTCCGGCAAATCCACCACACTCAACCTGCTGGCTGGGCTGATGGATGCGGATTCCGGCCGCATTCTGATCGGAGAACGTGATGTCACGCCTCTGCCGCCGGAAAAGCGCGACATCGCGATGGTCTTCCAGAACTACGCGCTTTATCCGCATCTCACCGTCTTCGAGAACCTGGCCTTTCCGCTGGAAGCCCGCAAGCCGAAACCGGATGCCGCGGCCATCAGGTCGAAGGTGGAACTGGTGGCCGGTACGCTCGGCATCGAGATGCTGCTGGCGCGCTACCCGAAGGAGATCTCTGGCGGCCAGCAGCAACGCGTGGCGCTCGGCCGCGCCATGGTGCGCGACCCCAAGGTATTCCTGCTGGATGAGCCGCTGTCGAACCTCGACGCTCGGCTCCGCATCCGCATGCGTCGCGACCTGAAGGCGCTGCATCAGGCGCTCGGCTCCACCATCATCTATGTCACGCACGACCAGTCGGAGGCGATGACGCTTTCCACCCGTATCGCCGTGTTCAACCACGGCAGGCTGCAGCAATACGCGCCGCCAGTGGAGATCTACAATCGCCCGGCCAACGCCTTCGTCGCCAATTTCGTGGGTGAGCAGGAGACAAACTTTCTCGACGGCACGGCGCTTGTCGAAGGCGAGCAGCTGTCCTTCTCCACTGCCTTCGGCACCATCCCATTCGGTCGGCCGGCGGGCGCGGTCGCTGGCCACGGTGCACTCCGCCTCGGCGTGAAGCCCGAGGCGATTACCGCCACGCATGACCCCACGGCGGAGGCACGCATCGTGTTGACCGAGTTGGCGGGCGCCGACCTGTTCCTGACGGTGCGGGTACGCGACGCGGCGGAGGTGGTGGTACGCGCGGACCCGCGGGCGACGCGGC
>JBBSCP010000504.1:0-2452 GCA_038250135.1 Acetobacterales bacterium | reverse complement strand
TAGCCCAGGCGCGGAAACAGCACGCTGTTGATGGCGATGATGCCCTGCGTCGCGACCAGCAGGGTGTGGCCATCCGGTGCGGCCCGGGCCACCGCCTCGGCCGCCAGATTGCCTCCGGCGCCGGCCCGGTTCTCCACCAGCACCGTCTGGCCGAGTCGCGGGGTGAGCAGTTCCGCGACCGCCCGCGCCAGGATGTCGGTCAGCCCGCCCGGCGCGAAGGGCAGCACGAGCCGGATCGGTCGCGTCGGCGCCCAGGCCGGCTGCGCCCGCGCCACCAGGGGCATGGCGAGGGCCGAGCCCAGCACGGCACGGCGAGTGGTCACGTTGGTCATCGGGGTTCTCCTGTGGCGCGCAGCCTCGCGCCTCAGGCGATCGGGATCAACGCCCCTTGAACTGCGGCGGGCGCTTTTCCATAAAGGCCTTGCGACCTTCATTGTAGTCCTCGCTCGCAAAGCAGGCATTGACCAGCGCTTCGCAGGCGGCCTCGTTCGCCGCGCCGCGATCCTTCAGCGCCTCGGCGACGATGAACTTAACGCTGCCCACCGTCAGCGGCGCGTTGCCGGCGATGGTCTGCGCGTAATCCGTGACGAAGGCTTCGAGCTGGTCGTTCGGCACAACGCGATTCACGAGACCCATGATGCGCGCATCCTCGGCCGCCCACTTCTTCGCCGTGTAGAAGATCTCCTTGGCGAAGGATGGCCCGACGACGTCCACCAGGCGACGAATGCCCGATAGCGGATAGCCCAGGCCAAGCTTCGCGGCCGGCACGCCGAAGCTCGCCGTTTCGCCGCAGATGCGCAGGTCGCAGCACACCGCAAGCGCGGTGCCGCCGCCGATGCAGTGGCCCTGGATCATGGCGATGGTCGGCTTGGGACAATCGGCCAGCGCGTCATAGACCTTGGCCGTCTGCGCCTGATAGGCCGCAACCGCGGCCGCGCCGCTGCGCTCGCTCTCGAATTTCGAGATGTCGGCGCCGCTGACGAAAGCCCGCCCGCCGGCGCCGGTGATGACGACAACGCGCACGGCGTCATCGGACGTGAAATCAGCCAGGATACGCTCCGCCGCCTGCCACATCTCCATCGAGACGGCGTTGTGGCGCTCGGGGTTGTTGAAGGTCATCCAGCCGATGCCGTCCGCCTTGCGGGCCAGCATCTTCTCCGACCCGGTCACCATCATGCCGTCCATCGTCTTTACTCCCTCAGGCGCCGGGCGCTTGGCTTCAGCGCCGGAGCGCTGCTGCGCGGGTTGCGAACTCGGTCTGTGCGCGGGCCGCCCTAGGTGGCCGTGGCAGTGTAGAACTCAGATCACCTGGCGCGCGCGCAGATCGGCGATGGCGGTGGCGTCCAGGCCGAGTCCCGCCAGCACCTCATCGGTGTGCTCGCCGATGGCCGGCGGATGCGCCACGATCTCCGAGGGCGTGCGCGACAGGTCGATCGGCTGGCCGACATAGGCGACCTCGCCGCGATTGCCGCCGTTGAGCGACTTCGCGATGCCGACATGCTGCACCTGCGGGTCCGCGAAGACTTCGTCGATCTTGTAGATCGGCCCGCAGGGCACGCCATTCCCGTTCAGCGTCTCGACCCAATAGGCGGTGGCGTTGGTGCGCGTCACGGCTTCGATCTCGGCGTTCAGCGCGTCGCGGTTCTCGCTGCGCGCCTCGCCGTTCACATAGCGCTGATCGGTCAGCCATTCGGGGTGGCCGAAGGATTGGCAGCAGCGCTCCCAAATGCGCTGGCCGGTCGCGGCGATGTTGATGTAGCCGTCGGTGGTGGTGAAGACGCCGGTCGGGATCGAGGTCGGGTGGTTGTTGCCGGCCTGCTTGGGCACCTCGCCCGACATCAACCAGCGACTGGCCTGAAAATCGAGCATGAAGATCTGCGCCTGGAGCAGGCTGGTCTGCACCCACTGGCCCTTGCCGGATACCTCACGCTCCAGCAGCGCCACCATGATGCCCTGTGCGGCAAACAGCCCCGCAGTCAGGTCGGCGATGGGGATGCCCACGCGCACCGGCCCCTGTCCCGGCAGGCCGGTGATCGACATCAGCCCGCCCATACCCTGCGCGATCTGGTCGAAGCCCGGCCGGTCCGCATAGGGGCCATCCTGGCCGAAGCCCGAGATGGAGGCGTAGACGAGGCGCGGGTTCACCGCCGACAGCGCCTCATAATCGATGCCGAGGCGATGCTTCACGTCGGGGCGGAAATTCTCCACCACCACATCGGCCTTCTCGCACAGCTTCTTCAGCAGCGCGACGCCGTCCTCGCTTTTCAGATTGAGCGTCATGCCGCGCTTGTTGCGGTGCAGATTCTGGAAGTCCGAGCCCATCCGCGGGCCACCCATCGGGTCGCCCTGGTCGAGACCTTCGGGCATCTCGATCTTGATGACGTTGGCGCCCCAATCGGCCAACTGGCGCACGCAGGTCGGGCCGGAACGCACGCGGGTCAGGTCCAGCACG
>JBBSCP010000503.1:0-2455 GCA_038250135.1 Acetobacterales bacterium | reverse complement strand
TGGTGCGTTCGGCGCGCGGCCGCGTGCCCGTGCTGATCGGCACCGGCGCCGAGGACACGCGCGAGGTGGTGCGAACGTCCAGGGAAGCGGAGTCGCTCGGCGCCGATGGCGTGATGATCATCCCGCCCTTCTATTCGGTCCCCACCGAGGCCGAGCTGTTCCACCACTACAAGATCGTCGCCGAGGCCATCGGCATTCCGATCATGGTCTACAACAACCCCGCGACAGCGAATGTCGATTTGACACCGCCGATCCTCGCGAAGCTCGCCGAGATTCCGAACTGCCTCTACGTCAAGGAGAGCACCCTGGAGGTGACGCGCGTGCGCGACATCGTCGCACTTTGCGGCGACCGGATGGAGGTCTTCGCCGGCGTGCTCGGCTACGAGAGCGCCTGGCTCGGCGCGATCGGCTGGGTGGCGGTGTGCTCGAACCTGGCGCCGCGCCTGTCCACCGAGATGTTCCACGCCGCCGCCTTCGACCAGGACCGGGACCGCGCGCTGGCGCTGTATCGCAAGCTCGTGCCGCTGCTGCCCTTCGTTGGCGGGCCACGCTACGTCGCCGGCACCAAGGCGGGTTTTCGCCTGATGGGCATGAGCATGGGCGACCCCCGCCCGCCGCGCCTGCCCCTGCCCGGCGCCGATGTGCCACAACTTGCCGCCGTGATGCAAAACCTCGGCCTATTGGCCGAAGGCGCGCGGTATCCTGCCCAACAAGCCGCCTGATTTTCTGAGATCGATAGGGAGAAACCTCGATGCGTCGCTTGATCCTGGCCGCGGTGCTCGCCGTGGCCGCCACCCCCGCCTTCGCCCCCCCCCCTGCTTTCGCACAGGCCCCGGCCTGCACACCGCGCGTGCCGGACAGCGAACTCATCAAGTCGCGCACGCTGGTGATGTCGATCAACCCGACCCTGCCGCCGCTGCAATTCGTCAACGCGCAGGGCCAGTTGCAGGGGCTGCGCTTTGAGCTCGGCCAGGAGATCGCGCGCCGGCTGTGCCTGACGCCGGAATGGGTACGGATCGAGTTCAGCGCAATGATCCCCGGCCTCGCCGCGCGCCGGTGGGACATGATCAATACCGGCACCTTCTACACCGAAGCGCGCGCGCAGATCATGCAGATGCTGCGCTACGAGAATCAGGCGGTGGCGCTCTCCGCCCGGCGCGGCAATCCGCTCAACATCCGCGGCGTCGATGACCTCGCGGGCCGCACCGTCGGCGTCGAGCTCGGTGGCTTCGAGGAAGCGCGGACGCGCCAGATCAGCACCGAACTGGTCGCCAAGGGGCTGCGCCCGATCACCATCCGCACCTTCGACAATTTCGCCATCGCCTTCCAGGCGCTGCGCGCTGGCCAGGTTGAGGCTGTCACCAGCGTCGATGCCGTGGCCGCGGAATACGACCAGCGCGGCGACTTCCCGCGCGTCATCTACGGCCTGTTCCCGACCGCTGCGAGCCTCAACTTCCGTTCGCGCGCACTAGCCACGGCCGTCGCGCAGGTGCTGACCGAGATGAAGGCCGATGGCAGCTACGACGCGCTGTTCGACCGCTACGGCGCCAACAAGTGGACCGAGGCCTTCACGATCGTCGGCCCCCAATAAGCGCGGCGCGCTTGCGTCCCGCATAGGCAAGGATCGGTCACATCCATATCTGGTCCTGGCAGGGGTTCTTCGACTACCTGTTCAATCCCTTCCTGCTGGAAGGCGCGGTGACGACGCTGTGGCTCACCGCGGCGTCGCTCTCCGGCGGGCTCGTGCTCGGCGTGGTGATTGCGCTGCTGCGCCTTTCCGGCAGGCCGATGCTGTCGGCGCTGGCGCAGGGCTATTGCTGGCTCTTCCGCGGCACGCCGCTGCTGGTGCAGTTGCTGATCATCTACACCGGCCTGCCGCTGTTCGGCCTGCGCTTCAGCGTGACGCAGGCTGCCCTGCTCGGCCTCGCGCTGAACGAAGCCGCCTATTTGAGCGAAATCGTGCGCTCGGGCATTTCCGCCGTGGGGCGCGGGCAGCGCGAAGCCGGGCTCGCGCTTGGCCTGTCGCCCGCCCAGGTTTTCCGCACCATCACCTGGCCGCAGGCCTTCCGCATCATCATCCCGCCGCTGGGCAATTCGGTGAACGGGTTGCTCAAGACCACCTCGGTGACATCGGTGATCTCGATGGAAGAATTGCTGCGGCGGACGCAGATCCTGATCCAGGAGCGCTTCCTGGTGCTGGAACTCTTCATCGCCGCCGCTGTCTGGTATCTGGTGATGACCACGGCGTGGGAACTG
This sequence comes from Acetobacterales bacterium, assembly GCA_038250135.1. Lineage (GTDB taxonomy): Bacteria > Pseudomonadota > Alphaproteobacteria > Acetobacterales > Acetobacteraceae > Falsiroseomonas. The sequence continues at coordinate 199 of JBBSCP010000503.1, read as the reverse complement.
GTGCAGCGCCGCCTGGAAAAACGCTACGGCCGCGCTTATGCGGGCGATGTCGCGCACAGACGATAGGAGAACAACGATGGCGGACTATGATCTGGTCATTCGTGGCGGTCAGGTCGCCACCAGCTTCGGCGTCGTGCGCTGCGACGTGGGCGTGAAGGGTGGCCGCATCGCCGCCCTTGCCGAATCCATCACCGATGCC
>JBBSCP010000502.1:0-2469 GCA_038250135.1 Acetobacterales bacterium | reverse complement strand
GAGAAGCCGCGCCATGGCTACGACCTCATCAAGGGCATCGAGGAACGCGTCGGCGGCAGCTACAGCCCCAGCCCCGGCGTCATCTACCCGACCCTGACCTTGCTGGAGGACCTGGGCTCCGTCACCGCGCGCCTCGACGAGGGCGGTGTGAAGAAGCTGTACGAAATCACCGATGAGGGGCGCGCCTTCCTCGAGGCAAACCGCCCGGCAGTAGTAGTGTTGCTTGCCCGCATGGCTGAAGCCGGGCGGCTGCACGGCGGCGAGCCTGCCCCACAGGTCGTGCGCGCCATGGAGAACCTCAAACTCGCGCTTCGGCTGCGGCTCTCGCGCGGTCCGCTGAGCGAGGAACAGGCGTATGCGATAGCAGCAGCGCTCGACGCCGCGGCCAACAGCGTGGAACGCAGCTGAGGGCGGTTCAGCTTCCCGGATAGGGGTGCGTCGCCATCCAGTGGCGCACGATGTCGATGCGCCGCGTGATCCACACGCCGGGCCGCGCCATCATGTGGTCCAGCAGGCGTTGCAGCCCCATGGCGCGCGCCGGGTGGCCGATCATGCGCATGTGCAGGCCGACCGACATCATCTTCGGCTGGCCACGCACACCCTCCTCGTGGAGCATGTCGAAGGCATCGCGCACGAAGGAGAACCATTGCTCCGACGTCGCGATCGCGCCGGCCTGCTTCGCGTCATTGTTCGTGAGCGAATAGGGCACGACGAGGTGCGACTTGCCCTCCACCGTGAGCCAGAAGGGCAGTTCCTCGCCGTAATAGTCGCTGTCGTAGAGGAAGCCGCCATGCTCGGCGACGAGCCGGCGCGTGTTCACCGAGGGACCGTAGCGACAATACCAGCCCTCCGGCGCCTGGCCGACGCTTTGGGCGATGCTGGCGGCGGCGCGATGGATCTGCGCGCGTTCCTCCGCCTCATCGAGTTCGAAATGCTTCACCCAGCGTAGGCCATGCGAGCAGACATCGTAGCCGCCCTCGCGGATCGCGGCGGCGACCGCGGGATTGCGTTCCAGCGCCAGCGCGCAGCCAAAGACGGTGAAGGGCAGGTCGCGATCGCGAAACAGGCGCGACAGCCGCCAGAAACCGACGCGGCTGCCGTATTCGAACATCGATTCCGCCGCCAAGTCGCGGCCAGACTTCACATCGACACGACCATGCGCCTCGGTCAGCCCGTTCTCGGTGAAGCCGTCGCCATCCTGGAACGAAGGCTCGGAGCCTTCCTCGTAGTTGAACACGAAATTGACCGCGATCTTCGCCCCGTTCGGCCAATGCGGGTCAGGCGGGCTGGCGCCATAGCCGATGAAGTCGCGCTGCACCTCATAGCGCATGAGCGGGCTCCAGGATTTCGAAGGGCGCTACCGTGCAGAACTCGTCATTCGTCGCGCCGCCGTCCTGCCACATCAGGATCGCGAAATCCGCCACCTGGTCGAAGACGGTCGAGGGATGGTGCCACACATCCGCGCCATAGGTGACGCCCTGATCCGGCGCGGCGAGGAAGGCACGCGCGCGAGCCATGTCGGGCATATCATCATCGCCATGTGGGGCCACGAGCACCAGCCAGCGCCCCGCACGCATCGGGATGAAGGATTGCGAGGAATAGCGATGGCGCTCCATCGTCGTTGATGCAATCGGCAGGCTCGCCGGCAGCTTGCGGCTGAAGGACAGGCTGGGATGCGCGTCGGCACGATGGTTGGCGAGTGCACGCTCGATGGTGCGGCGCCCGGGAGTTTCCGGCGCGGCGAGTACCTCGCCAAAGGGCGCGAAGGCCTCCGCGGTCAGCGGTTCGGTGGTCAGGCGCCGGGCGATGTTGGTTGTCATGTGATCCGATCAGGCGTCTGCCTGCAAGGTGATGATGTCGTCCGGGCGCCAGGTGAGGTGCACCGCCTCACCTAGCGCGGGCACCGCCAGGTCGGGATGCGATTCCACAAGCCATTCCGCGCCCTCCACCTGCACGCGGCTGCGCCAGAGGTTGCCCGCGAAGTTGCGTGCGACCATACGTCCCGCCAGCGTCTGCGCGCCGGGTGCGGCAAAGGCGACATGATGCGGGCGGATACCGCGCCCGCCTGCAACCATGTTGAGACTGCCGACGAACTCCGCGACGAAGCGCGTCGCCGGACGCTCATAGATATCCTGCGCCGAGCCACGTTGCACGATGCGCCCGCCAGACATCACCGCGATGGTGTCCGACGGCGCCATCGCCTCATCCTGGTCGTGCGTCACGAAGATGGTGGTGATGCCAAGCGCCTGCTGGATGCGCCGCAACTCAACCTGCATCTGCTGGCGCATCTTGAGGTCGAGCGCACTCAGCGGCTCGTCCATCAGCAGTACGCGTGGTGGATGCGCGATGGCACGGGCCAACGCCACGCGCTGCTGCTGTCCACCGCTGAGCTGCCCGGGATGGCGTTCTGCCAGTTGCGGCAGACCCACCAGATCGAGCAGTTCCGCCACGCGCGAGGCGATGGCGTGG
>JBBSCP010000501.1:0-2499 GCA_038250135.1 Acetobacterales bacterium | reverse complement strand
GGCGTGGCGTTTCAGCGCGGGCTGGTGCCCGTGAGCGCGACGGCGCTGGAGCGGGCGATCACGCTCAACGGCGCGGCAGTGGCGCGCAACCTCGCGGCCTTTGCGCTCGGCCGGCGCGCGCAGTTGGAAGGCCGGCGCGCGATTTCGGCCGCGCCAGAGACCATCGAGGCGCTGGTGGCGCGCTGCCAGGCGGATCTCACGGCGTATCAGAATGCGCGATATGCGCAGCGCTACGGGGATTTCTTCGCCACGGTGCGCAAGGCCGAGCAGGCGGTGCTGCCGGGCACCGAGCGGCTCGCGCGCGCCGTCGCTACGCAGCTCTATCGCCTGATGGCCTACAAGGATGAGTACGAAGTCGCGCGGCTGCACAGCCTGCCCGACTGGCAGGCGCATCTGGCGACAAGGTTCACTGGCACGACGCGCATCGAGATGAACCTCGCGCCGCCGCTGCTCTCGCGGCCCGATCCGAACACTGGCCTGCCGGCCAAGCGCCGCTTCGGGCCGTGGATGCTGCGCGCGATGGGCTGGCTGCGGCATGGCAAGGCGCTGCGCGGCACGGCGCTCGACCCCTTCGGCCGCACCGGCGAACGCCGCACGGAGCGCGCGCTGATCGACGAGTACCGTGATGCCATCACGGCCCATCTGAAGCGCCTGTCGCCCGCCACCCATGCGACGATCTGCGACTGGGCCGAGGCCGCTGCCGGCATCAAGGGCTTCGGGCCGATCAAGGCGCGCAACCTCGCCGCCACGCGTGCGCGCTGGCAGGAGATCGCGGCGAGGCTGTAGAGTAGGGCGAAAGGAGACGCGCCATGCCACTCGACCAAGCCCGTTTCGAGTTGCCCGACGCCACGCGAGAACTGCGCGAGGTGGCGCTGGCCTTCGCGCGCGACCGCCTCGCACCCCACGCGCAGGAATGGGACGAGACGCGCCACTTCCCCGTGGACGTGCTGCGCGAAGCCGCAGCCCTTGGCATGGCCACGCTCTATGTGCGCGAGGATTCCGGCGGCGCAGGCCTCACGCGGCTCGATGCGGCGGTGGTGTTCGAGGCGCTGGCGACGGGCTGCCCGACGATTTCGGCCTTCCTCTCCATCCACAACATGGTCGCCTGGATGATCGACCGATACGGCACGGAGGCGCAGCGCGAGGCTTGGCTGCCCGCCCTCATCACCATGGACAAGATCGCGAGCTACTGCCTGACCGAGCCCGGGGCAGGGAGCGATGCCGCCGCACTCGCCACGCGTGCGACGCGTGACAATGCCGGCTTTGTGCTGGACGGCACGAAGCAATTCATCAGCGGCGCGGGCGTGTCGGACCTGTACCTGACCATGGTCCGCACCGGCGGGCCGGGGGCCAATGGCGTCTCGGCGCTGCTGATCCCCAAGGAAACGCCGGGGCTGAGCTTCGGCGCGAATGAGAAGAAGATGGGCTGGAACGCGCAGCCGACGCGCCAGGTGATCTTTTCGGACGCACGCGTCGCTGCCGACACGCTGCTCGGCGCGGAAGGCCAGGGCTTTCGGATCGCCATGAGCGGCCTGGATGGCGGGCGGATCAACATCGGCGCCTGCAGCCTGGGGGGTGCGCAACGCGCGCTCGACATCGCGCTCGGCTATGTGCACGAACGCCGCGCCTTCGGGCAGGCCATCGAAAAGTTCCAGGCGACGCAGTTCCGCCTCGCCGACATGGCCACCGAGCTCGAAGCGGCGCGCACGCTGCTCTGGCGCGCCGCAGGCAAGCTCGATGCCGGCGCGGCGGATGCCACGGCCTTCTGCGCCATGGCCAAGCGCTTCGCGACCGATACAGGCCACCGCGTGGCGGATGAGGCGCTGCAATTGCTCGGGGGCTATGGCTATCTCGCCGATTACGGGATCGAGAAGATCGTGCGGGATCTGCGCGTGCATCGCATCCTGGAGGGCACCAACGAGATCATGCGCGTCATTATAGCGCGGCACCTGCTCGGGCCAACCGGGAGTTGAAATTCCCCCGCCGATGACGCTAATCTCCATGCCATGATGCGATCCGCCCTGTTGACCCTGTTGACCCTGCTGGTCCTGCTCCTCGCCCCCGGCCTTGCCGCCGCGCAGGCGCTGCGCAGCCTGATCGTGCCCGGCGACAGCGTGGTGGCCGTGGCTCCGCGCGGCCAGGCGCTGCCGCCGCCGCCTACCCCGCAGATCGTCGCGCCCCGGCCCTTGGCGATGGCCCCCGCCGCGGCGGTGCCACTCGCGCCGGTCGCCGCCGTGCCGCTCGCCCCTGCCATAGGCTTGCTGCTGCCCCTCGCCGCGGCGGCGCTGCTCGGCGGCGCCTTGCCCGGTTCGGGCGGCGGGACCAGCGCGCCCTCGACCACGCGCTGAAAAGAGGGTGGACCTGGGGCGCTTCCGGGAGCATCTTAAGGATGTATAAATAATAGAGACGTGCTTTGCAAAACGCGACTCGTGCCGGTGCCATCGCCCGTGCCCTGAACGACTTCGACAGCGGCGCTTTCCGCGCAAGGCTCGACAGTCT
>JBBSCP010000500.1:0-2518 GCA_038250135.1 Acetobacterales bacterium | reverse complement strand
TCGAGCTCGCTGCCCAGCCCTGCCGTGCCGGCCGGCTGAGTGCCGCCGCTCTCCAGCGTGAGGTCGCGCCTGGACTGCGCATCATGATAGCGAGTCACATGCACGAGACCCGTGGCGGCGGAGCTGCCCGACTGCACCGTCTCGGTGAGGATCCGATAGACGCCATGCGCGGTGCGCAGCGTGTCGCCCACCGCGTAGCCATCGCTGTCAGCCAGCAGCGTGCCGTAGACCAGATCGCCGCTGGCGGCGGTGAAGATCCAGGTGAAGAGACTGTCCGGCAGCCCCGCGCCATCGACCTGCGCGGCACCGCCGCGGCCGAACTCCACCCAATCCGTGCCGCTCCAGGCAGCATCGATCTCCGAGCCCAGCCCATTGCTGCCCACTGCCGAGCCCGCGCCGTTGCGCGTGACGAGGAAGGCGGCCGTCGCGGCATCCCGGTACCAGGCGACGGCGATGGCGCCTTCATTCAGCCCGGCGCCGGCCAGATCGGTGCCGCGCTCCTCCTCCGCCACGATCCGGTAGGTGCCATGGGCAGTGGCGAGGATGGAGCCCACGGCATAGGTTTGGCTATCCTCGACAAGCCATCCCCCCCATTGATCGCCCGAAAAGGCCTCGAAGACCCAGGTGAAGATGCTGTCCGGCAAGGTGCCGGACGACATGCCGCCCGACGTGCCGGAAGTGCCTGACATTGCGTTGCTCCGCGCCTGGATGGTGCGGGCTTATCTTGCCTTGGCTGCGGTGAAGTGCCGGTTAACCGGGCCGATGATGGCGGCGCCCCCGGTGCTGTGGTAAGCGCCCGGCGCCCCGGGGATTGGGCAAGAGATTGGAATCGGCTTGATACGGGAACTGATCATGATGGCGGCAGGCCGCTGCGGGGTTGGGGCGTGAGCACCTTCCTGGGGCTCGATACCCTCGCGCGCTCCTACCTCACGCATCGGTCCCTTGTGGCGCGGCTCGCGGTGCGGGAGGTCTCACAACGCTTCAAGGGCAGCATGCTCGGCATCGGCTGGGCGGTGCTGACGCCGCTGCTGACGGCCGCAGTCTTCACCTTCGTCTTCAGTGGCGTCTTTCAGATGCGGTGGGCCGGACGCTCTGGCAGCCCCTATGATTTTGCGCTCATGCTGCTGGTCGGCATGCTGGTGCACGGCCTATTCGCCGAGGCGATCAACCGTGCGCCGAGCCTGATCCTCAGCAATGCGAGCTACGTGACCAAGGTGGTTTTCCCGCTGGAGATCCTGCCGCTGGTCGTGGTGCTGGCCTCGCTGGTCAATGCGGGCATCACGGCGGTGATCGTCCTGGCCGGCAACCTCCTCGTGAATGGCGTGCTGCACTGGACGGCGGTGTTCTTCCCGCTGGTCATCGCGCCCTACCTGATCTTCGTCACCGCGCTGGTGCTGTTCTTCGCCGCCTGCGGCGTTTTCCTGCGGGATCTCGCGCAGATCGTCTCCCTGCTGGTGACTGTGTCGCTTTTCATGACCCCGGTGTTCTACCCGCTCGACGCCGTGCCGCCGAAATTCCAGATGCTGATGCGCCTCAACCCGCTGACCTCGGTGGTCGAGACCTCGCGCAGCGTGCTGCTGCTCGGCGTGATGCCGAATTTCGGCAGCCTCGCCCTTTATGCCGGCTGCGCCTTGGCGAGCCTTGCGCTGGCCTTTTGGGTATTCCGCCGACTGCGCGGGGGCTTCGCGGATGTCCTCTGATGCGGTGAATGGTCCGGTGATTCGGGCCGCCAACCTCGGCAAGACCTACCTGATCTACGCCAAGCCTGCGGACCGTCTGCGCCAGGCCGTGATGCCGCGCCTCGCCCGTCCGCTCGCCCCGCTGCGCCGCCTGCTCGGATTGTCCGAGCCCGTGTACTTCACCGAGCACCACGCGCTGCGCGGCGTCTCCTTCGAGGTGCAGCGTGGCCAGACGGTGGGCATCATCGGGCGCAACGGCTCGGGAAAATCGACGCTGCTGCAACTGGTTTGCGGCACGCTGACACCTTCGAGCGGGGAGGTCGCGGTGCGCGGGCGCATCGGCGCGCTGCTCGAGCTCGGCTCGGGCTTCAACCCCGAATATACGGGGCGCGAGAACGTGTTCCTCAACGCCAGCGTGCTCGGGCTGAGCCAGGCACAGACCGAAGCGCGGCTCGACAGCATCCTGGCCTTCGCCGATATCGGCGAACAGATCGACCAGCCGGTAAAGACCTACTCCTCAGGCATGGCCATGCGCCTCGCTTTCGCGGTGATCGCGCATATCGACGCCGATGTGCTGATCATCGACGAGGCGCTGGCGGTGGGTGACGCCTATTTCCAGCAGAAATGCTTCCGCTGGCTGCGGGAGTTCCAGTCGCGCGGCACCGTGCTGTTCTGCGGCCACGATATCGGCGCCATCATGTCGCTGTGCGATCGCGCCATCTGGCTGGATCGCGGCGCGGTGCGGATGCAGGGCGCGGCGAAGGAAGTGGCGGAGGCCTATACCGCCTATGTCGCCGCAGCGAGCATGGGCCTCGCCGAGACGGCGGTGCAGCTCGCGC
>JBBSCP010000499.1:0-2561 GCA_038250135.1 Acetobacterales bacterium | reverse complement strand
GTTGGTGGTGGTGCCACCGCTGGTCGCCGTCCAGCCGCTGACATCGATGACGAACATGCGGGGCGGCTCCACCAGGCGGTGGGTCGCCCCGTTTTCGTCGAGCCGCCATTCGACATAGCCGGGGCGAGGAAAGCGCCGGCGGCGCTGCTGCACCCGCCGCACATCGACCATCGCGGTGGGTGGCGCCCAGACGATCTCCATGCCGCGATGCCTGAGCCGCCGATAGACGTGCAGATGGCCGCAGGCGATCACCTTCACCCCGCCCGCCGCACAGGCATCCAGGAAAGCGCCGCGCGCCACGTGGGGGATCACCGCGGTGCTGGAGCCCGAATCCGCCGGATCGGCATCGAAGGGCGGCATGTGCACGAAGACCATCACCGGCCGCCCGCCGCGGCTGGCCAGCGCCTCGGCCAGGAAGTCTCGTTGCTGGGCCTCCTCCGGCAGGGCGCTGCCCATCAGCGCGGTGTCGAGGCCGATCAGCCGCCAGGCACCGCGATCCTCCACCCACCATTGCGGACCGACATGGGCGCGCCAGGCCGCCATTCGCGCCGCGTTCACCGGCTGGTCGAGCCGCGAGAAGGCCGGGGCCTCGCCGATGTCGTGATTGCCCGGGATGGCCCGCCAGGGCAGGCCGAGCCCCGCCATCGCCGCCGCTCCATGCGCCAGATCGGCGGGCGCGACCGGGCCGTTGAAGGCCAGATCGCCGCCGTGCACCAGAAAATCCGGCGGCGCCACCGCCATGGCGTCGCTGAAGGCGTTGAAGTTCATGGCGAAATAGCCATGCGTCGGCGACAGATGCGTATCGGCGACATGAACAAGGCGGAGCAGCGGCATGCGGGACTTCCCTTCTGGCGCCCCCATCCTCCCTAATTCCGATGACAGCCGTGCGACACTGCCGTGACCGACAGGCGGAGAGCGTCGCGCCATCACAAGATCGACGCCGAAGTGTCGCCGGCCCTTCACGCGGCTTTGGCAGATAAGGCGCGACAGAGCCAGGAGTCCGCCCCATGTCGCTACCCCGCCGCAGCCTGCTGGGCGCAGGCCTTGCCCTGCCGGCCTTCGACCGCGCCACAGCCCAGGGCACCGATCCGCGCCCCATCCTCAACATCGGCGTGGCCGAGCTGCCGCCCACCATGGAGCCGGCGCGCGAGCTGTCGAATGTCGGCACGCGCTGCACCTATTCGGTATTCGACACGCTCATCCGCCGTGACTTCAAGGGCGCCGAGGATGGCGGCGGCTCCGCCCTGCAGCCGCACCTCGCCCTGTCCTGGATGCGTGATAGCCCGCAATCCCTGACGCTGCGGCTGCGCGAGGATGTGCGCTTCCACAATGGCGACCTGCTGACCGCCGAGGATGTGGTCTATACCTTCACCTCCAACCGCATGTTCGGCGAGCGGCCGCTGATGCCGGAAGCGCGCAGCTACTTCGCGACGCTCCAGAACGTCGAGGCGCTGGCCCCGCATGTGGTGCGCTTCACCACCCGCGTGCCGGACGTGCTGCTGGAGCAGCGCCTGGCGAGCTGGTGCGCCTGGATCGTCAACAAGCGCGCCTATGAGGCGATGGGCTTCGATGCCTTCAGCCTGGCGCCGGTCGGCACAGGCCCCTTCAAGGTGCGCCTGATCCAGCGCGACCAGCGCATCGTGCTGGACGCGCATGACGACTACTTCATGGGCCGCCCGACGGCGCGCGGCGTGGTGTTCCGCCAGATTCCCGAACTCGCCGCGCGCACCGCCGCGCTGCAATCTGGCGATGTGGACATGATCACCAACGTACCGCCGGACCAGGTGCCGGTGCTGCGTCGCTCGACCGGCATCACCGTGCAAAGCGTGGTGCTGGCGAATGTGCATGTGCTGACATTTGATGAGCGTGGCTCGGCGATGGGCGACCGGCGCGTGCGCCAGGCGCTTGGTCTCGCACTCGACCGCAAGCTGCTGGTCGATACGCTGTGGGATGGTGCGGCGGTGGTGCCGCCCGGCCACAACTACCCCGAATACGGCCCGATGTTCCTCGAGGGCCGGGCGCTGCGCCACGACCCGGCCGCGGCGCGCCGCCTGCTGCGGGAGGCCGGCTACCGCAACGAGGAGATCGTCTATCGCACCATGCCGAACTACTACACCAACGCGCTGCGCGCGGCGCAGGTGGCGGTGGAGATGTGGCGCAGCGTGGGCATCAATGCGCGGCTGCAGGTGGTGGAAAGCTTCGCCCAGATGCGTGCCGCCGGCCAGCAGATCGGCAACAACTCCAACTCCACGCGGCTGCCCGATCCGCTGGGCGCGCTCTGGATCAGCTGGGGGCCGTCGAGCTGGTTCCAGGTGAACGGCGCCTTCCGCAGCACCGCCGCCTTCAACGCCGCCGGCCGGGCGCTGGAGGCCGAGACCGATCCGGCGCGGCGCAAGGCGCTGTTTCGCCAGATGCTCGACGCCTTCGAGGAGGAGGCGCCTGGGACGGTGCTCTACCAGCCGGCGGAATTCTACGCCATGCGCAGCCGCGTGCAGTGGCGCCCGTACACCTTCTATTTCATGGATCTTCGGCCCGATAACCTGCGCTTTGGCTGAGAGGCT
>JBBSCP010000498.1:0-2565 GCA_038250135.1 Acetobacterales bacterium | reverse complement strand
GGCGTCACCAGCGTGGCACCGGCCTTGTAGGCGTGTTCGGCGATGCGGCGGACCAGCGCGATGGAGTCCAGCGGGGCCGTCATCACCACCTCCTGCCCCGGGCGCAGATTGAGCCCGACACGCACGGCAAGTGCGGCCAGCTTATCGAGGCGTTCGTCGAAAAGAGACTGGGTCATCGGATATTTCTCAGGGGTTGGAGGTGGGCGGCGCGGCGGGGGTACGGGTCAGGCGGCGGAGGGCGGCGATGATCTCGGTGCGGTCCCATTCGGCCTCGCCCTGCAACCGCGCCACTTCCTGGCCGCGACGGTCGAGGATCAGCGTGGTCGGCAGCACGCGAATGTTGAGCGCGCGGCCGGTGGCGCCGCGCGGGTCGAGCCAGATGGCCATGTGGCGCAGCCCGGTGCGCTGGAAGAAGGGCTCCACCTGGGCGCGGCCGCCGCGGTCGTTCGACAGCGCCAGCACCTCGATCCCCTCGCGCGCCACGAGTGCGTGCAGGCGGTCGAGTGCGGGCATTTCGGCGACGCAGGGCGGGCACCAGGTGGCCCAGAAATTCACCACGAGCCCGCGGCCGCGAAAGGCGGCGAAATCGGTGGCGCGGCCCTCCACGTCGGTGAAGGAAAGCCCCTCCGGGAGCGGCTGCGGCGCCGCATGCTCGCGCAGCCGTGACAGGCCACCATCCGGCCCGGCCGCCCAAGCTTTGCGTGGCAGCGCCGGCCCGAGTAGGGTCGCGCCCGCCGCCAGAACAACCGCCCTGCGGCGCAAGATTCGCCTCACCACCGAAAGACCTCCACCCGTGACCGACAGCACTGCGAGCAATAATCTATGGGGCGGCCGCTACGCCGAAGGCCCCGGCGCCATCATGCGCGAGATCAACGCCTCCATCGGCTTCGACCGCAAGATGTGGCGCCAGGATATTTTTGGGAGTCTCGCCCACGCGCGTATGCTGGCTCATGTAGGGATCATCTCGGAAGCGGATGAGATTGCCATCCGCGAGGGGCTGGAGGCCATCGGCGCGGAGATCGAGGCGGGCGACTTCCCCTTCTCCGAGGCGCTCGAAGACATCCACATGAACATCGAGGCGCGGCTGACCGAGCGGATCGGCGAGGCTGGCAAGCGCCTGCACACCGCGCGCAGCCGCAACGACCAGGTGGCGCTCGACGTCCGGCTGTGGGTGCGCGACGCGATCGACGGGCTCGACGGCCAGATCGCCGATGTCATGCGCGCGCTGGTGTCGCGCGCCGCCGAGCATGCCGGCACGGTGATGCCCGGCTTCACCCACCTGCAACCGGCGCAGCCCACCACCTTCGGCCACCATCTGCTCGCCTATGTCGAGATGCTGTCGCGCGATCGCGGGCGCCTCGCGGATGCGCGCAAGCGGCTGAACGAATGCCCGCTCGGCGCTGCGGCCCTTTGCGGCACGGGCTTCCCCATCGACCGGCACATGACCGCCGAGGCACTCGGCTTCGATGGCCCCACGCGCAACAGCCTCGACAGCGTCGCGAGCCGCGATTTCGGCGCGGAGTTCCTGTTCGCCTGCGCCATGTGCGCCACGCATCTGTCGCGCCTCGCCGAAGAAATCGTGATATGGACGAACCCGTATTTCGGCTTCGTCAAACTCAGCGACGCCTTCACCACCGGCAGCTCGATCATGCCGCAGAAGCGCAACCCGGATGCGGCGGAGCTGGTGCGCGGCAAGACCGGGCGGATGTTCGGCGCGCTGGTCGGCCTGCTGACGGTGCAAAAGGGCCTCGCGCTGACCTATTTCAAGGACATGCAGGAAGACAAGGAAGGCCTGTTCGACTCGGCCGAAAGCCTGGCGCTGGGCCTCGCCGCGATGGGCGGCATGGTGCGCGACCTGACGCCCCAGGTGGGCCGCCTCGCCGAGGCCGCCGGCGCGGGCTATTCGACCGCGACCGACCTCGCCGATTGGCTCGTGCGGGAGCTGGCGATGCCCTTCCGCGACGCGCACCACGCCACCGGCAAGCTGGTGGCGAAGGCCGAGCAAATGGGCGTGGACCTCTCGGGCCTCACCATCGGCGAGATGCAGGCGGTGGAGCCGCGCATCACCGAGGGCGTGTTCAACGTGCTCTCGGTCGCCGCCTCGGTGCGCAGCCGCACGAGCTTCGGCGGCACGGCGCCGGCCAATGTGGCGCGCATGGCCGCCGAATGGCAGGAGAAGCTGGCGTGAGGCGGGGCCTTGCCTTGCTGCTCGCGTTGGCACTGCTCGCCGCCTGTGGCCGGGCGGGCAGCATCCGCCCACCCGGTCCGGCCGAGGACATCTCCTACCCGCGCACCTACCCGAGCCGCTGAGGAAACGCCCGCATGGACAACGTTCCCGCGCTCGCCCCACCGCCTGTCGCCGACATGGCCGCGCAGGCGGCCGAGGCGGCGGCGCTGCTGCGGCTGCTGGCGAATGAGCGGCGGCTGCTGGTGCTGTGTATCCTGATCGCCGAGGGCGAGGCCTCGGTGGGGCTGCTGGCCGAGCGTGTCGGCCTGTCGCAGCCCGCCCTGTCGCAGCATTTGGCGAAGCTGCGCGAGGATGGGCTGGTGGCGACACGGCGCAGC
>JBBSCP010000497.1:0-2568 GCA_038250135.1 Acetobacterales bacterium | reverse complement strand
TGGAATGGGTGAATTGGTTCAACCATCGGCGGCTCATGGAGCCGATCGGAAATATCCCGCCCGCTGAGTCGGAGGACCGCTACTCTGCCATGATGGATCAGCCAGCATTGGCCACGTGACTCAAACCAAACAGCCTCCGGCACAACCGCGGCGGTTCAGTCCCCGCACCCTCGCACGCGCTGTGGGGGCATTGCACAACACGCGCCACGGCGGCATTCATCCGAAAGAGAATTGATCCAGGAAAGACCGCAGCGTGAGCAGCAACAAGACCGTCGGCGCCTTGCTCGAAAACGGTGAGGCCAACAGGCCCGCCATCCGCGCCACCGAAGGCCGCGCCAGCCTTTCCTTCGCTGGGCTGCGCGAGCTTGCCGCCAGCACCGTCGCCCGGCTCAACTCGCTGGGCATCGGGCGGAACGATCGCGTCGCCATCGTGCTGCCGAACGGGCCAGACATGGCCACCGCCTTCCTCGCCATCGCCACCGGCGCCACCACCGCACCCCTCAATCCCGCCTACCGGCTCGAAGAGTTCGAATTCTACTTGGCCGACCTGAAGGCCCGCGCCCTCGTGCTGGCCAAAGGCGTCGACACCCCTGCCCGTGCCGCCGCCGAAAAGCTCGGCATCACCATCCTCGAGCTCGTCCCCGGCACCGCGGCCGGCGCCTTCATCCTCGAGGGCGGCACGCCCGGTACCGCGGCGCACCCAGGCCCGGCCGAGCCCGATGACGTAGCCCTCGTGTTGCATACCTCCGGCACGACCGCGCGGCCGAAGATCGTGCCGCTGACGCAGACCAACGTCACCGCCTCGGCCAGACACATCGCCACGACGCTGGCGCTTTCGCCGGCCGATACCTGCCTCAACGTCATGCCGCTGTTCCACATCCACGGGCTGATCGCCGCCGTGCTCTCCTCGATCGGTTCGGGCGGCGCGGCGATCTGCACGCCAGGCTTCGATGCACTCAAATTCTTCCGCCTGCTCGATGAGGAACGGCCAAGCTGGTACACCGCCGTGCCCACCATGCATCAAACCATCCTGACCCGCGCCGGCCGCAACGCCGAGATCATCGCGCGCGCAAAGCTGCGCTTCATCCGTTCCTCCTCCGCCTCGCTGCCTGGCCCGGTGATGCGCCAGATGGAGGAAACCTTCCTCTGCCCACTGGTCGAGAGCTACGGGATGACCGAAGCCTCGCACCAGATGGCCTCCAACCCCCTCGCCGGCCCGCGCAAGCCAGGGCTTGTGGGCCTCGCGGCCGGGCCCGAGGTCGCCATCATGGACGATGACGGCACCATCCTGCCGCAGGGCGAGATCGGCGAGGTCGTGATCCGCGGCCCCAACGTCACGCCCGGCTACGAGGCCAATCCGGAGGCCAATGCCAAGGCGTTCCATCAGGGCTGGTTTCGCACTGGCGACCAGGGAATGCTCGACGAGGACGGCTTCCTGATGCTGACCGGGCGGCTCAAGGAACTCATCAACCGCGGTGGCGAGAAGGTGAGCCCGCTCGAAGTCGATGGCATCCTCTCGGACCATCCGGCGGTGGCACAGGCGCTGACCTTCGCCATCCCGCACGCCAAGCTCGGCGAGGAAGTCGGCGCTGCCGTGGTGCTGCGCGAAGGCATGGAACTGACCGAGCGCGAACTGCGCGACTTCGCGGCGCAGCACCTCGCGGATTTCAAGGTGCCGCGAAAGGTGGTGTTCCTGCCGGAGATCCCAAAGGGGGCGACGGGCAAGCTGATGCGTATTGGCTTGGCCGAGAAGCTCGGACTTTCGCTGTGAGGCTTTGCATTTTCGGCGCCGGCGCGATCGGCGGGCTGATGGCCGCGAAGCTGGCCGCCAAGGGCGAGGTCGAGGTCACGGTCATAGCGCGCGGGCCGCATCTGGCGGCAATGCAGGCGCATGGGCTGAAGCTGCGCAGCGAGGGGCAGGAGACCACCGTCTATCCGCGCTGCGTCGCCTCGGCCGAGGAGGCGGGGCCGCAGGACTACGTGGTGGTCACGCTGAAGGCGCATTCCCTGGCCGGCGCCGCGCCGCAGATTCAGCCGCTGCTCGGGCCGGACACCGTGATCGTTTCGGCTGTGAACGGCATCCCCTGGTGGTACTTCTTCGGCCTTCCGGGCGAGCACGCGAACCGTCGCGTGCAGAGCGTCGATCCTGGAGGCGTCGTCTCCGCACTGCTGCCGCCCTCGCGCGCCATCGGCTGCATCGTCTACCCGGCCGCAGATGTGCCCGAGCCCGGCGTGATCGAGCACACCTATGGCGATCGTTTCACGCTCGGTGAGCCCTCCGGCGAGCGCACGCCGCGCGTCGCGGCGTTGTCGGAGGCGCTGATCGCGGCCGGCTTCAAGGCGCCGATCCGGCCCAAGATCCGCGATGAGATCTGGGTGAAGCTCTGGGGCAACCTCGCCTTCAACCCGATCAGCGCGCTGACGGGTGCGACGCTCGATGTGATCACGTCAGACCCCGGCCAGCGCGGCATCGCGCGCGCCATGATGGTCGAGGCGCAGGCGATCGGCGAGAAGCTCGGCGTGCGCTTCGGCATCGATGTGGACAAGCGCATCTCCGGCGCGGCTGAG
>JBBSCP010000496.1:0-2578 GCA_038250135.1 Acetobacterales bacterium | reverse complement strand
CGAAGGCATGGCCGACTAGGTCGCGGGGGGAGGTCATGTGATGTCTCCTCTAAAGCACGTTTGGTTCAAACGGAATCGTTTGAACCAAAGTCCGTGCTTTAGATTCAAGTGTTTATAGCTCACGAAATCGGTTCAATCGAACCGATAGTGCGCTAACAGCGGCCAGCCATCAGGCAGCCAGCGACATTTCGGGCACCGCGTTCGGCACGATCAGTTCGGCCGTCGTCGCAGCGATCACGGCAGCCACCGTCACACCTGGCGCGCGTTCGCGCAGCAGCAGCCCGCCGGGCGTCGGCTCCAGCACGGCAAGATCGGTGACCACCAGCGTCACCGGCCGCGCCGCGGTCGCCGGCAGCGTGAGTTCCTGGACGATCTTGCTCTCGCCACGCGCCAGGTGCTGCATGGCGACGATCACGCGCCGCGCCCCGGCGACGAGATCCATCGCGCCGCCCATGCCGGGCACCAGCTTGCCCGGTACCATCCAATTGGCCAGCCGCCCCTGCGCATCCACCTGCAGGCCGCCGAGCACCGTCATGTCCAGGTGCCCGCCGCGGATGAGCATGAAGGAGAAGGCGCTGTCGAAGGAGACCGCGCCGGGCAGCGCGCTGATGTAGCCGCCGCCGGCATCCGTCAGGTTCGGGTCCTCCATCCCTTCGGGCGGCGGCGCGCCGAAGCCGATGATGCCGTTCTCGCTCTGGAACGCCACGGTCAGGCCCGCCGGCACGTAGCGGGCGACCAGCGTCGGCAGGCCGATGCCCAGATTGACCAGGGTATTGTCCCGCAATTCGAGCGCCACGCGGCGGGCGATGAGTTCCTTGGCATCCATCTCAGCGCGGCCTTTCGACAAGATGATGCACCAGGATGCCGGGCGTGCGCACATGGTCGGGCGGGATCACGCCGACCGGCACGATTTCGTTTGCCTCGGCGATCACGCAGCGCGCGGCGAGCGCGATGACCGGGTTGAAGTTCATCGCGGTCAGCCGATAGGTCAGGTTGCCGTTGTAGTCGGCCTCATGGGCGTGGATGATCGCGACATCGGCGGTGATCGGCTCCTCCAACAGGAAGGGGCGGCCCTGCACCTCGATCACCCGCTTGCCGTCCTGCACCACGGTGCCGAGGCCGGTCGGCGTCAGCACGCCGCCGAGCCCGGCGCCGCCGGCGCGGATGCGCTCGGCCAGCGTGCCCTGCGGCACCAGCTCCACCTCCAGCTCGCCGGCCATCATCTTCCTCTGCGTGACCGGGTTCGTGCCGATATGGCTGACCATCGCCTTCGCCACGCAGCCGGCATCGATCAGCTTGCCGACGCCCAAGCCGGGACGCGCCGTGTCATTGCCGATGATGGTCAGCCCGCGCGCGCCGCGCGCCACCAGCGCGTCGATGATGCGCTCTGGCGAGCCCACCGCCATGAAGCCGCCGAACATCACGCTGGCGCCGTCCGGTATCCGCGCCGCCGCTTCCGCCGCGGTGATCGCCCTGCGTTGCATCGCGGCCCCTCAGCCCATGTTGTGCAGGCCGGCGTCCACGTAGATCGTGTCGCCGGTCATGCCGGAGGAAGCGCCGCCCACCAGGAAGGCAACGACGCGGCCGACCTCGGCGATGTCGACCAGGCGGTGCGCCGGTGCGCGATCCTGCGCCATCTGCACGAGCTCGTCGAACTGCGCGATGCCGCTCGCCGCGCGGGTCTTGAGTGGGCCGGGCGAGACGGCGAAGACGCGGATGCCCTTGTCGCCGAGCTCTGCCGCCGCGTAGCGCACGGATGCCTCCAGGGCCGCCTTCACCGGGCCCATCAGGTTGTAGTTGCCCACCACCTTGTCGGCGCCGTAGTAGCTCATCGTCACCAGCACGCCGCTGTTGGTCATCAGCGGCTCGGCCAGTTTCGCCATGCGCAGGAAGGACCAGCAGGAGACGCGCATCGCCTGGCCGAAGCCCTCGGCCGAGCAGTCCACGACTCGCCCGTGCAGGCCGTCCCGCGGCGCGAAGGCGATGGAGTGAATGACGAAATCGAGCCCGCGCCACTTCGCGGCGATGCGTTCGAACACGGCTTCGAGCTGGCCGGGCTGCTCGACATCCAGCGGCATCATGATCCCGGCCTGCAACTGCTCGGCCAGCGGGCGCACATGGCGCTCGGCCTTGTCGTTCAGCCAGGTCACGGCGATCTCGGCGCCAAAGGCGCGCAGCTTGACGGCGCAGCCATAGGCGATCGAGTGCTCGTTGGCGATGCCCACCACCAGGCCGCGCTTGCCCTTCAGCATGTCGCCGATGCGCGTGTCCGGGTCCCAGACCTTGGGCAGCGGATCAATCGGCAGTTCTGACATCGCGGCTGGTCGTCCTTCGTCTCAACCCTGGCAAAACCTGCGGCAGTGCGGCATTCGCAACAAGGCCACGATGTTGACAGTCGCATGAATGGTCAGCGCTGAGTCTGGCCAGCCCTTGGCTCGCAGCCCCTGACGCTTTGTCCTGGCAAGCCGCCTGCGCCACGTCAGGTTGCGATGCGTTCAAATGAACGCAGATCGTGCCCTGATTCTATAGGTCATGGAGCGCGGGATGTCATGCAGCGCGGGCGGTCCGGCATTCACGG
>JBBSCP010000495.1:0-2600 GCA_038250135.1 Acetobacterales bacterium | reverse complement strand
GTGCGGCCAGCGCCGTCGCGATGGCGTGGCCCTGCCGGCCGCTGCTGCGGTTGGCGATGTAGCGCACCGGGTCGATCGCTTCCTGCGTCGGGCCGCTGGTAACGATCACATGCCGCCCCGCGAGCGGACCCTGCGCGAGCAGCCCCTGGATGGCGGCGAGGATGGTGGCGGGCTCCGCGAGCCGCCCCGGGCCGCTCTCCGGCTCGGCCATCGGGCCATCCTCCGGCCCCACCACCGCCACGCCGCGCGCCCGCAACAGGCGCAGATTTTCGACCGTCGCAGGATGCGCCCACATCGCGGGGTTCATCGCCGGTGCGACAAGCACCGGCGCGCGGGTCGCCAGCAGCACCGTGGCCGCGAGGTCATCCGCCAGCCCTTGGGCCATCCGCGCCAGCAGGCCCGCCGAGGCCGGCGCCACCACGACCAGATCCGGCCAGCGCGCGAGGCGGATATGGCCGATCTCGGCCTCCGCCGCCCAGAGATCATCATGCACGCGCGCACCCGAAATGCCGGCCAGCGCCTCCTTCGTCACGAAGCGCGCCCCACCCGCGGTCAGGATCGGCGTGACTTCGGCGCCCTGCTTGCGAAGCAGGCGGACCAGCTCCAGCGCCTTGTAGGCAGCGACGCTGCCCGAGACGACCAGCAGGATCTTCATGGCCCCCGCCATTCGATGTGCAGCGGCGCGATATCGGTGCCCACCCATTGCTCGGCCCGCAGCGGCTGGCCGGTGGCGGCATCGAACCAGAATCGATTGGTGAAGGCGACCTCTCGGCCCGTGCAGCGCTCCCGCACCAGCAGGATTTCGGCCGCGACCTCGCCTTGCAACGCGCAGTCGAGCGCGAGGCCGAACTGCATGCTCTCTGCCTCCCGCCCGGCGCCCTGAAGGTCCACGGTGCGGCGCGTGCGGGCCTCCCGGCCTGACAGCGCGCGGGGCTCCTCGAGCGGGTCGTGCCCCTCGGCGCGCGCGGCGGTGAGCATCTGGCCAAAGCCGGCCGTGCCGACGATGCGCGCGCCCTCCGTCGCGAGCGCGACATTGCCCTCGCCACGCCAGAGCCGCCGGCTGCCGCTTTCCTGCACCGGCACCAGCACCACAAGCTGCCGGCCCTCGCCGACCAGCAGCGCCGGCCCTTGCACGGCGATCGGCGTGACGGCGGGCGCGGTCGAGAAGCGCAGCACCTGCGCCGCCGGCGTGTCGCCGCAGCCGGCCAGGAGCAGCACCAGCCCGAAGGGCAGGTACTTCATACCGAGATGCCCATCCGCGGCCCGCGCCACTGCCAGGCAAACAGCGCCGCGCCAAGTCCCAGGCCGATCCAGTGCGGAAAGGGCACCAGGCCGGGGGCCAGCGCCTCGAACGCCGCGGGGAAGAGCATCAGCAAGCCGGCCAGCACCATCAGCCCACGCTCCCACACCGCGAGCGCGCGTGCGACGAAACCCTGGCAGGCGGCGGCCAGAACCGCGAGCCCGATGGTCGCCAGCAGGATCTGCCAGGCCACATCCACCCAGGTCATGGTGCCTTCGAGGTTGAGCAACAGCCCCACCCCGTGCGGGTCGGTGACGAAAACGAAGGGCAGCACGAAGGCGGGCAGCGTGTATTTCCAGGCCTGCAAGGTGGTGCGGTACGGCCCCCCGCCCGTGATGGCACTCGCCGCGAAGGGGCTGAGCGCCGTGGGCGGCGAGACCTCGCTCAGCACCGCGTAGTAGAAGACGAACATGTGCGCCGCGTAGTCCGGCACGCCGAGCTTCATCAAGGCGGGCGCGGCCACCACCGCACAGATGATGTAGCTGGCCGTCACCGGCACCGCGAGGCCGACCACCCAGACGATCAGCGCCGTGTAGATCGCCGTGATCACCAGCGACCCGCCCGCAGCCTGGATCGCGATGTCGGAGAATTTCAGCCCCAGCCCGGTCAACGTGATGACGCCCACGATGATGCCCGCCGCGGCGCAGGTGGCCGCGATGCCGACCGACTGCACTGCACCGCTCGCCAGCGCATTGACCAGCTTGCGCGGCGTGATGGCGCTGTCGCGGCGGATATAGGACAGCACGATCGCCACCGCCATGGCGTAGAGCACGCTCAGCGTCGCCGAGTAGCCCATCAGCATGAACACGACGATCGCGATCAGCGTCGAGAAGTGGTAGCCATATTCGCGCACAAGCTTGCCGACCGGATCGACCTTCATCGGCACCGGTATCGGCGCATTGGGGTCCGCCGCGCGCCAGGCTGCAATGCGCCGCTGGTCGAGCTCCACCATGAACAGCAGCGAGCCGTAGTACAAACAGGTCGGCACGATCGCCATGACGATGACGTCGAGATAGCCGATCTTGAGGTATTCCGAGATCAGGAAGGCCGCTGCCCCCATCACCGGCGGCGACAGGATGGCGCCCAGCCCACCCGCTGCGAGCAAGCCCCCCGCGTCATCCGCCCGATAGCCCACCTGGCGCATCATCGGCCAGGCGACGGTGCCAAGCGTCACCGTCGTCGCCACGCCCGACCCGGATGGCCCGCCGAGCAGGAAGCTTGACAGCACCACCGTCCGCCCGGCGCTGGAGGGCTTGCCGCCGGTCAGGCTGAACGAGAAATCGACGAAGAACTTGCCCGC
>JBBSCP010000494.1:0-2617 GCA_038250135.1 Acetobacterales bacterium | reverse complement strand
GTCCACCTGCTTGATCGCATGCTTGGTGACCAGGCCCCTGGCCTGCGCCAGCGCCTGGCCGATGATCGCCACCGCCAACGATGCCGCCCGCATCACCCCGAGCGTCGCGCGCGCCAGCGACGTAATCCGCTTGGCGTGCAACTCGTCCCCGTACACTCCCGCAACGAACGAGCGCGCATCCGTCAGCTTCGCTCGCCCTCGATCCGCCTTGCCCATGGCTCCGCTCCGAGCAACCGCTAGAAACAACTACAGAGCACAGCCGAATCGCGCCTATACCCCAGCATTCAAAAATGAGGGGGTTCCTGAGCGCTGGCGCTGGCCGCGGTTCTCATCGCCCCGATTGTGCGCGCTCACTGGGCCATCGAGAACAGCCTTCACTGGGTGATGGACATGGTCTTCAGCGACGACGAGGCACGCGTCCGAACCGATCACGCGCCGGCCAACTTCACGACCATCAAACAAATGGCTGCCAACCTGACACGGCGGGCCCCGGGCAAGCATTCCATGCGTCTTCGCCGCAAGGCAGCCGGATGGGACGACGATTTCCTCGAAAGCTTGGTCAGGGCATGATTTGGTTCACCCGATTCCCCTGGACTTATTCAGAGATTCCCTAACCGAGGTCGCCCCCGCGCCGAAACCGAGCGCCTCCGCCCCCTGAATTCGGAGGCCAATCCGGACCTCCTGCGAATCGCGCTCGAGCTGGCGACCGGTGCTGGCAAGACCACCGTCATGGGTATGCTGATTGCCTGGCAGACCCTCAACGCCGCCCGCACGCGCAACTCGACCCGCTTGACCGACGCCTTCCTGATCGTCGCCCCTGGTCTGACGGTGAGGGATCGCCTTCGCGTCCTCCACCCATCCGACCCCTCCAACATCTATACAGCCCTCGACATCGTCCCCCGCGAGCTACGCGACGACCTCCAGCGCGCCCGGATCATCATCACCAACTTCCACGCCTTCAAGAAGCGCGAAACGCTCGAAGCGCCGAAGCTGGCGAAGGAAATCCTGGCCGGCCGCAAGGGCAAGACCGAGCGCCCCGAAACCGACGGCCAGATGGCGCAGCGCATCTGCAAGGATCTGCTCGGCCGCAAGCGCATCATCGTCATCAACGACGAAGCCTACCACTGCTATCGCCAGAAGGTCGGCGCGGCTGATGACGCCGGTGCGAAGCTCGATGCCGAGTGCAAGGCTGAGGCCAAGAAGAACAACGCCGCCGCCCGGCTCTGGATCAGCGGCATCGAAGCCCTGCAGCGAGTGGTCGGCCAGCCCGTCCTGGTCTACGACCTGTCCGCAACGCCGTTCTTCCTGCGTGGCTCGGGCTACCCCGAGGGCACGCTTTTCCCCTGGGTCGTCTCTGACTTCTCCCTGATCGACGCCATCGCATGCGGCATCGTGAAGGTACCACGCGTGCCGGTGCAGGACCTGCCAGGCGCCGTCGAACCGGTCTATCGCCACGTCTATCGCTACATCCAGGAACATTCGGATGTGAAGCTCCCCAAGGCCGGCCGGTCCAAGCAAGGCAAGCAGCTCACGCCGGATCAGCTCCCATCTCAGCTCACCGGCGCGCTCCAGGCGCTGTATGGCCTTACCGTCAGGTCTTCGAGAACTGGGCGATCCGCGGCGGCAGCACGCCGCTCGTCTTCATCGTTGTGTGCAATAACACCGCCACCTCGAAGCTCGTGCACGATTGGATCGCCGGCTATGAGCGCGTCGAGACCGACGCAGAGGGCACCGAGCGCAGCCTTATCGTGCCCGGCAACCTTCCGCTCCTCTCCAACGTCACCCAGGCCGGCATCGGCCAGGGCAGCATGGTCGAGCGCCCGGTCACCATCTTGATCGACAGCGAGGAACTCGAATCCGGCGAAGCCCTGTCGGACAATTTCCGCAAGCTGGCGGCACCCGAGATTGACGCTTTCAAGCGCGAACTACGCGCCCGCGGCCGCCACGCGGAGGCCGAGACCATCACCGACAGCGACCTGCTGCGCGAAGTGATGAACACCGTCGGCCAGCCCGGCCGGCTGGGCGAGCCAATCCGCTGCGTCGTCTCCGTCTCCATGCTGACCGAGGGGTGGGACGCGCGCACCGTGACGCACGTGCTGGGTGTGCGCGCCTTCGGCACACAGTTGCTATGCGAGCAGGTGATCGGCCGCGCGCTGCGCCGCGTCTCTTACGACCCGGTCGGCGTGGACGAAGCCGGAAACGCCATGTTCGCGCCGGAGTATGCTGAGGTGCTGGGCATTCCATTCAGCTTCGTGCCGGCCAATTCCAAGGCCGACTACACGCCGCCGAAAAAGACCACCCAGGTCCATGCCGTGCTGCCGGAGCGTGCTGCGCTGGAAATCCGCTTCCCGCGCGTCATCGGCTATCGCACCGTGCTGCCGCCGGGCCGCATCACTGCCGCCTTCACCCATGAAAGCTGCCTGACCATCACTCCGGAGGACGCGCCGCCCGAGGCCGTCAACGCCGCCATCATCGGCGCCGAGCACACGCTGACGCTGAACGACCTGCGCCACCAGCGCGACACCACCATCGCATTCCACCTGGCCGGCCACACACTCCGCACCTGGTTCCGCGACAGAGAGGACCACCTGAAGCCCTGGCTGTTTCCGCCGCTGCT
>JBBSCP010000493.1:0-2626 GCA_038250135.1 Acetobacterales bacterium | reverse complement strand
CAAGGCGGACCTGTTTGGGCAACCTGCCATGCAAGAATCCGATTCTAACCGTCCGGCGAAGCCCGGCCGTAGGAGTCCAGCGACTGGGGCGAGAATGTACAGAATCGGGGTGGATGTCGGCGGGACGTTCACGGACTTCACGCTGCTCGACGATCGCGACGGCACCATCTCCTTCTTCAAGCTGCCGTCCACGCCGCAGGATCCCTCCGAGGCGATCGGCCATGGCTTGGCGGAGATGCTGAAGCTGTTTGGCGCGCTGCCCGCCGAGGTGTCCTGGCTCGGCCACGGCACCACCGTCGCGACCAATATCGTCATCGAGCGGCGCGGCGCGCGCACCGGCCTGATCACCACGCGTGGCTTCCGCGACGTGCTGGAGCTCGGCCGCCAGTCCCGCCCCTCGATCTACGACTACCGTGTCGAGAAGCCGCCGCCGCTCGTCCCACGCGACCGCCGCGTCGAGGTGAACGAGCGTGTCGGCCCGGACGGCACCGTGCTGACCCCGCTCGACGAGCCCTCCCTCGCCCGTGCCATCGAGGCGTTGCGCGAGGCGAAGGTCGAGAGCGTCGCCATCTGCTTCCTGCACAGCTACCGCAACCCCGCGCATGAGCGCCGTGCGGCGGAGGCTGTTGCCGCCGCGCTGCCGGAAGCCTATGTCAGCGTCTCCTCCGCCATCCTGCCGGAATTCCGCGAATTCGAGCGCGTCTCGACCACGGTGGTCAATGCCTTCATCGGCCCGCGCATGGGCCGCTATCTCGACCGGCTGCGCGATCGCGTGCGCGCCCTCGGCGTGCCGGCCGAGCCCTACACCATCCATTCCAATGGCGGGCTGATGTCGGTGGAGACGGCGCGCGAATGCCCGGTGCGCAGCTGCGTCTCCGGCCCCGCGGCGGGCGTGGTCGGCGCGGCGTCCATCGGCGTCGCGGCGGGGCTGCCCAACCTCGTCACCTTCGATGTCGGCGGCACCTCCACCGATGTCTCGCTGATCGACGAGGGCCGGCCACTCTACACTAGTGCGCGGCTGGTCGCCGGTTATCCGGTGAAGACGCCGATGATCGACATCCACGTGATCGGCGCCGGCGGCGGCTCGATCGCGCGCATCGACGATGCCGGCGGGCTGAAGGTCGGCCCGCAATCGGCTGGCGCCGATCCTGGCCCCGTCGCCTATCGCCGCGGCGGCACCGAGCCCACCATCACGGATGCCAATCTGGTGCTCGGCCGCCTGGTTCCGGACACGCTGCTTGGCGGACGCATGACGCTCGATGCCGAGGCCGCCTACGCCGCCATCGCGGAGAAGATCGCGCGGCCCCTCGGCCTGTCGGTGGAGGAAGCGGCGCATGGCATCGTGCGCATCGCCAATGCGGGCATGAGCCGCGCCATCCGCTCCGTCTCGGTCGAGCGCGGCTACGACATTTCCCGCTTCGCACTGGCCGCCTTCGGCGGTGCCGGCCCGCTGCATGCGGCGGAGGTCGCGGTGGAATGCGGCATCCCCCGTGTGCTGGTGCCGCGCGAGCCCGGCACGCTCTGCGCCCGCGGCATGCTGCTGACCGATGTTTCCTCGGACTATGTGCGCAGCCATTTCGCCGATGCCGGCGAGGCCTCCTGGCGCGCCATCCTCGACCTGTTCGCGCAGATGGAAGCCGAGGGCGATGCCTGGCTGGCGCGTGAGGGCGTGGCGGCCGAGGGCCGCAGCTTCCGCCGCGTGCTCGATGCGCGCTACCGCGGCCAGAATTTCGAGGTGAAGGTGGCGTGCGGCGGCCTCGGCGCCGACGATCTGGCGGAGGCGCAGGAACGCTTCCACGCTGCCCATACGCGCGAATACGGCTACGCCATCCGCGACCGCGGGATCGAGTTCGTCTCGGCCCGCGTGCAGGCGGTCGGCGCCGTGCCGCAGGCACCGCATTCGCGCATCGAGGGCGGCGAATCGCTGGACCGAGCGCGCGTCGCGCGCCGAAGCGTCTATGTGAATCCCGTGACCGGCTGGGCGGAGGCCGATGTGTATTGGCGCGAGGCGCTGCCCGTTGGCGTGCCCTTCTCCGGCCCCGCCATCGTCAATGAGATGAGCGCGACGCTGCTGCTGCTGCCGGGCCAGACCGGCACGGTCGATCCCTTCGGCAACATCGTGATGGAGGTCCGCGCATGAGTGGCGCACGGCAGGCCCGCAAGCTGGCCGATCCGGTGGCAATGGAGGTTTTCTCCAACCGCCTGCTGGCCATCGCGGAAGACATGGGCTCGATCCTCATCCGCTCCTCCTTCTCCTCCAACATCAAGGAGCGGAAGGACGCATCGACCGCGGTGTTCGATGCGCGCGGGCGGCTCGTCGCCCAGGCCGACCATATCCCGATTCACCTCGGCGCCATGATCGGCGCCGTGGAGACGATCCTGGCGCG
The DNA here is from genome assembly GCA_038250135.1 of Acetobacterales bacterium. Taxonomy (GTDB): domain Bacteria; phylum Pseudomonadota; class Alphaproteobacteria; order Acetobacterales; family Acetobacteraceae; genus Falsiroseomonas. The sequence continues at coordinate 239 of JBBSCP010000493.1, read as the reverse complement.
CTACAAGCTTGAGGACATGTTGCCCGGCGACGCCTTCATCTGCAACGACCCCTACCTCGCCGGCGGCAGCCACCTGCCGGATGTCTCCATCATCACGCTGTCATCGCAGCGCCCGGCGCCGCTGGCGGCATGCCCTCCAACGTCACGCGCGTGCTGCGCAATCCCGGCACGCCGGAGCAGGAATTGCTGCATTCCAAGGCATCCGGGCTCGTTCTGCGTGCGGGCGAGGCCATCCGCGT
>JBBSCP010000492.1:0-2655 GCA_038250135.1 Acetobacterales bacterium | reverse complement strand
TCCATCCGGCATGGCGCTGTGCTCACCATTACCGAGGTCCTGGAAGGCCGGCGCAAGCGCATCCGCAGCTTCCGCGAGATCGACAACGCCGTGCTGGCCTATTCTGCCATGGACGGCCGTCTGCGGATTTGGGGCTGCAGCAAGGCCAGCCGGACCGCCTTGGCCAAGGCCTTCGCGGAAGTCATCCTCGATAGCCCGGGGCTGTTCAGCGCGGCGGCGTCGCGACGTCTCTACACATTGCAGGCCGTCGAGCGGGCTGGCGCCGCATTCCAGTTCCGGCACGGGCACGACGCCGGCATCGCCGGGATCCAGATCTATGAGGCGCAGGCCAACAAGGTGGCGGTCGGCAAGGGTGGCCGCGAGAAGGTCATTCGATCGCTGATCGCGCGTGAGGCCGATGGCAACGCGTTGCAGGTGCTGCACGAAACCCGCCCGGAAATCAGCTTTCAGTCCGGCACCTGGCGGCTCGCCCACCTGATCTTCAAGATCACGTTGAAGGTGGAAGGCCCGCGGCCGCCCGTCATCACCGTCAAGATCAAGCCCAGCGACATGCTGAGCTTTCCGAGAGAACGCCACCAGCGGCGCGTCATGACGCTGCTCGCCATGAACGAGATGCTGTGTGAACGAGAGCCTGCCCGCACTGCTCTTGCGGCGGAGTGAAGGCGGCGATCCGGCCTATCTGCTGGGCGTCCCCGACCTCTCGCCTGCTGCTGCCAGCGCTTTCCAGCAGCTGCTGGCGCTCGGCGTGGTCCTGCATCCACGGGTGCTCGACACATGGGATCCCTGCGCCAACTGCAGTTGCGGCGCAGAGGAGCGCCACGTCAGATGGATCGACGGAATGCCGGTCGCCATTTGCCCGCTCTCCAGCGAGGACGACGAGGCCCTCGACCCAGGTGACCTGCAGCTTTTCCAGATCTCGTTGAGCCGCCTGGCCGAGTTGGTGGGTCGGGCCGCGGGGCTGGACGACCGGCCCGAACAAATCGCGCCGCGTCTCTGGCGTCTGGGGCGCCTGGCGGGCGGCCGGGTGCTGCTGCTGGCCACGTCATCCTCGGCTGTGCGGGGCGCTGGCGTTTTCGATCGGCTGAAGGTCTTGGATAGATCGGCGCGTTTCACGCTGATTGCCAACATGAACTCGGCCGTCGACATTGCCGCGCTCGAAGAGCGAGGCATCAATGTCGTGCCCCCCGACGAAGCGTTCATGGCGAGCGAGCCGGCCAGGCCGGTCCGGGTGGATCTGAACCGGCTGCTAGTGGTTACAGTCACGTCCGACCCCGACGTGCTCGAGGTGAATCCGATGGCACTCACTGCCGCGTTCGGCGGGCGAGCGTTGCAGCTGGAGCCGCGTCATGCGCGGGTGCTGAACGTCCTGGCGCGTGAAGCCGATGATGGCGGCGCCGCGGCAACCCGAGACGATTTGTACCGCGCGCTCGTGGGCAGGGACGATGCCGATGCCCCTGTGGGCGACGAGCAGGTGGATAAAGCCGTCAGCAGTATCCGCGGCGCACTCTGCAAGGCGCGCGATCTACCGCGCAGCGCAGGCACGATGCTGATCGCCGCGGTCCGAGGCCACGGATATCGCCTTGTGACACCGCCCATCCGGGTGCTGATCAGGTAGGCGCCAGCCGCCGAGAGGAAGCCGAGAGGTTTCGAGAGGAAGCCGAGAGGCCCGCACCGGCCATCGGCGCGAGGTTCCGTCATCGCAACACGATGGATGGACCCGCCCATGGCGCAATCGCCTCGCCTTCCCGATCTCGCCCCGATTCATTGCCTGGCCGCGAAGGAGGCGAAGCGCCTCTGCCGCACGCTGCATCTGCCCGACCACGAGCGGGAGGATCTGCGCCAGGACCTCCTTCTGGATTTTCTGGCGCGGCTGCCAGCGTTCGATCCGAGCAAAGCTGACCTCCCGGCCTTTGCCATGGTGTGCTTTCGCCATGCCGGGACCCGCATCGCTCGCCGCGTCACGGCTGAGCGCGCCGCCCGCCATCCCCGCTCCCTCGACGATGCGCTGCCGAACACCGAGGGGCTGACGCTCGGCGACACAATAGGCGAGGCCGATGGCTACGCCGCGTGGTGCGGCCAATCCACGGATGCCATCGCCGCGCTGGAGCGCCGCCTCGACCTGGAGCGCGCGGCCATCGCGATTGCCCCCGAGGACTATCCGCTCTGTGCCGCCCTCAGCGAGCACACGCCGCACGAATTCGGCGAGCAGAAGACGATGCCGCGCATGCGCATCTATCGCCGCATCCGGGAAATGCGCCTGCGGCTGCTCGCCGCCGGCATCCCCTCTGCCGCCTGATACGGATTTCGAGGTGGCTGAGTAATAGTGGTCATGGACAAACCCATCCCCGACATCCGCGCAGTGGCGAAGCCTCTCAACGAGGCGTCGCTCTGCACCTGGCTGGGCGCCGCGGCCCCCGGCGACAGCATCACCTATCACCGCGGCGCGCTTGCCCGGCAGGTCTGCCCGCAGTTGCAGTGCCTGTCCGAGCAGGAACGCACCGCGCTGCAGCGCCTGGCGGCCCGTGCCTGGAAGCTGGCCGAACTCGGCCTCGCGGATATCGTGCAGCGCCGGCATGGCTACGAGGACTATGCCTACATCCTCGTAGCCCGCCGCCGCCCGCGCCGCTTCGCCTCGTCCATCCTGCCGCTGCTGCT
>JBBSCP010000491.1:0-2658 GCA_038250135.1 Acetobacterales bacterium | reverse complement strand
GGCTGCGCCAACGCCCGCGGGTGGAGAACCGTCCCATGCGGCTTTCCGCCGACGACGAGCAGACGAGGAGCGCGCGGACATGCGCATGAACAACGGCCCCGTCGTCAAGGATGTGGTGCTGCTCGGCGCCGGCCATGCGCATGTCGCGGTGCTGCGCAATTTCGGCATGAAGCCGATCCCCGGTGTGCGGCTGACGCTGATCACGCGTGAGCTGGATACGCCCTATTCCGGTATGCTGCCTGGCCACGTCGCGGGCCACTACACGGCCGATGAAATCCTGATCGATACCGGCCCGTTGGCGCGGTTTGCCGGCGCGCGGCTGTATCAGGACGAGGCGGTCGGCATTGACGTCGCCAACCGGCGGGTGATCTGCCGCGACCGGCCGCCAGTGGCCTATGATATCCTGTCGCTCGATATCGGATCACGGCCGAATACCGCCACCGTGCCCGGTGCCGCCGAACACGCGCTGCCCGTCAAACCCATAGACAGTTTCCTGCCACGCTATACGGCGCTGCGTGCGCGCGTGGTGGAAGGCCGCTCCCGCCATGTGCTGCTGGTGGGCGCAGGCGCGGGTGGCGTCGAACTCCTGCTGGCGGCCGAGCACAGCCTGCGGCAACTGGCGCCCGGGATGCGCTTCACGCTGATTGCCGGTGGGGCGGACATCCTGGGCAGCTTCCCGGAGGCATTCTGCGCCCGCTTCCGCGCCGTGCTGGCCAAGCGCGGAATCACTGTGGAAACCGGCGCGCGGGTCGCTGCGGTCCACAAGGGCGCGGTGCTGCTGGCCGATGGCAGGCGCATCGAGGCCGACGAGATTCTCTGGACCACGCAGGCCGCGCCGGCCGCGTGGCTGGCCGATACCGGCCTGGCGCTCGCGAACGGGTTTCTGCGCGTGGATGCGATGCTGCGCGCGGTGGGCCGGGACGACATCTTCGCCGCCGGCGATACCATTGCCTTCGATCCGGCGCCGATCCCGCGCAGCGGCGTCTATGCCGTGCGCGCCGGTCCGGTGCTGGCGGACAACATCCGCGCAACCCTGACCGGCACCGCCCTGCACCCCTACAAGCCGCAGAGCGACGCCCTGTATCTGGTGTCCACCGGCGGGCTGCACGCCATTGGCACGCGCAATGGCCGTGTCTTCGGCGGCGCCCTGGTGTGGCGCTGGAAAGACTGGATTGACCGCCGCTTCATGCGCCGTTTCCGTGACCTGCCCGAGATGGCGGCGCCGGCCACGGGGCCGGCCTCGCCGCTGGCGGACAAGGCGGCCCTGCGCGATATCTCCGCCATCGCGATGCGCTGCGGCGGCTGCGGGGCCAAGGTCGGTGCCACCGTACTGTCGCGCGCGCTGGGCAGCATCGAGCCGTTCCACCGGGACGAGGTGCTGGTCGGCCTTGCCGCCCCTGATGACGCAGCGGTGGTGGATACCGGCGGCCCCCAGCTTTCAGTGCAGACCGTGGACTACTTCCGCGCCATCGTGGACGATCCCTGGCGCTTCGGCATGATCGCGGCCAATCACGCGCTGGGCGACATCTACGCGATGGGCGGCGAACCGCAGACGGCGCTGGCCATCGCCACCATCCCCTACGGCCTGGAAGCGAAGGTCGAGGCCGAACTCTCCGCCATGATGGCAGGTGCCAATGCGGTGCTGCGCGAGGCCGGCTGCGCCCTGGTGGGCGGCCATACCAGTGAAGGCGCCGAGCTGTCGTTGGGCTTTGCCGTCAATGGCCTGGTCGCGCGTGAGAACTTTCTGCGCAAGGGCGGGCTGCGGCCTGGCGACGCGCTGATCCTGACCAAGCCGATCGGCACCGGAACGCTGCTGGCGGCCGATATGCGCGGCCTGGCGCGGGCGCGATGGGTGCAGGCCGCGATCCTGCATATGTGCGCGTCGAACCGCCGCGGTGCGGAGGTTCTGGCGGCGCATGAGGTAGGCGCTGCCACTGATGTCACCGGCTTCGGCCTGCTCGGCCATCTGGTGGAAATGACGCGCGCGAGCGAGGTGGATGCGACGCTGATCCTGGATCGCATCCCGGTGCTGGATGGTGCGCGCGAGAGTGTGGCGCGCGGCGTGTTCTCCTCCCTTCAGCCGCAGAATGTTCGACTGCGCCGTGCCGTTCGGAACCTCGATGAGGCTCAGGCGCTGCCCGATTATCCGTTGCTGTTCGATCCGCAGACCGCAGGCGGATTGCTGGCCGGTGTGCCGGCGGCGCGGGCCTTGGCCTGCGTGGCGGCGCTGCACGCGGCGGGCTATCCGCATGCGGCGATCATCGGGGCGGTCCTGCAACGCTCCGACGCCATGGAGCCGATCAGTTTGCTTGCCACGGAAACAAGCACCACGCCTGCCGCCGCGGCGCTGGTCGGCGCATGACATCGCCGCTGCTCACCGCGAAGGCGTTCGATGCGCCGTCCGTCTTCCAGCCCGCTGCCCTGCTGCGCGAGGCGCGGCGGCAGAAGGGGCTGCCGGAGATGGACGTCCCCATGGCCTGCCTGCTCGATCCCGATGGCGACATCGTGGCCCATCTGGCGCGCATCGGCCGCGCGCGTCCGCATCCCGGCTGGGCCTGCTACCACACGGAACTCGTCGAGTTCGATCTGCCCGGCCTGCCGCATCCGGTCGGCGTCATCGGGCGCGCGGTGGGTGCTTCCTTCGCAGTGCTGCTGGCC
>JBBSCP010000490.1:0-2669 GCA_038250135.1 Acetobacterales bacterium | reverse complement strand
AGGCCCACCGAACGCTCGCGCATTGCCGAGTAGCGCGCCCGGGCCATGGAATCGGGTGCGGTATCGATGAAGGACTGCAACACGTTGTCCAGGAAGCGCATGACGTCGGGGATAAACTCGGGAGAATCCTTCCACTCGAACCAAGTCTCGCAGTTGAGCGAGGAAAGGCAGCAAACCGCGGTGCGCTCCATCCCGTGCTGGTCCGTGCCGGTCGGCAGCGTGATTTCCGAGCAGAGGTTGGAGGTCTTGACCTCGAGCCCCGCCAGCTTGTGGTGCTCGGGCCGCGCTCGGTTCACGTGATCGGCATAGACGATATAGGGTTCGCCCGTCTCGATCCGCGCGGTGAGGATGCGAATCCACAAGCCTCGCGCCGAGACCTTGCGCATCAGCGCGCCGTCCTTTGGCGAGACCAGCGCCCATTCCTCATCGCCCTCGACGGCGCGCATGAAGGCGTCCGACAGGAATACGCCGTGGTGCAGGTTGAGCGCCTTGCGATTCGGATCGCCGCCGGTCGGGCGGCGCATTTCGAGGAATTCCTCGATCTCGGGGTGGTTCACCGGCAGGTAGCAGGCCGCCGAACCGCGGCGGAGCGAGCCCTGCGAGATCGCGAGCGTCAGGCTATCCATCACCCGGATGAAGGGGATGACACCCGAGGTCTTGCCGTTGCGTCCCACCTTTTCGCCGATGCCACGCAGATTGCCCCAATAGCTGCCAATGCCCCCGCCCTTGGCCGCCAGCCAGACATTCTCGTTCCACAGGCCGACGATACCATCGAGGCTGTCCGATGCCTCGTTCAGGAAGCACGAGATCGGCAGGCCGCGCGTGGTGCCGCCATTGGAGAGGATCGGCGTCGCCGGCATGAACCACAGCTTCGAGATGTAGTCGTAGATCCGCTGCGCATGCGCCGCATCGTCGCCATAGGCGGAGGCGACGCGGGCAAACAGGTCCTGATAGGATTCGCCCGGCAACAGGTAGCGGTCATCCAATGTGGCCTTGCCGAAATCGGTCAGCGCGGCGTCGCGCGACCGATCGATCCGTACCTGGCCATGGCCTTCAAGCTGAACTGCATCAAACACGACGAACCCCCTCATATGTCCCCAAACTGCGGGCGACTCCCCATGCCGCAGACAATGCGCTCGGCAGGGCCACCGCAACAAGATGTAGTGTTGCAACACTCGGCTGCACACCACATCGGCCATGCATTCGCCTGTTGATTTTTTCTGCGGAACTTGTCCACAGTCCGCGCGTTCTGGTTTCGTTCATCACCATGGGGTAAACGGCGCCGCGATGATAGTCACTTCCAGGTCATCTTTGGGCCCGCCCGGCGCGCGGCGGAAGGCCCGTTTTGCCCCATTTCCTGGCCATCCCCGTTGTCCACATGATCCACAGGCGGAGCCTTCCGCTGCGTCACGTTGCGCTGCATCATGGCGCGGCCTTGCCCGGAGAAAAATCGTCATGAGACCGCGTCTTCACCTTTCCCGCCGCCAGTTGCTGGCCGCCGCCCCGGCCACACTTCTGGCGTCCCCTGCCCTCGCCCAGAGTTGGCCGACCCGGCCGATCCGTGTCGTCGTGCCCTTCGGTGCCGGCGGCGGCACCGACGTCACCACCCGAATCCTCGCCCCCAAGCTCGCCGAGATCCTAGGCCAGCCGGTGGTGATCGAGAATCGCCCCGGTGCCGGCGGCGTGGTCGGCAGCGACTTCGTGGCGAAGCAACGCCCGGACGGCGATGTGATCCTTCTGACCACGCTTTCGCCCCTCGGCCTGGCACCGGGGCTCAGCGCCCCGATGCCCTTCGACCCGATCCGCGACCTGACGCCGATCGCGCCCACCGTCTTCGTGCCCATCTGCATGGCCATCACCCGGCGCGGCGGCGTCTCGGCTACCACGGCGGCCGAGTTTATCGCTTTGCTTCGGGCCAACCCCGGAAAATTCCAGTTCGGCTCCTCAGGCGTGGGCAGTTCGGGCCATATCGCGGCCGCCACCTTCGCGCTGAAGGTGGGCGCGGAGGTGGTGCACGTGCCCTATCGCGGTGGCGGGCAGGTGTTCGCCGCGCTGCAATCGGGCGAAATCCACTACTGCATGGACATCCCCGCCCTGCTGAAGCCCTTCCATGAGGGGGCCACGGCGCGGATCCTGTTCACCGCGACCGATGACCGGTCCTCGATGATCCCGGATATCCCGACGGCGCGCGAAGCGGGCGTGCCCGACTTCAAGGCCTATTCCTGGTATGGCTTCTTCGGCCCCGCCGGCCTGCCGCGCAGCATCGTCGAACGCATGGCGGCCGCGACCGAACAGGCGCTGTCCGACCCCGCGATCCTCCAGCGCTTCGAGGCGCTCGGCACGCCGGCCATGCGCGGCTGGTCGCCAGAGCGATTCGCCACCTATGTGCGGGAGGAGAACGCCACCTGGGTGCCACTGGTGCGCAGCCTGAACATCCGCGACTAGGCCCGATCCCAGATCGGCGCCGTGAAACAGGCGCAACACGGCGCAATCTGAGCGCAACCTTTGGCCCGCATGATGCGGTTTGCCTGAAGGAGCGCCGGCGATGCCCAACTCGACCCGCACCATCACCGCGCTGAGCAGCATGCTGTTCGCGGCGACGGTGCTCGTGCCGGCCAACCGCCTCGTCCTCACGGCCGAGTCGGAGAACCCGGTGCGGCTGTTCCGCT
>JBBSCP010000489.1:0-2670 GCA_038250135.1 Acetobacterales bacterium | reverse complement strand
GCCCTGGCCGAGATCGGCGCGCGGCTGATCCTGCGCGCCCTCGACGAAGCGCCGGTGGCGGTGCCGCAGCCCGAAGCGGGCGTGACCTATGCGCCGAAGCTCGCCAAGAAGGATGGCCGACTCGACTGGACGCAGCCGGCCGAGGCGCTGGACCGGCGCATCCGCGCCCTTACCCCCTGGCCCGGCTGCTTCTTCCAACTCGGCGAGGAGGTGGTGCGCGTGCACGCCGCTGAACCCGCCGAGGGCACGGGCGCCCCCGGTACGGTGCTCGATGCCGCGCCGACCATCGCCTGCGGCAGCGGAGCGCTGCGCCTCACCCGGCTGCAACGCGCCGGGCGCGCCGCCATGCCGGCCGGTGATTTCCTGCGCGGCTTTGCGCTGCCCCAGGGGACGGTGCTGGGCTGATGCCGCGCTATGCGCTGCGCCTGGAATGGAACGGCGCGGCATATTGCGGCTGGCAGCGCCAGCGTGACCTGCCGGCCATCCAGAAAATCATCGAGGAAGCGGCCGCACCGCTCAACCATGGCGCCATGCCGAAGGCTACCGCCGCCGGCCGCACCGATGCCGGCGTGCATGCCGAGGCGATGGTGGCGGATATCGCACTGGCGCTCGAACTTGCGCCAGTGCGGGTGCGCGATGCGATCAACGCGCGCACCCTGCCCCACCCGATCAGCGTGACGGCGGTGGCGCGTGTGGCGGATGATTTTTCGGCACGCTTCGCCTGCATCGGCCGCGCCTATCGCTACCGCATTCTCAACCGCCCCTCACGCCCCGCGCTGGAGGCCAACCAGGTTTGGCATTGCAAGCGGCGGATCGATGCGGGCGCGATGCATGAGGCGGCCCAGATGCTGCTTGGCCAGCATGATTTCTCGGCCTACCGCGCCGGGTCCTGCCAGGCGAAATCGCCGATCCGCACGCTTGAAAGACTCGACGTTGCGCGCTTCGGCGACGTGATCGAGATCAGCGTGGAAGCCCGCAGCTTCCTGCACCACCAGGTGCGCAATCTGGTCGGCACGCTGGCCGAAATCGGCGCCGGCCACCGGCCGGTGAGTTGGGCGCGGAGCGTACTGGAAGGGCGGGATCGCGCGCAGGCCGGCCAGACGGCGCCGCCCGATGGGCTGAGCTTCGTGTGCGCGCGCTATGAAACCGAACCGGCGTGGACCGGCGGCGCCAGGGCATAGCGTTCGGCGAGCATCGCCAGTGCCGGCGGAATCGAGGGATGCAGCGCCACGCCCTCGGCCAGCGCCTTGTCACGCTTGCCCATCGCCAGTGAACCCGGCATCCGCGGCGCACCCATGCCAGGCCGCGGCGGGTTGGCGCGCACAGCCTCGCCCATCCAGCCGGATTCGCGCAGGAAGGCCTCGGCTCCGCCGAATTTCGCGGGGTCCAGCACCAGCACCAGCACCGAGGCGCCCCAGCCGGTTGGTTGATCCGCCCGGCCGACCCCCGCGAGTCCGCTGGTCAGCGCCTCCACCAGCAGGCCGAGCGCGAAGCCTTTGTGCCCGGCCTCCAACCCGCCGAGCGGCAGCAGCGAGCCGGGCGGGTCGGCCCAGAAGGCGTTGGGGTCGCGCGTCGGGTTGCCCTGGCCGTCGAGTAGCCATTCATGGTCGAACGCCCGACCCTCGGCGCGCCGGCGCCCGGTCATGCCGTTGGTGGTGATCGACATCGACACATCGACCAGCACTGGGCCGTTCGGCGTCGGCCACGCCGCCGCCAACGGGTTGGGCGTATGCGTGCGCCGCGTACCGCCCCAGGGCGCGACCGAGGCCGTGGCGGGGTCCGAGCAGGTCACGACCAGCATCTGCCCGGCGGCGGCGACCGGCGGGCCATAGGCGGCGAGGCAGGCGATGTGATGCGCCTGCGCGATGCTCACCGCGCCGATCCCGAAGGTTTTCGCGGCCTGCTGGGCAAAGCCGATGGCGCGGCGCACCAGCCATGGGCCGGGCAGCTTGCGGCCGTGCCAGGCCTGCACGACGGGGGTTTCCGAAAGGATCTCGGGCTCGCCCTCCGCGCGCATGTCGCCGCTGGCGAGCGAGTCGAGATAGCCGCCCAGCAGGGCCAAGCCATGCGTGTCGTGGCCCATCAGATCGCCCTCGACCAGCACTTCGGCCACGCAGGCGGCGCGTTCGGCGTCGAGCCCGGCGGCGCGAAAGGCCTCGGTGGCGAAGCGGCGCAGGTCGGCCGCGTCGAAGCGTTGCATGCTCATCCCCTCATCCGACCGACAATCGCTGCACCAGCCCGCTGAGGAACAGGCCGAGCGCGAAATCGAAGGCGACCAGCGCCGCCGCACGCATGCCCGTCACCTCCAGCGCGCTGCGCACCACGAACCACTCGATCCACAGCGCATAGCCAAGCCCAGACAGCAGCAGCACCTGCCCCACCGCATCGGGCAGGCCGAGCGCGCCGGGCACGGTCAGCAGCAGCAGCACGGCGTATTGCACGACGTTGGACCAGTTCCACGCGGCGATGAAGCGCGGCCAGGCGGCGAGCTTCCCCCAACTCTGAACGATCGGGCGCGAGGCCAGCGCGAAGACCGTCCAGGCGAGGACGAAGCCGATCAGCTCCGCCAGCAGCGGCCGGCCGAACAGCCCTTCCGTGCCCGGGGCGTCGGCCCAGGTGAAGAAGCGCAGCGCGAGGAAGGCCGGCAGGCAGATCACCGCCGCCATGAAG
>JBBSCP010000488.1:0-2684 GCA_038250135.1 Acetobacterales bacterium | reverse complement strand
CTGTCCTTCGCGCTGGGCGTGGTCTCGGGCATCACGATGTCCTTCCAGTTCGGCACCAATTGGCCGGGCTTCATGGAGCATGTCGGCAACATCGCGGGCCCGCTGCTGGCCTATGAGGTGCTGACGGCGTTCTTCCTGGAGGCCACCTTCCTCGGCATCATGCTGTTTGGCAGCAAGCGCGTGCCGGGCTGGGTGCATACCGGGGCGACCGTTCTGGTCGCCTTCGGCACCAGCATGTCGGCCTTCTGGATTATCGCGCTGAACAGCTGGATGCACACGCCGCAGGGCTTCGAGATGCGTGACGGTGTGGCGCATGCGACGGACTGGTTCGCCATCGTCTTCAACCCCTCCATGCCCTATCGCCTGACGCACATGATGATCGCTTCGGGGCTGACGGTGGCGTTCCTCGTGGCGGGCATGTCCGCCTGGCGCTGGCTGCGTGGCGATCGCGCGGATGGCGTGCGCGTCGCCCTTCGTACGGGCATCGTCATGGCGGCGGTGCTGGCGCCGGTGCAGGCCTTCGTGGGCGATCTGCACGGCCTGAACACGCTCGAATACCAGCCGGCCAAGGTCGCGGCGATGGAGGGGAACTGGGAAACGCGCGGGCATGTGCCTCTGGTGCTGTTCGCCATTCCCGATCAGGTGAATCGGACCAACCACTTCGAGATCGCGATCCCCTCCGGCGCCAGCCTGATCCTGACGCACAGGCTCGATGGCGAGGTGCCGGGGCTCAACGACTTCATCGGCAAGCACCCGCCCGTGGCGCCGGTGTTCTATGCCTTCCGCGTCATGGTCGGCATCGGCCTGGCGATGATCGGCATGGGGCTGCTGTCGGCCTTCTTCCTGTGGCGGCGCGGCGAGTTGCCGAAGCTGCTGCTGCGCGGCCTTGTGGTGATGACCTTCGCCGGCTGGATCGCCACACTCGCCGGCTGGTACGTGACCGAAATCGGCCGCCAGCCCTGGCTCGTCACCGGCGTGCTCAGCACCGCGGATGCGGTGGGGCCGGTGCCGGCGGCCAGCGTGGCCACCACGCTCGCCATGTATCTGGTCATCTATGCCGGGCTGTTGGTCGCCTACGTGGCCACGCTGTATCGCCTGGCACGCAAGGGGCATCTGGTGGAGCAGACCGACAGCGCGGTTGTGGTGACCCACGCATTGGCGCAGGGAGCCCGCGCGTGACCCCCTTCCTGTCGCCCGAGTTGCTGCCGGTGGTCTTCGCCGCCCTCATGGCCTTCTCGATCCTGGCCTATGTGGTGCTGGACGGCTTCGACCTCGGCGTCGGACTGTTGCTGCCGCTGGCGACCGAGGATGCCGAGGGCGATCGCATGGTCGCCTCGATCGGCCCGTTCTGGGACGCCAACGAGACCTGGCTGGTGCTGGGCGTGGGGCTGCTGCTGGTCGCCTTCCCCACCGCGCATGGCATGGTGCTGACGGCGCTGTACATGCCGGTGGCGCTGATGCTGGTCGGCCTGACGCTGCGCGGCGTGGCCTTCGAGTTCCGCGCCAAGGCCGGCGGCCCCGCCGATAAGCGCCGCTGGGACCATGCCTTCATCGGCGGCTCGGCGGTGGCCGCGCTGTCGCAGGGCTGGATGCTCGGGCGCTACGTGCTGGGCTTCGCCGAGGGCTGGTTTCCGCTGGTTTTTGCCGGGTTGTCGGCGCTGGGCGTGGCGGTGGCCTATGCCTTCATCGGCGCCTGCTGGCTGATCTGGCGCACCGAGGGCGCGTTGCAAATTCACGCCGTGCGCTGGGCGCGCTATTCGCTTTGGGGCCTTGCGGCAGGGATCCTGGCGGTGTCGGTCGCCACCCCCTTCGCCAGCCCGCGCATTTTCGAGCGCTGGTTCGACTTCCCCAATGTGGTCCTGCTGGCGCCGCTGCCCCTGATGACCTTCGGCATCCTCGCCGGTCTCGCGGCCTTGCTGCGCCACATGCCGCTGCCGAACGATGCGCTGCGCCGCCTGCCCTTCCTCGGCGCCACCGCCTTGTTCTGCCTGGCCTTCGCCGGCCTGGCCTGGAGCTTCTTTCCCTACATCGTGCCGGAGCGGTTGACGGTCTGGCAGGCGGCGAGCGCGCCGGAGAGCCTCTCGCTCATCCTGGCGGGGGCGCTGTTCGTGCTGCCGGTCATCCTGGTCTACACCATCGTGGCTTGGCGCATCTTCGGCGGGAAGGCGCGGGATTTGACGTACTACTGAGCGAGAGTCTGCCGCGCATTGGTCGCCAACACATCCGCCCGCTCGTTCATCGGGTGCCCCGAATGGCCGCGCACCCAGCGCCAATCGACGTCATGCGGCTTGGCCGCGGCCAGTAGCCGCTGCCACAGCTCGTAATTCGCCACCGGGTCGCGCGCGGCGTTGCGCCAATTGTTGCGCACCCAGCCCTTCACCCAGCGCTCCATCCCGTTGCGCACATATTCACTGTCGGTGTGGACCACCACGCGGCAGGGGCGCTTCAGCGCTTCCAGCGCCTCGCACGCCGCGGTGAGTTCCATGCGGTTGTTGGTGGTGGCGGGGTCGGCGCCGGAAAGCTCCTTCTCCGTCGCGCCAAAGCGCAGGATCGCGCCCCAGCCGCCAGGGCCGGGATTGGGCTTGCAGCCGCCATCGGTCCAGATCTCGATGAGCGGTGGGTCGGTCATGGGCGCCTCAGACACCGATCGCTCCGGGGGTTTCGGCCATCGCGAAGAAGCGCAG
>JBBSCP010000487.1:0-2710 GCA_038250135.1 Acetobacterales bacterium | reverse complement strand
CCAGGCTTAGCGTTCGCCATCCTGCGCGATGGCGGCCCATGGGTTCCTGTCATCTGGGGGGAGGTCGTTACGAGCGGCTCGTTAAGGTCTGAGGCGGATTTCCGCGCCTGGGTGCCGGCCAATCGCTGGCCACCGCCGGGCATGCCCACGCCGGACCAGTCGTTGCCCGCGCCTGCCAGCGTTTCGGAATAAAGGGCGCGCATCTGCGCCTCCAACTCAGCCGCTCTCTCCGGCGCCACGCCGGGTTCGCGGCTTTCAGTGTACATCCGGTGTCCGCCGCCGATCTTGCTGTCTTTGGCGTCGTACATGCCGGGCGGCCATAGCTGAACTTCGGCCACGGTGCCGTCATCCAGGCGCAGCATCACCTTCGCGTCCAAGTATCTGTCCGCCGTAAGCACCCAGCCTTCATCGAGCACCGCATAGCGGCGGGCCAACGCCTTCACCACGGCGCCCGCATGCTCCGGCGTCGCCACATCGAAGCCGCCGCGCACCACATCGGTCAGATGCGAGGCATCGGCATAGCCCTTGCGCGTGATTTTTTCAGCGGCGATTTCGCGCTCTTTCAGCGGCGCGGGCAGCGAGTAACCTACCGGAATGCCCTGCGGCGCGAGGAAGCGGAACAGCTTGACGCCAACAACACCAATCCGCGACGGCGCCGATCTGTTCCTTCTTCAGACGAACCCCCAGTCAGCGGTCTGCCCGCGCGCGCAGCGCCAATACGGCGGCGCCTGGCGCGGTCAGGACCCGGACGCCCGGCAGCACTGCCCGGACGCTGCCCTCTGCCCGGCTGGTGGAGAAATGCGCCAGCATCACGGTGTCGCACCGTGGCATGGTGCCGGCAGCCTCGGCCAGAAGCCGGTCATGCTTGGCGCCATCGCCCTGCCGCAATGCCGCCATCGCGTCCGGGACCACCAGGCTTTGCAGCGGCAGCGCGAAGGCTTCGGCGAATTCAGCCTCCATGCTGGCGCAGGCGGGGCCGAAGGTGGCCAGCATGCCGATGGTGCCGCCGGTGGCACCGGCCGCGGCGAACATCGCCTCGTTCGGTTTCAGGACCGGCAGCGGGTGCAGGGCGCGCGCCGCCGCCTCGATGGCGGGGCCGAAGGCGGAACAGGTGAACAGGATGCCGGCCGCCCCGGCCTCGGCGGCGTAGCGTGCCAAGGCCATGATGCGCGCTGACATGCGTGGGGTCAGCGTGGCGTCCGCGGCCCGGTCCGGCGACAGGCTGTCGTCGAACAGGTTCATCAGCCGCGCCTCCGGCCACAGCGCGGCGAAGGCCGCGTGGACCGGAGGGATCGCGACATCCACCGCATGGATCAGCGCGATGCGCCGTGTCATTCGACAGTGGCGCCAGAGGCGCGGACGATCGGCCCCCAGGTGGCAAGTTCCCGGTCCCAGAACGCCGTGAACTCGACCGGGCCGGAGCCCACCGGCGCCACACCCATCTCGGTCAGGCGGCGGCGGCAATCGGGGTCGGCGACCAGGCGGCGTACCTCGGCGGCCAGGCGCTCGATGATCGGCGCCGGCGTGCGGACGGGGGCGAAGACGCCGAACCAGTTCTGCGTCTCATACCCCGCCAGACCGGCTTCCTGCACCGTCGGCAGGTCGGGCAGTTGCGGCAGGCGCTGCGCAGAGGTCACCGCGATGCCGCGGATCGTGCCCTCGCGCACCTGCGTCAGCACCACCGGCAGGCTGTCGATCATCAGGTCGATCTGCCGGCCCATCAGCGCCTGCAGGGCCGGCCCACCGCCGCGGAAGGGCACGTGCTGCATGCGCACGCCCGCCATGTTCGAAAACAGCACGGTCGAGAGATGCACGATGGTGCCGTTGCCGCCGGAGCCATAGGTGACGGTATCCGGCGCCGCCCGTGCCGCGGCGATCAGCCCGGCGATGTCGCGTGCCGGATGGTCGGGCCGGACCGCCACCACATTCGGACTGCGTCCGATCTCGGCCACCGCCGCGAAGTCGCGCCGCGTATCGAAGGGCAGCCGCGTGTAGAGGAAGGAATTGAGCACCGCCGAGGACAGCGTCAGCACGGTGATGGTGTAGCCGTCCGGCGCCGCCTTCGCGACCAGGTCGGTGCCCAACGTGCCGCCGGCGCCGGGCCGGTTGTCGATCACGATGGATTGGCCGAGCCCCTGCTGCATGCAGGCGGCGGCGACGCGCGCGACGACGTCGGTGCCGCCGCCAGGCGCGAAGGGGATCACCATGCGGATCGGCCGTTCCGGCCAGGCCTGCGCAGGTGCCGCCGTGGCCATCAAGGCCGCGAGGCCAAGGGCAAGCCTGCGCCCGTATTGTGGCCTGCGCGGCCTTTGCGTCGTGTTCATTGCCATGGCGTCCTCCTGTTTGTTGATACGCCGGCCCATTGCGGTGCCGGCGCTTGGCTTGGTCAGCAATGCGCCTGTGTCGGCCGGGAGATACCGCCCAGGATACTCCGTCGGATGACCATGCTCGTTGCCTCCCTCTGGTTCCTGGCGGCGTGGCACCGCCTTGCCGGTCACGTTCAGGCCCCTGTCAGTGTCGCGACACGTTGCGCGAACGCTTTGGTGCCGAGCGTGCCGCCGAGATCGGTGGTGCGCGTCGCGGGATCGGCCAGTGCCGCGTCGATCGCCGCGTGGATGGCCTGCCCCGCGGCACCCGCCGCCGCGTTGCCGCGATGCGTCGCATGCCATTCCAGCAGCATCGCGGCCGAGAGGATCAGCGAGGTCGGGTT
>JBBSCP010000486.1:0-2725 GCA_038250135.1 Acetobacterales bacterium | reverse complement strand
TGCCCGTCGATGGCGGCTACCTGATCACGTAGGAGGGTTTACCATGCCCATCGGCACCGCGGTTCGATATCTGAAGAAGGGCGATTGGCAAAAGGCCCACGCGATCGTGCAGACTGACGACACGGTGCTGGGGTGCTGGGCGCACGGCATCGTGCATATCGTCGAGGGCGACATCGGTAACGCGCGCTACTGGTATCGCCGCGCGCATCGCCAGTTCCCGAAAGAGATCGATCCGGGCGCCGAAATCACCGCGCTTGCGCACGCCATCAAGGACTCCACGCAATGAATGCACCGTTGATCCTTCCCACCACCGGTATCGTCCCCGAGATCGCCGTCGGCGCCATTCCCGACGACGAACGCGTGTGGGTGCCGCAGGCCCCGGACGTATGGTTCCGGCCGCTGCTGCTCAATACCGTTTCCGGCGGTTGGTGCAATCTGCTGCGCGTGCGCCGCAGCGGCGTCCTGTCGCGGCATCGACATCCCATGGTGGTCGTCGGCTACGTGATCAAGGGTCGCTGGCGCTACCTGGAGCACGACTGGGTCGCCGAGGAGGGCAGCTTCGTCTATGAACCGCCGGGCGAGATCCATACACTGGTGGTGCCGGAGGACTGCAAGGAGATGATCACGTTCTTCAACATCAGCGGCGCGATGATCTACCTTGACGCGCAGGGGCGGCAATCCGGCTACGAGGACGTGTGGACCAAAATCGACATGTGCCGCGCCCACTATGCGGCGTGCGGCCTCGGCGCGCAGTACGCCGAACAGTTCATCCGCTGACGCCGCGCGCCCGGCGTGCCGTCGCGCACCGCGCTACACTGCACCCATGCTTTCTCAATTTGCCGCGGTCGGCATCGGTGCGGCGCTGGGCGCATGGCTGCGCTGGGGCCTCGTGGCATGGCTCAATCCGCGCCACCTGCAGTTCCCGCTCGGCACACTGGCCGCGAACCTGATCGGCGGCTACTTCGTCGGCGTGGCCGTCGCAGTGATCATCGCGCGCCCCGATCTTCCACCCGAGTGGCGCCTTTTCATCATCACAGGCTTGCTGGGCGGCCTGACCACATTTTCGAGCTTCTCCGCCGAAGTGACCACGCTGCTGGCCGTGGGCGATTACACGGCGGGCGTGCTGCTGGCCGCCGCGCATCTCTTCGGCTCCCTGCTGTTGACGGCCGCCGGGTTCGCCACGGTGCGGCTGCTATCCATCTGAACAATTCCTGACAAGGCACGACATGGCATACGCAATCCGCATCCGCGCACACGGTGGCCCCGAGGTCCTGGTGGCCGAGGATATCGTCGTGGGCGCACCCGGCCCCGGCGAGGCCCGCATCCGGCAGACGGCCATCGGCCTCAACTACATCGACACCTACCACCGCTCCGGGCTCTATCCGCTGACGATGCCGTCGGGCATCGGTCTCGAAGGGGCGGGCGCGGTGGATGCCGTGGGCGCCGGTGTCGACGACCTGAAGGCAGGTGACCGCGTTGCCTACAGCGGCGGCCCGGTCGGCGCGTATGCGACCGAGCGCCTGATGCCTGCGGACCGGCTGGTGAAGATTCCCGATGGCGTCGACGACATGACCGCAGCCACGCTGATGCTGAAGGGTCTGACGGTCCAGTACCTGTTCCGGCAGACGTTTCGGCTGAAGGGCGGCGAGACGATCCTGTTCCATGCGGCCGCCGGTGGCGTGGGCCTCATCGCCTGCCAGTGGGCGCGGGCGTTGGGCGTCCACATGATCGGCACCGTGGGCTCGGATGCCAAGGCCGAACTCGCCCGCGCGAACGGATGCGAACACACGATCGTGTACACGCGGGAGGATTTTGTCGCACGGACGAAAGAAATCACCGGGGGTGCAGGTGTGCCCGTGGTGTACGACTCGATCGGCAAGGACACGTTTCCGCAGTCGCTCGACTGCCTGTCGCCGCTCGGCATGTTCGTCAGCTACGGCGCTGCCTCCGGACCGATTGCGGCGTTCAACATCGGTCTCCTGGCGCAGAAGGGATCGCTCTTCGTCACGCGGCCCACGCTCTTCACCTATGCGGCGAAGCGCGCCAACCTTGTGGCCATGGCGGATGAGATGTTCGGGCTGGTACTGGCCGGCAAGATCCGCTCGGAAGCGCGGCAGACCTTCGCGCTGAAGGACGCCGCAGAGGCGCACCGCGTGCTGGAATCGCGCGCCACCACCGGCGCGACCGTGCTGGTGCCCTGAGTCAGCGTATCAGCCGCGGCGCGTTGCGGCGTTGAGCAGCGCGCGCGCGGCGTCGGGCAATTCGGATGCCGTCAGTCCGAGCGGGCCGATGCCTTGCGCCACCAAATAATCCGCCGCGGCGCCATGCAGGCACACGGCCAGTGGCATCGCTTCATGCGCCGGGATCCGCTGCGCGAGCAACGCACCCAGAAATCCGCACAGCACATCCCCGCTGCCCGGCGTGGCCAATGCCGGACCGCCGCTGGCATTGATTGCCCACGTGGCGTCGCGATGGACGATGACGCTGCCAACGCCTTTCAGCACGACGCTGGCCTGCAGCATGCGAGCCAGTTCGTGTGCCGCCGCGACGCGATCTCGCTCCACCTCCTCGGTCGAGATGCCCAGCACGCGCGCGGCCTCACCCGGATGCGGCGTGGCCAGCGTGGGGGCGTCGCGCTGCGCAACCGTCGCCTGCAGCGCGCGATCGCGCGCCAGGATGTTGAGGGCATCGGCGTCGAGCGCGACCGGAACGGGCAGTGCCAAAG
>JBBSCP010000485.1:0-2735 GCA_038250135.1 Acetobacterales bacterium | reverse complement strand
TTAAAGCACGTTTGGTTCTAGCGGAATCGTTTGAACCAAAGTCCGTGCTTTGGATTCAGGCGTTTAAAGCGCACGAAATCGGTTCAATTGAACCGATAGTGCGCTAAAGCACGTTTGGTGCAAACGGAATCGTTTGAACCAAAGTCCGTGCTTTAGATTCAGGCGTTTAAAGCGCACGAAATCGGTTCAATTGAACCGATAGTGCGCTAGGCCGCGCCGGGCGCTTCCCAGATCAGCAGCGCATCGCCAGAGCCGGCGCGGCGCAGCGCCATCTGGAAGCGGGCCGAAGCCTTGCGCGCCAGGATGATCCGCACCGAGCGATAGACCGGCCGTTGTTCGAGCTGGGAGAACATCGCCCCACCCAGGCCGGTCAGCGTGCAGGGTTCCGCCCGCGGGTCGCCGATGCCGAAGGCGGCGAGGCCGACGATGTCGAGCCGCGGGCCGAATTGCTGCACGAAATGCACGTAGTCTGAAATGCGCGGCCGGCAGCGAATGGACTTGCCCATGTGGTCCGGCACCACCAGCCCGCGGGCGAGCAGGGATTCCACGCTGTCGAAGCACATGTGCTGCACGACAGCGAAATCGGTCGCTGCGCGCAGCATGTTGGTGCAGGCGGTCTCCAGCGCGCGGCGGCCCTCCAGCTCCGGCATCAGGTCCAGGGCGAAGGCGGCGGTGGTGAGGTTGCGTTCCTCGAAGGTCAGCACGTCGCTCTGCACGACGTCGAGGCCCTGCTCGCGCGCCGCCTCGACGCGCTCCGCCGAGAGATCGATGCCGACGCCAGGGCCGCGCATGATCTTGTCGGCGATGCGCATCGAATCACCGCGGCCACAGCCGAAATCGATGAACAGGGGCTTTTCGGTGGCGAAGGCCTGTCGCGCGAGCGGGGTCTGCGTCTCGGCAGTTGTGAAAGCGTCGGCCATGGGCACCTCGAAGAATATCATAGTTTCAGATCAATATCTGCTTCAGCGTTGCATGCGCCCCGCCGTGCCGCAATGCACAAGGCATCGCGAATGCTCTGGCACGAAACTGTCATGGCAGAGCTCAATCCCGGCCGATCAACCGCAGCACCAAAGCATCCAGCGCGGCCTCCCGCTTGCGGGAAAAATCGATTGGCGCCTGCGCAGCGATGCGCCGTGCCAGCGCCGTTCGCCGCGCCGGATCGACCGAGAGCGCGCCGATCGCCTGCACCCAGCCATCCGGCGTGTCCGCCACCAGCACCTCGCCCTGCGGCGTCTCGCCGGGTGCCTCGCCGGGGCCGACCGTGCGCATCAACGGCAGGCCGGCGGCGGCGAGCGCGAGGCGCCGTTCGGCGCCGCCCTGAACGCCGGCCAATACGGCCACACCACAGCCCGCGGCCCGCGCGCGCAAATGCGCCTCCGCCGCCGCCGCACGAGGCGCGGGGCCGAGCGGCATGATCTCCACCACGCCGAGCACGGCGAGCGTCTCCAGCGCCGCGCGAAGCGCCGGCCATGCCGGTTCGTCGTCGAAGCCGAGTACGCGCAGGGTGCCCTCTGGCGGCGGCGGCATGCTTTCGGCCAGCGGCGCGGTCCAGCTCGCCGCATCGAGGGCGAGGGGCAGCGTCTCCGCCCGGATGCCGGCTTCGGCCAGCAATTGCGCGGCCTCCTCGCTGGCGGCGAGCGCGGTGGCGGCGCCGCTGGCCAGGGCGGCCGCCAGGGCCGGCGCATCGCCACCGGGGCGCGCCCGCCGTGCCAGCGCCGCATCGACCTCGACCAGCAGGGGGATTTGCGCAGCGGCGCAGCGCGCCAGCACTTGGGCGATGTCGCGCGGCGGCAGCACGCCGGCGGGGATCAGCACGAGATCCGCCTGGCCCGCTGCGCCCTCGCCGATCGGCGTCGCGGGCGAGCCCTGGCGGTACACCGGCACACGCGCCGTATCGTTGCGCAGCGGCAGCGCGAGGCGGAAGGCGGAGGACGCCTCAGCAGCGCGCAGCACCACCACCACTGGCGTGGGGCGAGGTGCCGCGACCCCGAGAAAGCTGCGGCGGCGCGCCGCGATATCCCGGTACAGCGCGTCGTAGCGCGCGGCCATGGCGCCGGTGTGGTAGTGCCGGCCCTCCTGCACCTGCCAGGCCTGCACGCGCTCCCGCCGCGCGCGCATTTCGGCGCCGTCCCGCTTCAGGCGTTGCAGCAGCGCGAGAATTTCCTCGGGCGGCGTATCGCGATCGACCAGCCAGCCCGCGCCGGTGGCGCCGATCCGCTCCTCCACCGCGCCGAGCGCCGTCCCCAGCACCGGCAGCCCGACCGACCAGCATTCGCTGAGCGTGTGGCAATAGGTCTCCGGCCAGATCGAGAGGATGGCGCCGAGATGCGGGCGGATCTTCGCGACACGCTCGGCGAAGCTGTCGCGGTCGTAGCGCCCGTGCAGCACCACGCCGGGCATCGGCTCGCGCAGTGCGCCATCGACCGCGCCGAGCACATGGAATTCGATGTCGCGCTCGGTGTCGAGCGCCGCCAGCGTGGCGATGAGGTTGCCGCCCTTCACGGCGGAGACATTGCCCGGCACCAGCACGCGCAGCGTCTCACCGAGTTGCGGCTCAGCCGCCAGCGCGCCGAGGCCCGGGAAGTCCCGCCCATGCGCGATGACTCGCAGATCGCGCGCCGCGAGCCAGGGGAAGTGCTCGGCCAACAGCGCGGCGGCGTAGGGGGAGGTGGTGACGAAGGCGTCGCAGCCTTGCAACACCTCGCCCAGCATGGCGCGCCAGCGATGTACGAAAC
>JBBSCP010000484.1:0-2736 GCA_038250135.1 Acetobacterales bacterium | reverse complement strand
CGCGTTCCGGCCCGAGCTCGTGAACCGGCTCGACCAGATCGTGGTCTTTCATCCGCTGCGCGCCGATGAGATCGCCCGCGTGGCGGAGCTCGCGGTGGCGCGGCTCGCCGAGCGGCGCGGGCTCACGCAGAGCGGCGACGATCGCCGCGTTGAAGGCGTCCAGCAGCGCCGGCGGGGTGGCGGGCGGCGCGTGCAGGCCGAACCAGAAGCTTCCGTAAAGGCCAGGCACAGTCGTCGCGGCAGGCGGTACGTTCGGCAGGGCGGGGTGGCTTTGCGCGTCGAGCACCGCCAGCGGCACCAACCGGCCGTCGCGGAACTGGCCCAGGCCCACGGCGATCGAGAAGAAGCTGACATCCACCTCGCCGGCGAGCATGGCATTCATCAGCGGGCCGCCGCCACGGTACGGCACATGCAGCAACTCGATGCCGGCGCGGCGGCCGAGATCCTCGCCGAACAGGTGGATCGGATTGCCTGTGCCGACCGAGCCGTAGGTGATGCGGCCCGGATTGGCGCGCGCTCGGGCGATCAGTGCGGACAGGCTGTCGGCGAAGCCGGGGCGCACCGAGATCACCACGGTCTGGTGCGCCGCCAGCGTGATCGGCGCCAGGTCGCGCTGCGGATCGTGGCGGAGGTTGGCGATGGAGGTGCGCGCGGTGACCAGCGCCCCGTTCTCCCCAAGCATGATGGTGCGTCCGTCCGGCGCGGCTTCCGCGACGTAGGAGAGGGCGAGCGTGCCGGCCGCGCCGGGCCGATTGTCCACGATGAAGCTGCGCCGCGTGGTTTCGGACAGGCGGCCGGCGATCAGGCGGGCGATCAGGTCGCTGCTGCCACCGGGTGCATAGCCGGTAACGACGCGGATGGTGCCGGACGGCAATTCCGTCGCCAGGCCGGGGCTGAGCAGTGCGATGAGGATTCCGAGTGCCCGCAACATCGTCTTCATGGTTGTTCTCTCCCGCGGGCGGATGGCGTTCGCGCCCGGCTTCGTTGGTAGTCGCCCAGAGAAGCGACGCAAGCGATGACAATTTATCTTGTATTATCCAAAATCCAGATGGTAAATCTCGAATTGGCTCCGGTCGGCGACGGGCCACTCGCGGATCGATCGCCGGGCATCCATGGGAGGACAGGAATGCGGCGGAGGACCCTCTTGACGGCGTTTCTCGCCGCGGTACCGGCGGCGGCGCAGCCGGCTTGGCCGAACCGGCCGATCCGCTGGATCCTGCCGGACGCGCCGGGCAGCGGAAATGACCTGGTCGCGCGGCTCCTCGCTGGCCATCTCCAGGGTGCGCTGGGGCAGCCCATCGTGATCGAACTGCGCGGCGGTGCTGGCGGCAGGCTCGGCGTGGAAACCGCCTTTCGCGCCACGCCCGATGGCTACACCTTTCTGTTCGGCAATGCCGGGTCAAACGGCATCAACGCCGCCATCTATCGCGATCTTCCCTATGAACTCACCACTGCGTTCGACCCGATCGCGCTCGTCGTGGTCGGGCCCAACGTCCTGGTGGTGAATCCGCGCACGCTGCCGGTGAACAACGTCGCCGAACTGCTCGCCTACATCCGTGCCCGGCCGGGGCAACTGAACTACGCCTCGGGCGGCATCGGTGCCTCCAACCACCTCGGCATGGAGCTGTTGAAGTACATGGAACGGCTCGACATCCAGCACGTGCCGTATCGCGGCACGCAGCAGATGGCGCAGGCGGCAATATCGGGCGACGCGCCGGTGCTCTTCGGCAACCTGACAAACCTGATGCCCTTCATCCGCGCCGGCGGGTTGCGCGCCCTGGCGATCAGCACCGCGCAGCGCAGCCCGATGCTGCCGGAGGTGCCGACCATGCAGGAGGCGGGGGTAGCGGGCTATGAAACCGCCGCCTGGAACGGCCTGCTGGCGCCGCGCGGCACGCCGCAGCCGATCCTCGACCGCATGAATGCCGAGCTGGTGAAGCTGCGCGACAACGCCGAGTTGCGCGAGCGCGTCAGCGCGATCGGCGGCGAGCTGGTGATGTCCCCGCCAGAGGCCTTCGCGCAGCGCATCCGCGACGACGTGACAAAGTGGAAGACGCTGGCCGACCGCGCAGCCATCCGGCCGGAATGACGTGACGATCGGCGCGGCACTCCGCTACTGATCCACCACCGAGCCATCCACGTGCAGCCGCAAGGCGGGCTTGCGCGGGCGATAAGGGAACCTCGCGATCGCGCCGTGCCGCAACGCGATGCCGAGGCCCGGCGCATCGCCAATCGCCAGGAACCCGCTGCCGTCATGCGCCGGCGCGCCGCTAAAAAGATCCTAGCAGCCTGTCGGAGTGAGATGTCGTGCGGTTTTGGGCATTCTGGCCGACATCATAGGCACTGAAGGCCCTGGTTCGGCTTGTGGCGGTCGTGATGGTTGATCAACCGTATTTTGGCGGCGCAGGCGCGGCACCGGCGCGGGGCTGGGGCCGATTTGGGCACGAATAACGCCGGTCTCGGCTCAATTCGCGCCCGCCAGGACGAACATCCGCTTCAGGTTCCAGGCCATGGTCACAAGGCTCCACTCGCCGCGGACATTCTCAAGCCCGCGCAGCAGAAACTGGCGAAACCCCAGCACCGACTTGATGATGCCGAACACCGGCTCAGGGGTTTGCTTGCGCAGGGCGTAAAGCTTCCGGCCCTCCGCCGTCTTCAGGCGATGCGCCATCGCCTCGACCGGCGTCGGGTTGTCCGGCGGCGGCGGTGCCGGGGCGAGGCGCTCAGCCAGTGGCG
>JBBSCP010000483.1:0-2737 GCA_038250135.1 Acetobacterales bacterium | reverse complement strand
GAAGCCCGAGATCACCGGATGGCTGAGGAAGTTCGCGAGGAACCCCAGCCGCAGCACCGCCATGGCCAGCAGGATCAGCCCCGAGAGGAAGGCGAGCGTCACCGCTGCCGCCAGATAGGCGGCGCTGCCCTGTGCGGCGATCGGCGCGAGGGCAGCAGCCGTCATCAGGGAGACGACCGCCACGGGCCCCACCGCCAGCGTGCGGCTGGTGCCGAACACCGCATAGGCGATCAGCGGCAGGATTGAGGCATAGAGCCCGACCACCGGCGGCAGCCCCGCGAGCATGGCGTAGGCCAGGCTCTGCGGCACCAGCATGATCGTCACGATCACCGCAGCGAACAGGTCGTTCACCGCCTCGGCGCGCGTGTAATGCGGCGCCCATGCCAGGATAGGGAAAAGGCGTTGCAGCCGCGGCGTCATCCCGGGCGTCATCTCACGCGGCCATCTGCGGCTTGGCCATCCATTCGCGGCCGCGCAGCATGGCCTGCCAATAGATCGGCGGCAGCATGCGTTCCTTGAGCAGCCAGGCCAGATGGCTCGGCTTTGTGCCGTCGATCAGCCAGGCGGGGAAGCTCGGCAGCAGCTTGCCGCCATAGCCGAATTCGGCGAGCACGATCTTGCCGCGCTCGACCGTCAGCGGACACGAGCCATAGCCATCATAAACCGCGTCAGCGCCGGTAATCTTGCCGAGGTCCTTCAGCAGGTTATGCGCGACGACCGGTGCCTGCTTGCGCGCCGCGGCGGCGGTCTTGGCGTTGGGGGCATTGCACGCATCGCCCAGGCCATACACCCCGGCCAGCGTCTTGTGCCGCAGCGTCGCCTGATCGACATCGATCCAACCAGCCGCATCGGCCAGCGGCGAGACACGGATGAAATCCGGGGCCATCTGCGGCGGCACGACATGCAGCATGTCGAATTCCGTCTCGACGATCGTTTTGTTGCCCTCCGCATCCGCGCGGCTGAACCAGGCGCGGCGCGCCGGGCCATCGACGCGTGTCAGATTGTGCTGGAAATGCAGCTGCGCATGGTAGCGCTCGATGTAGCGCATCAGCGCCGGCACGTATTCCTTCACACCGAACAGCACAGCGCCGGCATTGTAGAAATCGATCGAGATGTCCTTGAGTTGCCCTGCGCGAAGCCAATGATCGGCCGAGAGATACAGCGCCTTCTGCGGCGCACCGGCGCATTTGATCGGCATGGGCGGCTGGGTGAAGACCGCGCGGCCCGATTTCAACGCCTGCACGCATTCCCAGGTATAGGGCGCCAGATCGTAGCGGTAATTCGAGGTGACGCCGTTGCGGCCGAGCGTATCCGCCAGCCCCTCGATGCCGTCCCAGTTCAGCTTCAGCCCGGGGGCGACCACCAGCGCCGTGTATTTCACCACGCGGCAGCCATCGAGGATGACAGCGCGCTTCTCGGGCTCGAAGGCCGCAACCGCCGCCTTGATCCAGCGAACGCCCGAGGGGATCAGCGAGGCCATGGTCTTGGCTGTCGTTGCGGGGTCGAAGATGCCGGCGCCGACCATGGTCCAGCCCGGCTGGTAGTAATGGATTTCCGCCGGATCGATGATGGCGATGTCAAGATCGGGCTGGCGCGCTTTCAGGCTGGCCGCGAGCGAAATACCCGCAGCACCACCGCCGATGATCACCACCGTATGCGAGGCGTCGCCCACATCGGTCGGCGTCCGCCCGCCATTGGCGATGCGGCGCGCGACGGCGCCCATGTCATGGCCGGCCGCCTTGGTGGCGCTGAGGATTTCCGGCAAGGGTCGGCCCTGCGCTGCCTCCGAGAGGGACCACAGCGTGGCGGAGCGCGTGCCGGTGCGACAATAGGCGAAGACCGGCTTGGGCATGCTCGCGAAGAGCGCCCCGAACGCCTGCGCGTCGCTGTCCGTCACCTTGCCCGAGATCACCGGTTGATAGGCAGCCTGCAAGCCCGCCACCTTCGCAGCCGCCTCGATTTCGGCGAAGCCAGGCTGGTCGGCGCCCTCGCCATCCGGACGGTTGCAGATGATGGATCTGAAGCCCGCCTCGGCGACCGCGGCGACGGCCTCAGGCATGATCTGACCCGATACCGAGAGGTTCGCGTTGATCCGGTTCGGTTGCATGACTGTTCTCCGCTCATCGCTTTTCTGGCCGCCTCACAGGGCGTTGACGGGCACTTTCAGAAAGACCTTGCCGCTCTCATCCGGCGGTGGCAGCGCACCGGCGCGCATGTTCACCTGCAACGAGGGCAGGATGAGGCGCGGCATGCCGAGGGTGGCGTCGCGGGCCTCGCGCATCGCGACGAACTCATCCTCGGTGACGCCGTCCTTCACATGGATGTTGTGCGCGCGTTCTTCGGCGACGGTCGTTTCCCATTTGATGTCGCGCCCGTTCGGCCCGTAGTCGTGACACATGAACAGCCGCGTCTCAGGCGGCAGTTCCAGCACGCGGTGGATCGAGCGGAACAGCGTGCGCGCATCGCCGCCGGGAAAGTCGGCGCGGGCGGATCCGCCATCGGGCATGAACAGCGTGTCGCCCACAAAGGCGGCGTCGCCGACCACATGCGTCATGCAGGCCGGCGTGTGTCCCGGCGTGTACAGCGTGAAGGCCTGCATGCCCCCGATCATGTAGGTGTCGCCATCCTTGAACAGCCGGTCGAACTGGCTGCCGTCACGACGGAACTCGGTGCCCTCGTTGAACACCTTGCCGAACACGTCCTGCACCACAGTGATCTGGTCACCGATGCCGATCTT
>JBBSCP010000482.1:0-2745 GCA_038250135.1 Acetobacterales bacterium | reverse complement strand
TCCGCGCGCAGGTCATCAATCTGATGGCCGAGACGCAGGCGCGGCTCGGCGTGGCCTTCCTGTTCATCGCGCATGACCTGGCGGTGGTGCGCCACATCAGCCATCGCATCGCCATCCTGTATGCCGGCACGATCGTGGAAAGCGGCCCGCGCGACGCGGTGTTCCGCACGCCGCGCCATCCCTATACGCGCGCGCTGATCGCCGCCGTGCCGATCCCCGATCCCCGTGCCGAACGCGCGCGCGGCCCCGCCGCCGTGCCCGCCGGCGAAGCGCCTTCCCCGTCGGACGAGACGCCGGGCTGCCGCTATGCCTCGCGCTGCCCGCTGGTGATGGCGCGCTGCCGCACCGAGGCGCCCCCCTTGCGTGCCACCGCGCAAAACCACAGCGTCGCCTGCTGGGCGGCGGACTGAACGCAGACCCCACAGGAGAACGACGATGGAAGAATGGAGCGTAAGTCCCTTCGCCAAGGAGACCGTGACGGTCTACCTGGCGGGCGAGATCAAGACGAATTGGCGCGACGCGATCATCGACGGCGTGAAGGCGCTCGGCCTGCCGGTGAAATTCTCGACCGCGCAACAGCACCATGAGAGCAGCGACAAATGCGGCACGCGCATCCTGGGGCATGAGGAGAAGCGTTTCTGGGAAGACCGCAAATCCCAGGGCCTCAACAGCATGCGCAACAAGATGCTGATCAAGGATTGCGATATCCTGGTTGCCCGCTTCGTCGATCGCGAGACCTTTCCGCAATGGGAAGTGGCGTTCGAGGCCGGCTACGCCGCCGCACTCGGCAAGCCCATCATCATCATGCACCCGCCCGAATACGACCACATGCTGAAGGAACCGGACGCCTACGCGCAGGCGGTGGCGAATACGCCAGAGCAGGTGGTGGCCATCCTGCGCTACGTGCTGAAGGGCGAACTGTAATGCCGATCGTGCGCGTCACATTGCTCGAAGGCCGCACCGACGAGCAGAAGGAAAAACTCGCGGCCGCGCTGACCGAAGCCATGGTGGCCGAGGCCGGAGCGCGGCGCGAAGGCGTGATGGTGCTGATCGAGGATGTGCCGCCACGCCACTGGGCGATGGGTGGCAAACTCGTGAAGGCGCACAAGAAGCACGATTAGGGCAGTATCGATCCTCCTGGATCGATACTGCCCCGTTCGGCGGCACCTCAATGTACCAACGGCCAATCTGTTTTGCTGTTGGTAACACACGATCCTGCGGTCGCTTGGCAGGAAGCGGTCCGTGTAGGTGAAGTCCATCGTCGGGCGTACCGCGATGTCAAACGCCTCCGCCATCTGCTGTGCCGAGCGTTCGAAGCAGCCCCTCACGACGCAGGATGCGCCGTCGGGTGAGCGCGTCGAGGGCGGCGAAGGGCTCGTCCATCAGCAGCAGGCACGGCAGGCCGCGGGTTCGCGTGCGATGGCGACGCGCATCTTCATCCCGCCCGAGAGCGTGTGCGGATATGCACAGGAACCGCCGCGCCTGACGCCGCGCGAGCGGGATCTGCTGGCCGCCCTGGCGCGGGCGGGGGATGCCGGCGTGGTCACGCAGCGGCACCTGCTCACACGAATCAGGGGCGTGGCACAAGTCGAGGATACGCAATATCTGCCCGCCTATATCGCGCAGCTTCGCCAGAAGCTGGGGGATGCCGTCTGGCTGATCCGCACGGAGCCGGGCGTGGAGTATCGGTTCGGCGAGGAGCGGTCGGGTTGGCCTTTCGCGGCGGCGTGTTCCGCGGTGGGTCCGACCCCGATCGGCTGAAGGTGCGCTGGCCTGCCCGGCCGCATCGTGCGAGTCTGTACCGGTATTTGCTCGCGAGGAAAGACCATGGCTCACGCCATCCCCCCCCCCTTCCCGCTCTACGAGATTGCGGGCGGCGCCGAGGCGCGCGGTCTCTCTTACGGCCGGCAGGCGGCGGAGCGGGTGCGCCAGAGCATTGGCCATTATCACGCGCAACTCTCGGCGGGTGGGCTCGATGCCGCCAAGATCCATCGCCTGGCCCGCGCCTTCGTGCCCCGCGTGGAGAATTTCGACGCCGACTACGTGGCCGAGATGCGCGGCATCGCACAGGGCGCGGACGTCGCGTTCGAGGATGTGGTGCTGCTGAACTGCCGCACCGAAATCCTGCAACTCGCCAAGCGTGGCCTGCTGCCGGAGGTGGACCCCGATGGCTGCACCGGCGCCATCCTGCTGCCCGAGGCAACGGCGGACGGCACCCTGATCCATGGCCAGAACTGGGACTGGAAAAGCGAATGCGCCGAGACGGGTGTGGTGCTGCGGATTCGCTGCGAGGACGGTCCGGATATTCTTACCTTCGTCGAGGCCGGCGGGCTTGCGCGCGCCGGGCTGAACGCGGCCGGCATCGCCATCACCGCCAACTATCTGGAAAGCGACCGCGACTACCAGACGGAGGGCATTCCGCTCTCGCTGCTGCGGCGCAAGGTGCTGGAGCAGGCGCATTTGGCGCTGGCGGTGCGGACCATCTACGCCACGCCGAAATCGGCCTCGAACAACGTGATGCTTTCGCACGGCTCGGGCTGGGCGCTGGACATCGAATGCGCGCCGGATGAGAGCTTTCTGCTGGAGGCGGAAGGCGGGCTGCTGGTCCATGCCAATCATTGGCGCTCGCCAGTGGCGCTGGCCAAGCTGCGCGACACCGGCATCGCCACCACGCCGGACAGCGTCTATCGCGACCGACGCGTGCGGGCGGCGCTGGAGGCGAAGCGCGGCGCGCTCACCCTCGAT
>JBBSCP010000481.1:0-2756 GCA_038250135.1 Acetobacterales bacterium | reverse complement strand
GGCGGTCGGTCAGGGCGGTAAGGCGGGAAGCAAGGGCCGCGCTTTGCGGCCCGGAGAGCAGGCTCGCCTCGCCCACGGGCATGGGTTGGCCCTCGACCAACGCCTGCAGGCGTTGGGCCTGAAGGCGCAGCACCGCATGGCGGATGGACAGCTGGCCTAAATCGGCGCGCGCCGCCGTGTCATTCATTCGAAGAAGCGGCTGGCCCTCGATAACCACATCGCCTTCGCGCACCAGCACTTCCGTGATGATCCCACCTTCGAAATGCTGCACCGGTGCGGCGGCTATGGATGTGGTCACCTCACCCGGGGCGACCGCGATTTCGGGAAGGGCGGTGAACTGGGCCCAGGTGAGGAAGCCGCCCAGGATCAGGCCACAGCCGAGGATCAGGGTGCGCTCCGCGCCACGCAGGCGCACTTCTTCCAGCGCCAGCACATGACGCTCGGGGCTTGGCTTGCGGCAAGCCTGGGGAAGGCGCGCCAGAGAATTCATGCGCCGGTGGCCTCCTTGCGAAAAATCGGGAGGCGCTGGGTCGGCGCCGTGGCGGGCTTTGCTTCCTCCACCACGCCATCGGCGATGTGCAGCACGCGATCAGCCAGGCGCGCATGGCTGGGTCGGTGGGTGGACATCAGGATGGTCGCATGGCCACGGCGTGCAGCGATGATTTCGGCGAAGGCATCGGCGCAGGCATCATCGAGGCCGGCCACCGGCTCATCCAGCAACAGCACTGGCGCGTCGCGCAGCAGCGCGCGCGCGAGCGTGATCCGCAGGAGAATGCTTCGCGGCAGCCGGGCGGTCGCGTTGTCGCCCACCCGCGTCTCGAAGCCCTGCGGCAGCGCCTCGATCGCGTCGAGAACGTGGGCGCAGCGGGCCGCCTCGCGCAGAGCCGCTTCACTTGCTGTGGGCAGCGCCAGGCGAAGATTTTGCGCGACTGTGCCGTAGAACAATTTTGGGTTCTGCGGCACCCAGGACACTGCACGCCGCAACACCGCCGGATCGAAGGCACGGATGTCGTGACCGCCCACGCGCACCACACCCGATTGCGGCCGGTAAAGCCCGGCAACAAGGCGAAGCAGGGTGGATTTCCCTGCGCCCTCACCCCCGGTGATAGCCACCACTTCCCCATGTGTAACGCTGAAGCTGGCACCTGCCAGGACCGGCTCGCTCTGAGCGAGGTAGCGCAGGGATACCCGGTGAAAGACCACATCGCCCCGCTCGGGTGGCGCCATGCGGGCAACGGTGGGGGCCTGGCGTTCGCTTTCCATCTGCATCATGCCATCCACCTGGCGGATTGAGGCGCGTGTCTGTTCCCAGCGCGACAGCATGATGAAGCCTGTTTGCAACGGACCCAGCACCCGCCAGATCAGCATCATGCCCGCGATCAGCGCGCCCGCCGTCATCGCCCCCCCAAGCACTGCGACCACGCCCACCAGCAGTGCCGCCAGACCCGAGAGCGTGACCAGCGCCTGCGCCACGGTCATCACATTGCCGCTGATCGCCGCCGCGCGGGCGGATGTCAGTGCCGCCGCGGCAGCCGCTTCGGCGTAGCGTTCCGTCCAGCGGGCCTGCGCGCCGGCGAGCTTCAGGCAACGCTGGGCTTCGAGCGCTTCCAATGCCAGGACTTCTCGCTGTTGCGCCGCCTGCGAGGCCTCGGTCATTGAGCGTTGGACTATACCGCGCGTGACGAAAAACAGGAGGGTAAAGCCTAGTGCTGCAAGCACCGGAACCAGCGCGACCCAGCCGCCCAGCAAAAACAGCAGCGCCAGCACAATCAGGCTGAAGGGCAGATCGAGCACCGCAAGCGCGAAAGCACCGGTCAGGAAATCCCGGATCGCTGCGAAATCCCGCAGCCGCGAGACCTGCGCCGCCGTGCCTGCCCGCTCCACCAATGCCGCCGGCAGGCCGATCAGCTGGCTGAAAACGGCAGTCGGGATCAGGCGGTCCAAGCGCTCGCCCAGCTGCGCGAGAGCGCGGCGGCGTAGGGCACGGAATACAACTTCCATGCCCAGAGCACCTATTGCCCCCAGCACCAGCCACCGCAGGGTCTCGGGACTGCGGCCGGCGATCACCGTGTCGAACACGGCCATGGTGAAGATTGGCACGGCGAGGCCCAGGAGGGTGATCATGGCCGAGACGCCAAGAAGGACCGGCAACTCGCCCAGAAAGCGCCGGGCGACATCGCCCATCCAGCTTCGGCCAGGTGGACGCACCGCGTGGTCGGTCAGCACGTAGAGATCGCCATGGAGGTGCCAATGTGCGCTGGGTTTGGCTTGCCCGCTTGCCCCGTCGAAACGAAGCACCGTGCCATCGGGATCGCGATAGAGCACCGCGGCTGGCCGGCCCGGCTCGATCAGCAGGGCTGGCAGCCGCCTTGGGTCCAGTTTGCCGCGGCGCAACCGGTGCGGCCGAGTGGCAAAGCCCAGCCGCGCCAGGGCGTTGCGGATGTCCGTCAGATCGGGCGTGCGCTCGGCGTGGGGGAGGGCGCCCAGCATGTCGTCCGGCCCGCCACGCCAGCGAAGGATGGTGAGAAGGGCGGCGAAGCATCGCGTCCACTCCGTATCGGCGATGCCGGGGAAGGCGGTGCCAAGCAGATGCACAGTCCGCAAACTGGCCCCGCCGGAATCAGCCGCCATCTCCGTCAGGGCGTTCATGCCGCGGCGTGCAGACGGCCATTGGCGATGTGGAGCACCCTGTCAGCGACGGCGAGGACGGAGCGGCGGTGGCTGACCAGGATGACGGTCGTGCGCCCGCGCAGATT
>JBBSCP010000480.1:0-2774 GCA_038250135.1 Acetobacterales bacterium | reverse complement strand
GGCTGTCCACGACGCAATCACGCCCATGGAGCCATTCGTCCGACGGATGGGATCTGCATTCCGGCCATCACAGCACCATCACCCCGGAACACTGGCGATCAGGCCGCGCCGACGCGCAGAATGGCGTGCTGACCATGGCGGATGGCCAGTTCATCGATATCCGCGTTCCGCGCTTCATGGTGCTGGCCATCTGGCCAGTCGTTGAGTCGCCGCGCCCGACCCTCGCCTTGGATCGAGAGACGGGCAAGCCATACCGCACGCCCTACATGGACTTGCTGGATCGCGCGATCGCGGAGATCGGCATTTCGCAGCGCGATCAGTGCAAAAAGGAATTCATCTCCGATTGGTTCCGCGGCCAGGAAATCGAGGGCGAGCCGCTGTCGCAGAATCTGGCTGACGCCATGGCGACGCTGATCCGCCTGCCGTCCTCACAACGCGGCGGCGCGAGGAGGGGTTTGTAGCCTCACCCCACGACATGGGCTGAAGGGTTGATCCCTTTGCGGGCGACGCGGCCTCACCGGCTCCGACGCTGTGGGCATGGAATTTATCCGTTTCTTTGCGGGCCTCGCTTTGCCGCGGAGGCCCAATGCTCGTTCCATTTCGCCCTGCCCGTCCGGATTTCACCGGAGGTGCCACATGACAGAAGCCGCCGTGAAGGAGGTGGCCGCGGCCCTGAATGCGCGCATCGCGGAACTGGCGCTTGCACTGCATGGCGAGCCGAACCGGGGTCTGTCGAGCGCGCAGCAGTTGCGGTTCGGCACACATGGCAGCCTCGCTGTGGAAATCGCGGGCGACAACGCAGGCCGCTGGTTCGACCATGAGGCGCGGCAAGGCGGCGATGGGCTGGAGATGGTCAAGCAGCGCCGCAGCCTGGCCAACGGCGCGGCCCTGGACTGGGCTCGGCAATGGCTCGGCTGGCCGGCAGGCCGCAAGCCCCACCGCAAGGCCTCGGTGCCAACGTCGGAGGGCGAACCCATTCCAGAGGCAGCGCCGCCGCATGTCGATGCCTTTCCCGCTGAAGCGCTCCCCCTGGAAGTCACCGATGCGTCGGACAGGTCCAAAAGCGCCAAGAAGGCCGCAGAGGACGCCAAACGCGCCGCAAAGGTCGCCGAAATCATCGCCGGCTGCGAGGACCCGCACGGCACCTGTGTCGAGACTTACCTGCAACGGCGCGGCATTACCGCCACGCCACTGCCGTCCTCCATTCGCTATCTCGCGAACGCCTATAGCCAATATGGGGCGTTGGTGGCGCTCGCCACCGATGCGGCCGGCGAGGTGCATGGCCTCCAGCAGATCTATCTGACTGCGGATGGGCGCAAGGCGCCGCTTAAGGTCCAGAAGCGCACCAACAAGGCGCATGACCGGTGGTCCGACATTGCCGCCGTGCGGCTGCCGGGCCGCGCGCCCGTCATTCTCTGTGAGGGGGTCGAGACGGCACTGTCCGTGTGGCAGGCCACGGGCCAGGAAAGCTGGGCCTGCCTGGGCATCAGCAACATCGCTCGCGCCCCGCTCCCGGAGGGTGCCGCCGTCATCATCGCCCGCGACGGTGATGAGCCGAACAGCAAGGCCGACCAGCACCTCCGCCAGGCCATCACCATCCTGCGCGGCCAGGGGCGTGAGGTCACCGTGGCCGAGCCGCCGCCAGGGATGGATTTCAACGACATCCTGCAACGTGATGGCGCCGACACCGTGCGCATGCTGCTCGCCACCACCCTCCCCGCGGCAGCCTTCTCCGATGAATGGCGCAAGGAACTGCTGCGCAACGAGGATGGCGAGCCACGCCCTGTCCTTGCCAATGCCATCACCGCGCTGCGCGGCGCCCCCCAATGGGATGGCGTGCTGTGGCACGATGCTTTCGCCACCACCACCGTCGCGCGCAAGCCGCCGCCCTGGATCGACCGCACTACGGAATGGGCCGACACGCCCTGGGCCGATCGCGACGACGCGCTCGTGGCGAATTGGCTGCAGCACCAGGAGATCATGGTGCCGATGTCCATCGCCGGCCAGGCGGTGGAAGTCGTGGCGCGCGACCGGCTGTTCCACCCGGTGCGTGAGCATCTGGACGCGCTGGCCTGGGACGGCACGCCGCGCCTTGATGCCTGGCTCATGCGCTATCTCGGCGCGGAGGACACGCCCTACCACCGCGCCATCGGGCCACGCTGGATGATCTCAGCCGTCGCGCGCATCTATATCCCCGGCTGCAAGGCAGATTGCGCGCTGATCCTGGAGGGCCCGCAGGGCATCCGGAAATCCTCCGCCCTCATGGCCATCGCAAAGCCGTGGTTCGCGGACCGTCTTTCCGATCTCAGCAGCAAGGACGCGGCGATGGAAACGCGCGGCGTCTGGATTATCGAGATCGCTGAACTCGACACCATGGGCCGAGCCGAGGTCAGCACCATCAAGGCCTTCATGTCGCGCACGCAGGATCGGTTCCGTCCGCCCTATGGCAAGCGGCTGGTGGATCTGCCGCGGCAATGTGTCTTTGCTGGCAGCGTGAACCCCGAAGGCGGATACCTGAAGGACCCGACCGGCGGGCGACGTTTCTGGCCGGTGGTCTGCGGCAGCATCGACATACCCGCGTTGGAACAAGACCGCGATCAACTCTGGGCCGAGGCGCGGGACCGGTTTCGCCGCAACGAACCGTGGTGGCTGGAAACGCAGGCGCTCGATGGCCTGGCCGCGGAGGAGCAGGCCGAGCGCTATCAGGGTGATGCCTGGGACGATCTGATCGAGAGCTACCTCGAGAACGACACCGAATGGATGCAGAACGGCCT
>JBBSCP010000479.1:0-2793 GCA_038250135.1 Acetobacterales bacterium | reverse complement strand
GGTCCTGTATCGCCTGGCCGTACCAGGTGAAGCGCAGCACCGGCGTGCCATCGACCTCGGGCTTGGCAAAGAAGGCGCCGAGGCCGAGGCGCTGCCGCCCGAGTAGCGCGGCCAGCCGCTCATGCTGCTGCACCACCGGCACGCCGCCCACGGGCACGAGGGTGAGGTCGCCGAGTTCGAGGCCGCTGAGCAGGCGTTCGGTGGACAAGGCGGCGATTCTCCAGGCTACAGCAGCAGCGGTGGTAGAGGCGCAGGTAAAGGCGCAGGTGGGGGCGCAGGTGGGGGTGTCGGCGGCGGGCGTTGCGGTGGTGGCGGCGGCGGCTCACGCGGTGGCGGGCGCACGCCGGGCACGTCCACCTGCTCGGAATCGCCGAATCGAATGTTGTCGATGCCAAAGCCGCGCGGCTCGCGCCCCACGAGGTGGAACTCCAATGCCGCGATGCGCTGGCTGAGGTCGCCCGTGGCCAACGCCAGGAATTCCCGGCCGCGCCCGCGATTGTCGGCCCGGCCGAGCTGCCGCCCGCGCCGGTCATAGACCGTGATCGCCGTGCCTTCCGGCGCGTCGAAGAAGCCGCCCAGCAGCCCCACCGCCGCGACATCGGTGTCGAACAGGATGGCGATCGGCCCGTTCCACAGCGGCGTGCCGCTCAGCTGCACGTCGTTGATGCCCGGCGCGCCGTCATAGGCGGTGAAGGCCGGCGGCGCGTTGGGGTCGAGCGCCAGCGGCGCGCGCGGCGCGCCGGCGAGGCAGCCGGTCGAGGCCGCGCCATCGGGGCATTCCTGCGGGCTGCCGAGGCGCCGCCCCATCAGATGCCCACCGAAGCGCACCGTGGGGTCGCTCGGCCGGCCGCCATACATGGCGGGGGTATAGACCGGGTTGCGGGTGCCCCGCGGCACCTCGCTGAAGGTGATGCGCCCGGCGCCGGCGCGGAACTGTCCCTCGCTCAGCCGCACCACGCCCACCCCCTGCTGCGCCCCCTGCTGCGCACGCGCCGGGGGGAAAGGCAGGCTGAGCGCCGCCCCAAGCAGGCCACGACGCCTCAGCTCCGCCCTCATTCGCGGCGCAATTCGCGGTTCATGTCGGCGAGGCTGCCTTCCAGCGCCTGGCGCTGGCGCGACAATTCATCGCTGCGCCGACGCAGGGCATCAGAGGGCGGCGCATCGCGCAGCGCCTCCTGCTCCTGGCGCAGGCGCGCGGCTTCGCCTTCCAACTGGGCGAGACGATCGCGGTTGCCGCGTCCGGCCTCCCGCGCGCGGCCGATCTCGCGCTCCAGCCGCGCCGTGCGCGTGCGCTCAGCCGCGAGGTCGCTACGCAGCCGCGCCTGTTCCAACGCCACCGTATCGCGACGGCCGCGCGCGGCGTCGAGCTCGCGCTGCGCGGCGGCCTGTTCGGCCTCGGCGATGGTGACGCGCTGTTGCAGCACATCGACGCGGCCCTGGTAGCCGCCGCCCACCACGCAATTGCCGACCTGGAAGATGTTGCGGTCGGCCCGCGGGTCGCAGGGCTGCGCGGCGCAGCCGGCGAGCAACAGCACGCCAATGGCGGCGATCTGGCGCATCAGATTTCGATCCGGCCGAGATCCGCATTCATCCGCCGCAGCGAATCGGCGAGCGAGGCGTTGCTGCGCTCGATCCGCACGGCTTCCTGCGCCAGCGCATCATCGCCACTCTTGCCACCGGAGGCCGCGATCTGCCGGCGCATCCCGGCGACATGCGCCTCGCCTTCATTCAGCGCGGCCTGGGCGCGGTCGCGGTCGCGCTTGGCGCTGTCGAGCAGCCGCGCCTGCTGGGTGTTCAACCCGCGGCCACCGCTGATATCCCGCCGCAGCCCTGCGAGCTCGCCCGACATGCGGCTGGCGGCGCTGCGGGCACTACCGGCCTCTGCCTGCATCTGCTGCGCGATCTCCTGCGCGTTGCGCTCGCGCCCCGTGAGTTGCTGTTCCGTCGCGGCAAAGCCTTCCTGCTGGCCCTGCAACACGCCACCCGCGACCGCGCCCAGGCCCGCGCCGAGCAACGCGCCGATGGCCGCGGATTGACCGCGGTTATTGCCGCCGAGCACGGCGCCGAGCAGCGCCCCGGCACCGGCGCCGACCGCAGCGCCCTGCGCCGCCAGCGGCAGCTGGTTTGTCTGCTGGCAACCGGCAAGCGCCACAGCGCCGGCCAGGAGCATGATACGGAACGAAAGCTTGCGCTTGATCATCGTGACGAGCCCTGAACCCCTTTTGCACTGTAGGTAGCGGATGATTGCGGCGCAATGTTGCGCGGCAGGCGCGAGTGGTGCGCGCCTGCCGGCCGGCTCGCCACTTCTGCGCCACGCGCAAGGCCGCCCCGCCGGACGGCAGGGCGATCCACCCAGTTCTACGCCAGCAGCGTGCGGTCATCGGCGCTGAAAGCCGCCCCTTGCGCCCAGGCCCCGATGGGCGCCGCGCCCGCCGGGGTCAGGCGCGGCGGCATGCTCGCGAGGTCGTGGTGGTGACGGTATCCGGCGGCGGATTGGCCACCACCGTGTTCACGCGATCCACCAGCCGCGCCTTGGCATCATTGCCCGACACCATGAGCTGCGCCGTGGCCGGCACCGACAGGGCGAGCAAGGCCAAGCGCGCCAAAAGGCTTCGCCTGATCATCGAATGATTCCTCCCCGGGTGTTGTCGGTGCGCCCGACAGGCGGCAGCATCCGCCCCCCGCGGTCGGCGAAAAGCGAGCGACGGGCGGATCGACAGGGGAAGGCGGCCGCATGATCGGGCTCGATTGGGGAACCACCAGCCTGCGCGCCTATCGCCTCGCGCCCGATGG
>JBBSCP010000478.1:0-2797 GCA_038250135.1 Acetobacterales bacterium | reverse complement strand
TGACGGCACCGTGGCCGAAGTCCAGCTATGGCCGCCCGGCATGTACGACGCCAAAAAGACCGGCGGTGGACACCGGATGTACAAGAAAGCCCTCGATCCCGGCGTGGCGCCGGAGAGAGCGGCTGAGTTGATTGCGCAGATGCGCGCCCTTTATTCCGAGACGCTGGCGGGCGCGGGCAACGATTGGTCCGGCGTGGGCATGCCCGGCGGTGGCCAACGATCGGCAGGCACCCAAGCCCGCATTTCCGCCTCTGAGATGACCGCACCACTGTCACCCACCTCAGCCCAGGACACAGGCACCCAGGGGCCATCATCGCGCAGGATGGCAAATGCCTTGCCGAGCGACGGCATGACCGCAGGCCGGCCTTCCCAATCCACGAATTCCATAGCTGCTTCTCCTTCAGCCCCCATTTTACCACAAGTCGATTCGGCCTTCAGCCGGGCCGCCTCCCGCTATCTGGAAATGGTGCAGACCGCCGTGCCGCAAGGCTGGGTGCGCTGAAGCTGCAGCGTCAACGCACCGCCGAGAAGGCGGTCGGCTGCAGGATCTTGTTTTCGACATGCAACAGGATCGGCCCATCACGCTCGCTGTCCGCCAACACGGCTTTCCACTCCGGATCCGCCCGGAAGGCATCCCAGCGCGCGGTCCGTTCCGCCAGGTCCCGCTATTCGATCAGCAATTGGATTCAACGTGAAAGGATAGTGCTGGAGACAGTGTGTAGATGCGCAGTTCATGGATCACGCGGGGCGCTCCGGGAGGGGTTCGGGCGGCGGGATACCGGCGGCGGTGGCCTCCTGGCGGAGTTCATCAACCACGTTGGGCGGAAGCGCGATGCCCTCCCGCCGTCGGTGGACTGTCAGCCCGGCTTCGATCTCGCCGGGCAAAAGGATCTCCGCCACGCCCTCCGCGCGGGCGAGCGCCTTCATCTCGGCCGCCAGCCCCGCCATGCGCTGCGCGAAGGCCGCGCGGCCGATGAAGGCGTCCGGATCGAGCGCCATGAAGACATGCCCGATGTCCTGCGCTCGATCGAATTCGCCATAGAGGTTGCCAATGCCGGCGGCGATCGCGGCGCCCGACAGCACGCCGCCCAGCGCCTCCACCATGAGCGCGAGGCCACTGCCCTTCGGGCCTGCGAAGGGCAGCACGACGCCGGCCACAGCGGATTGCGCATCCGTCGTCGGTCGTCCCGCCGCGTCGAGCGCCCAGCCATCCGGGATCGCCTCGCCGCGCTTCGCGCGCTCGATGATCTTTCCGCGTGCGACCACGGAGGTCGCCATGTCGAGCACGAGGTGCGGGCCGTCCGTGCGCGGGATGCCGAAGGCGATCGGGTTGGTGCCGAGCGCCGCCTCGCGCGCGCCCCAGATCGCCATCGACCGCGCGGTGTTGGATGCGACCAGGGAGATCATCCCCGCTTCCGCAGCCCGCAGCGCGTAGTCGGCGCAAATGCCGAAGTGATTGCTTCGGCAGGCGGCGACAATACCGATGCCGTGGTCGCGCGCGGCGGCTATCGCCTCCGCCATCGCGTGATGGCCGACCACGGCCCCCATCGCGTTGCAGCCGTCCAGCAGGCGTGCTGCCCGCCCAGTGCCGCGCAGCAGCACCGGCCGTGCATCCGCGGCGACTGCGCCGCGGCGCAGGCGTTCAGCATAGATCGGCACGCGGGTGATGCCGTGGCTATCGACACCGCGCAGATCCGCCAGCAGCAGGTTGTCGGCCACGCAGGCCGCGTCCATCGTGGTCATTCCCGCGGCCTCGAAGCAGGCGACGGCGAAGGCGTGCAGCGCCGCCGGTGTGAAGCGCACCAGGCTCATGCATCCAGTCCCGACAATTGCCCCACCAGCACGCCGAGCGCCGCGCTGTCCTGCGCGCCACGGCCGCTATTAACCAGCGCTTCGAGCATCTGCGCGACGAGCCCTACGAAGCCGAGCCGCGCCGGCGGCGCCACCATGCCAGCAGCCACCGTCAACCCGCCGCCAGCAGGGCTGTACGGATCTCGTCCAGCAGCGTGTCCATTGCCTGCTGAAACGCCGCGCCGTCCAGATAGCCGTCCCTTTCCTGCACACGCGCAATAAAATCGCGCCAGGCCCGGCTACTCATCCCCTCCCGCATCCTGCTGTGGTGGTAGGCAACGATCTCTGGCGGCATGCCGGCCGGACCGACCCATCCCTTCATGTTCTCCACCAGCACATCAAAGCCCTGTTCGCGCATCGTCGCCACTTCGGCGAAGCCCGGTGCGCGCTCCGTGCTGGCGACGCCGAGGATCCGCAGCCGGCCCGCCTCGACCAGGCCGCGCATCTCGTCCGGACCGCCGACGGTGAAGTCGATCTGCCCGGCGACCAGCGCCTGCAGCGCCGGCGCGCCGCCCTGATAGGGAACGTGGCGGAATCGCACGCCGGCCTGGCGGCCAAACATCAGCGCCAGGGAATGCGCCAGCGTGCCGACGCCGGAGGAGCCATGCCCGATGCGCCCAGGGTTGGCGCGCGCGGCCGCAACGATGTCGGCCAGGCTCTGGTAAGGGCCATCGCCGCGGACGCAGATGAACTGGTGGTGCCGCGTCAGCCGGATGATCGGCGGGAAGGACCGCTTCGGGTCGTAAGGTACCTCCCGGTGCGCCGGCACGGAGGTGCTTTCCGACCCGCCGGCGAGCAGCAGGATGTAGCCGTCCGGCGGCGCGGCAGCGACCTGCTGGGCAGCCAGCGTCCCGCCGGCGCCAGGCCTGTTCAGGATGACCAGCGGTTGCGGGTAGAGGTGCTGGCACCCTGCCACGATGGTCCGCGCGATCACGTCGGAGCCGCC
>JBBSCP010000477.1:0-2805 GCA_038250135.1 Acetobacterales bacterium | reverse complement strand
TCCATCCGGGCAAGGTGGAACTCGGCCAGGGGATCCTGACCGCGCTGGCGCAAATCGCGGCGGAGGAGCTGGACATTACGCTCGCGCAACTCCGCATCGTGCCAGCAACTACGCCCGGCAGCCCCGATGAGGCGGTGACCAGTGGCAGCCTCTCGGTACAGGAAAGCGGCATGGCGCTGCGGCATGTCTGTGCCGAGGCGCGCGCCATCTGCCTCGGCGTCATCGCGCAGCGCAGCGGCGTGGTACGTGAGGACATCGCCGTGCATGACGGCGTATTCCTCGCCCCTGATGGGCGCGTGCTCGGCAGCTACTGGAGTCTGGCGAACGCTGACCTGCTGCGTGTCGAGGGCACGCCTGGAATCGAGCTGAAGCCCGCCACAGCGCGTCGCCTCGCCGGCACCTCCAGCGCGCGCCTCGACCTGCCCGACAAGGTGTTCGGCGCGCCGCGCTATATTCAGGATCTGCGCCTGCCCGGCATGCTGCACGCGCGCATGGTGCGCCCCGCTTCACGTGGTGCTGCGCTGCTCGCGCTGCGCGAAGGCACGCTGCCGGACGATGCGGTCATTTTCCGCGATGGCAGCGTGCT
The DNA here is from genome assembly GCA_038250135.1 of Acetobacterales bacterium. GTDB lineage: Bacteria > Pseudomonadota > Alphaproteobacteria > Acetobacterales > Acetobacteraceae > Falsiroseomonas. The sequence goes on along the minus strand of JBBSCP010000477.1, from coordinate 2,219 downwards.
CGCGGCGATCGCTTCGGCCGAGCATCACGCCGAAGCCGCCGCCGCGCGCCTCGCCCTTCGTGCAAGCTGGAGCGATGCGGCGACGCTGCCCGATGAGGGTTCGCTTGAAGCTTGGCTCGAGGCTGCGCCGGCGGAGGAGAGCGTGGTGCTCGAACGTCTCGCGGAAACGCCGCCGCCCGCGCATCGTGTTGCCCGCCGATTCTTCCGGCCCTTTCTCGCCCATGCCTCCATCGGCACCTGCTGCGCCATCGCGCGTTGGGAGGGTGAGGTATTGCATGGCTGGACGCATAGCCAGGGCATCTACAATCTCCGCGCCGACCTCGCGAAGGCGCTGCGGATGCCGGCCGAAAACATCCTGCTGCGTCACGTCGAGGGTGCGGGCTGTTATGGTCATAACGGCGCGGATGACGTGATGCTGGATGCCGCGCTGGTGGCGCGAGCGCATCCGGGCCGGCCCGTGCGCGTGTTGTGGAGTCGCGCCGAGGAGCTCGGCTGGGGGCCGCTCTCGCCGGCCATGCTGGTGACGGTGCAAGCCGAGGCCGCCGCCGATGGCAGCCTGTTGCGCTGGTCGCAGCGCGTCGTCTCCAACGGGCACTCCGGCCGGCCCGGGCGTGGCGCGTTGCCGACGCTTCTCGCGGCTTCGATGCTTGCGGACCCCTTTCCGGTGCCACCTTCGATCAACCCGCCTTTGGCCGGTGGTGGCGGCGGGCAGCGCAACGCAGTGCCGCAGTATCGCGTGCCCGCCCTGCGCATCGATCTCGCGCGCGTCACGGAGATGCCGATCCGTGCAAGCGCGCTGCGCGGCCTTGGCGCGCCGGTGAATGTCTGGGCGATCGAGAGTGTGATGGACGACCTCGCACATGCCGTCGGCGAGGATCCGCTCGCCTACCGCATGCGCCACCTCGATGATTCGCGCGCACGCGATGTGCTGGCCAAGGCGACCGAGATGGCAGGCTGGGTTACGCGCGGCAAGCGCGAGGGCATCGGCCAAGGCCTGGCCGTCGCGCGCTACAAGGGCACCGGCGCCTGGTGCGCTGCGGTCGTTGAGATCGAAGCGGCCGAGCGCATCTTATGCCGCCGCATCTGGCTCGCCGGCGATGTGGGGGAGGTGATCAACCCCGACGGCGCGATCAACCAGTACGAAGGCGGTGCGATCCAGGCGACGTCGATGTGTCTGCTCGAGGCCGTGCGGCACGATGCGCGGACCATCACCTCCGACGCTTGGGAACGCTACCCGATCCTGCGCTTCTCCGAGGTGCCGGAAGTCGAGACGCACCTCATCGCGCGCCCCGAAGCGCCACCGCTCGGCGCGGGCGAGGCGAGCCTCGGCCCTGTCATCGCCGCCATCGCCAACGCCATCCACGACGCGCTGGGTGTGCGCGTCACACGCTGGCCTTTCACGCCCGAGAACATCGCGCTGGCGATGGAGGATAAATGATGCTGACCCTCGCGAGCACGCTCTCGGATCGCACGCGCCCGCTGCATGATGGTCGTGTGAAGGTCGCGGGATTCGACATCGCCTATGTAGGCGGCGAGCCGGAGGAGCTGTTCCGCATCGCCTTGCGCGAAGGCCGTTACGAGATCACCGAACTCTCGATGGCGAGCCATATCCTCTCCGTCGCGCGGGGCGACAGCCGCTATATCGGCGTGCCGGTATTTCCCTCGCGCGCCTTCCGCCATTCGGCGATCTACGTGCGCACCGATCGCGACATCAATGGACCCGCCGATCTCGCTGGGCGCGTCATTGGCGTGCCTGAATACCAGCAGACGGCCGCACTTTGGGTGCGCGGCATCCTGCGAGAGCATTACGGCGTCGATCTCGGGGCGATCGCCTGGAAATCGGGCGGTGAGCGCACGCCCATCACGCTGCCGCCCGAAATCGACATGCAGGTGATCGCGGCGGGCGACACGCTGGAGGCGATGCTCGCCGAGGGGCGCATCGACGCCTTCATCGGGCCGCGCGCACCGGCCTGTTTCCTCGACCGCAGCGCGCCTGTCGCGCGGCTTTTTCCTGATACGCGTGGGGAGGAGGAAGCGTATTTCCGCACCAGCGGCTTCTTCCCGATCATGCATTGCATCGCCATCCGACGCGACGTCGCAGCCGCGCATCCTGGCCTCGCGCGCGCGGCGTTCAACGCGTTCGACGCTGGCAAGGCGATGGCGCTCGCCGAGCTCGCGATGGTGAATGTGCTGCGCGTCTCGCTGCCCTGGATCGCGGC
>JBBSCP010000476.1:0-2851 GCA_038250135.1 Acetobacterales bacterium | reverse complement strand
TTCGCTCAGTTTCAACGGCGCCGAGGTTACGGTGCCGACGGAATACGATGCCGTCAGCCCTAACGGCCTTGGCACCGGCGATCCGCGCCTGTGCAGTGCAGAGAGCGGCAAGCTGATCGCCGATCGCCTGACGGAAATCGGCGCCGGCTTCTGCCACCACTACGCGAAGCTGTAGGGGCGCTAAACTACCCGGTCCAATTCCGGTATCGCCTCGCCTTTCGACACGCGCAGCATGTTGCCGAGCCAATGCTGCACGCTGCGGCGTGAATTCTCATAGGCCGTGCTGGCGCAATGCGGCGTGACGATCACGTTGTCCATGTGCAGCAAAGGGTGATCGGCCGGTGGCGGTTCCTGGTCGAAGACGTCCACGGCCGCGCCGCGCAGCGTGCCATCGCGCAGTGCTGCCACCAGGTCGGCCTCCACAACCACGCCGCCGCGCGCGACGTTGATCAGCAGCGCGCCCTTCTTCATTTTCGCGAATGCCGCTGCGTCGATCATGTTCTTCGTCTCGGGCGTCAGCGGGCAATTCAGCGAGAGGATGTCCACCTCCGCCAGCAACTGGTCGAGCGGGCGGTAGGAGACTCCGAGTGCGAGCTCCTGCGCCTCGGGCAGCTTCGTGCGGCTGTAATACAGCACCCGGCAATCGAAACCCGCGAGGCGCTTCGCTACGCCCTTGCCGATCGCGCCGAGCCCGATGATGCCCACCGTCTTGCCGGACACAATCAGCGAGTGCTTCCAAACCTCGTTCTTGGCCCAGCCGCCGGCAGCGGTGCTGTTGTGCGCCTGGATCAGCCGGCGCGAGAGCGCGATGATCAGGCCGATGGTGAAGTCCGCTACCGGCGCGGCATTGCTGCCCGTGGTGCGCGCCACCTGGATGCCATGCGTGCGGCAATAATCGAGGTCGATATTGTCGATGCCCACGCCCCATTTGTGCAGCAGTTTCAGCTTCGGCCCGGCGGCAAGCACCTCGGCCGGCACGGCGACATCCCACCACAACGCATATTCGGCATCGACCACTTCGGCCTTCAAATCCTCGACGCCGCGGCCCTTCACGGCGTTGGCGGTGAAGCCTTCGGGCAGCAATGCGTTGATGATCTCCGCCATTTCCCCGGCGATGGGCTGCAGCAACGCGATTTTCGGCATGGTAACTCCCGGTCTTCAGGTTGAGGGTGCGTCGGGCGAGAACCGCACGCCGGCACGGGCGAGACCGCCGCCGAGTGCCACGACCGATCCATCGGCGCGCCAGCACGCAGCACCGGTCATGCTGCCATCGTCGTGGAAGGCGATGGCGTTCATCCCGCCGCCGATGGTGCGCACGCGCGTCACGCGATGGCCGCGCGCGATGAGTTCCTCGGCGACGCTCTCCGGCACGGCGGGTTCGAGCTCCAGCGCCGCGCCTTGTGTCCAGATGCGTGGTGCCTCCAGCGCCTGTTGCAGGCTCATGCCGTGGTCGATCAGGTTGATCACCGCCTGCATCGCGCTGCCGAAGATTCGCAGGCCGCCGGGCAGGCCGAGCGCGACGATGGGCTTTCCCGCGCGGGTCACGATGGTCGGCGACATCGAGGTAAACACCCGCTTGCCCGGCGCGATGGAAAGAGCGCGGCCGGGGCGCGGATCGAAATTGTGCATGTAGTTGTTGCAGATCAGCCCGGTGCCCGGAATTGCCACGCGCGCGCCGAACAGCGCGTTGATGGTTTGCGTCGTGGCGACGATGTTGCCGGCCGCATCCGCCACCGTGACATGCGTGGTGCAACGGCCTTCGCCGAGCGTGGGATCGGCCGTCCAACCCTGCGCGCGATCCAAGCGCAAACCCGCACGGCGCGCCGCAGCCGTCGCCTTGCTGATGAGGTGCTCGACCGGTACCTGCACGAAATCCGGGTCCGCCGTCGCCACCGCGCGATCGGCGAAGGCGAGCTTCAGCGCCTCCGCGATCAGGTGGATTGTGTCAGCCGTGCCGAAGCCGAGCGCGCCGAGGTCGTAGCCCTCCAGCACGTTGAGCATCTGCGCGACATGCACGCCGGATGAGGCTGGCGGCGGCGGCGCCAGAACCTCGACATCGCGGTACCGGCCGATGATCGGTGCGCGGCGCTTTGGTGTGCAGGCGATGAGGTCGGCAAGCGTGATGATGCCGCCCGACTTTGCTTGCGCGGCCGCGAAGATCGTCCCGAGTGCCCCACCATGCAGCGCGCCCGCGCCGTGCTTCGACACTTCGCGCAGCGTCGCGCCATAGGCTGCCTGGATCAGCCTGTCGCCGGCGCGCAGCCTCGTCCCACCGGGTAGGAAACGTGCCGCGAGGTCGGCATCGTGCGCGAGGTCCGATGCGGCATCGCCGATCGCTTCCGACAGATAGGGCGTCACCGCGAAGCCGCGCTCCGCAAGACGAATCGCGGGCTCCACCACATCGGCCAGCGGCCAGGTGCCATGCGCGGCCAGCGTTTCGCACCAGGCGCGCAGTGCGGCCGGCACGGCGACGGCGAGCGCGCACAAGGCGTTGCGCCGCCCCAGCGTCTCGCGATCCTCCGCCGGTTTCGTGGCGTCCGGCGTGTACATTTCTGCCGTCGCCGCGGCGGGCGCGGTGGAGAGGCCATCGATGATGTGGTGCGTGCCCTCGGCGAGACGTAGATGGCAGATGCCGCCGCCGGTCAGGCCGACCATCATCGGCTCCACCACCGTCAGCGCGAACAGCGTGGCGATGGCGGCATCCACCGCGTTGCCGCCGGCGAGCAGCACTTCGGCCCCGGCTGCACTCGCGAGGGGATGGTTGCTGGCGACCACGCCCCGCGCGCCGCTGGCGGACTGCTTCTCAAGGGTGATGGGAAAGCCGTTGCGGCCGATGGTCTGTGCGCGTGCC
>JBBSCP010000475.1:0-2870 GCA_038250135.1 Acetobacterales bacterium | reverse complement strand
TATCAGGTCAGCGGCGAATACGCGATGATCATGGCCGCCGCCCGCAATGGCTGGCTCGACCATGATCGCGCGATGATGGAGAGCCTGCTCTGCTTCAAGCGTGCCGGCGCCGATGGCGTGCTGAGCTATTTCGCGATCAGCGCGGCGGAGAAGTTGAAGGCCCTGTAGCGCAGAAAATGTCGGGGCGTGTTTCAGGGCGTCAAGCGCCGAGGAAGCGCGCCACGAGCCCGATCTGCGTGGCATCCGTCAGTGCCGGCGCATGGCCGATGCCGGGCAGCGTCACCAACTGCACGGTCGGGCGCATCGCCATTTCCCGCGCCGTCTCCTCCTCGAGGATGTCGCTCTGCGCGCCGCGCAGCAGCAGCACCGGCACGTTGACCAGCGACCATAGGGCCGAGAGATCCACCGGCCCTGTCGCCGCCTGCTCGAAGGGCACGGCGATGGCGGGGTCGTAATGCATCCCGAGCCGTCCATCGGGCAGCACGCGGTGGCTGTGCTCGGCCATGTGGCGCCACTCCGCGTCGCTCAGCGGCCCGAAGGGCGCATGCACCTGGCGCAGATGCGCCTCCAGCGCCGCGAGGTCATCGAAGCCGAGCGATTGGCGCACATAGGTCGCGATGCGCGCCGCCGCCGCGGCCGGAACGCGCGAGCCGACATCGTTCAGCACCAGCCGCCGGATCGGGTGCCCCGGCCCGGCCGCCACCATCATGCCGCAGATGCCGCCCAACGAGGTCCCGACCCAATCGACCGGCCCCTCGATCCGCGCCAGCAGATGCGCGAGTGCCACGACATAGGAGGGCGGCGTGTAGAGTGCGGGGTGCGGCAGCCAGCCCGAGGCCCCACGCCCCGGCAGATCCGGGCAGAACACCCGCCGACCCGCATCGGCGAGGTGCTGCGCCAGCGCATCGAAATCCCGCCCGTTGCGCGTCAGACCGTGCACGCAAATGACTGGCGCGCCCTGCTCCGGCCCCCACTCCGACCAGGCCAAGCCGTGGAAAGCGCCGCCGAGCAGATAGCGCAAGCGGCCTTCTCGCATCGACCTAGACCACGCCCTTGGCGCGCAGCGTGGCGATCTCGGCTTCATCCATGCCGAGCAGGCCTTGCAGCACATCGTCCGAATGCTCGCCGAGCAGCGGCGGCGCCACGCGGTAATCGGCCGGTGTGGCCGAAAGGCGCACGGGGTTGGCGATGACCTTCACGCGCTCCCCGCTGCTGTGTGGCAATTCGACCACGCAGTTGCGCGCCACCACATGCGGATCGGCGAAGACGTCTGCCAGCTTGTTGATCGGACCGCAGCCGATCTTCAGTGATTCCAGCTTCTCCACCCAGGCCGTTGTGGTGCGGGACAGCATGACCGGGGTCAGCGTGTCGGTCACGAGTTGGCGATTGGCGACGCGCGCGGCGTTGGTGGCGAAGCGCGTATCGTCCAGCAGCGCTTCCTGCCCCGTCGCCCTGCAGAAACGCTCGAAGGTCGGATCATTGCCGACGGACAGCACGATGTAGCCATCCTGCGTCGGAAACACCTGGTAGGGCACGATGTTCGGATGCTGATTGCCCAGCCGCTCGGGATTTTCGCCGGTGGCGAGGTAGTTCATCCCCTGGTTCGCCAGCCACGCCACATGCGTGTCCAGCATGCCGATGTCGATCTGCTGGCCCTGCCCCGTCCGCTCCTTATGCCGGAGCGCCGCAAGAATGCCGATACAACCGTAAAGGCCCGCGAACAGATCCGCCACCGGCACGCCGACCTTTTGCGGCAGCCCATCGGGCTCGCCGGTCAGCGACATCACGCCGCCCATCGCCTGGATCAGCGAATCATAGCCCGGGCGCGGCGCATAGGGGCCGGTCTGGCCGAAGCCGGTGATCGAGCAGTAGATCAGGCCAGGATGCTTCGCCTTGATCTGCTCATAGCCGAGGCCGTATTTCGCCAATGCGCCGACCTTGAAGTTCTCCACCAGGATGTCGCTGCCTTCGAGCAGTTGGTGGATGATCGCCTGGCCCTCGGGCTTCGCGATATCCAGAGTGAGCGACTTCTTGTTGCGGTTCACGCCGAGGAAATAGGCGCTCTCCTTCGTCGCCGGCCAGAAGGGCGGCGCGAAGCCGCGCGTGTCGTCGCCCGCTTCCGGCCGCTCGATCTTGATCACCTCGGCGCCGAGATCGCCCAGCATTTGGGTACAGGTCGGGCCCGCGAGGACGCGGGTCAGGTCGAGCACCCGAAGCCCCTTGAGAGGCCCGCTCGGCGTCTTTTCCATAGGTCGATCGATCCTCTGGCCGGCATCGGTGACTTGCCGCGAACCCGGCCCCGACGCATTGTCCGCGGCCTTATAGGGCCCCGATCCGGCCGGAGGAAACCCATGCTCGACACGCCCCACCCCACTCCCGAAGCGCCCACAGCCGATTGTTTCGCCCTCGCGCGTGCCTTGTCCGGTCGGCATTTCATCGGCGGCCGCTACGTGGCGGGCGCCGCTGGCAAGACCTTTCCGGTGGTGAACCCGGCCACCGGCGCCGAGATCGGCACCGCAGCCGAGGGCGATGCGGCGGATGTCGATGCCGCCGTGCGCAACGCTGCCGCGGCGCAGAAGGCGTGGGCGAAGGTCCCCGCCCGCAAGCGCGGCGCCATGGTGCATGCCTGCGCCGCCGCGCTGCGCGCGCATGTCGATGAGCTGGGCCGCTTGATCGCGCTGGAGACCGGCAAGGCGCTGCGCACCGAAAGCCGCGTCGAGGCCAATGTCGTGGCCGACGTATTCGAATTCTTCGGTGGCCTGGGCAGCGAGTTGAAGGGCGAATCCGTGCCCTTCGCGCCCAATGTGCTGAGTGTGACGGTGCGCGAGCCGCTCGGCGTGGTCGGCGCCATCATCCCCTGGAACGTGCCG
>JBBSCP010000474.1:0-2883 GCA_038250135.1 Acetobacterales bacterium | reverse complement strand
CGATGCGGTGCTGAACTGGCCAGCGCGGGTATCGGGCCAGATCGCAGCGGAGATCGGCCGCGATCCGCATCTGGTGCAGACCATCCTACAGGAACAGATGAACGCGCTGCTGCTGGAGGTGACGGAGGAAATCGCCATGCTTGACCAGGCCCTCGCCGAACGTGCCGCCACGACGCGCGCCACCCTGCGCGACACCGCCACGGCGGTGCTCGAAGCCTGGGACGACCAGGCTGGTCGCTTTGGGACCCATGAGGGCGACTTGATCGGCGCCCTGGACGCGCCGATCGCGGCCCTCCGCACGCTGCTCGCCGGCAAGCCCGCCCGCACGCCGCCGGAGCCCGGCACACCGCGAAAGCCGCGGGAGGGGACGAAGCAGGAGCAGGTGCTGGCCATGCTGCGCCGCCCCGAGGGTGCCACCATCGCCCAGATCGCGGAGGCGACGGGATGGGTGCTGAACACGGTCCGCGGCTTTTTCGCCGGGCTCAAGAAGAAGGGCCACGCGGTCGAGGTGCGGGAGCGCATGCGCCAGGTCGGCCCCAACAAGACCGGCGCCAGGGGCTCCTACACGGTCTACGCCCTGCCGGAGTGACGCCTTTCAGCCGCGGCTTTGCGAATGATTAGAAGCGCCGGAGATCATCCAGATCCCCGGCGCTTTATCGAGATGGCCGGCTGCCTCGCCACGCTGGAAGGGAACTACTGGCGGCGCAGCGTGGCCGTCGCGCCGGTGCTGCGTTCGAACGAGCCGGAGGTGCTGATCCAGGCGGCGCTGGCCGGCGTCGGTATCGCGGTGGTGTCGCAGACGATGGCTGCGAAGTATCTCGCGCGTGGTCTACTGGTGCCGGTGCTGCCGGCCTGGCAGCCGCCGCCGCGCGACGTCAACGCGCTATATGCGCCGGGACGCGCGCAGATGCCGAAGTCAGGGCGGTCCTTGATTTTTTGCTGGCAGCGCTGCGGTCGGATCTGCCCACGCTCGCCCTATAGGGTCCCAACGCTTCAGGTGGGCTGCGCGACGACCGGCGCGCGTTCAACGATCACACCGAAGCACCACCGCCATGGCCGACGCCAAGCCGAGGCGATTTACCGCGCAATGGAGCTTCCGCTGACCACTTCGGCCGCCACGATGCAGCGGCTGACGAAAATCGAGCTGGAGCGCAAATGCCGCCAGCGCGAGGTAGCGATACAGGCGAACCCCTCGGCACTCCGGCTGCGGCCCTGGCCAAGTCGAGCGCATCGAGCACGCCGTGTGGTTCTCTCGCGGGGCTCTCGGCAGCGGCTGTCTCACGTTTCCGCGAGCCGATTTCGGTTGCGCGTGCGGCCATTTGCCCCGTAGCATTTCACTAGAGAGAAAAACGTTGCTACGTTGTGTGGTATGCGAACTCTCCAACTGACTGCGCAGCTTGATCCGACAAAAAACTCCGGGGGATCGGCATGTCAATTGCCGGCACCAGCGATACGCTGGTGCGTTTGCTTGCGCTGCGTTTGGGCGAGACCGGCGGCCTCGATGGCTTCACTGTGTCCGCACTGTCCACACGTGACGTTCGGCCCAACCTGCAGAATCGTATCGGCATCATGCTCTATCGCGTGGGCGTCGATCGCACGCGGCGGCACATCGACCTGCCGCGCCTAGCGCCCACGGCGCCGGCACGCACCTCGCTTGGCGTCGAACTCCACTACATGCTGATCATCTGGGGCCGCAATTCCGCGGAGGGCGAGCAGGTGATGCTCGCCCGCTGTATGCAGATCCTGGACGCGCAGTCCGTACTTGCCGGCCCGCTGCTCTCGTCGGCCTATGCGTGGGAACAGGGTGTGGGGCTGCAGATCGCGGTTGATTCGATGGAGACAGAAGATTTCCTGCGCCTGTGGGACGGCTTCGAGGGCCCCCCGCAACTCTCCGTGCCTTATCTCGTGCGCACCGTGCGCCTCGCGCCCGTCGAGCGCTCCGACGCGCCGATGGTGGAGGCCCGCACGCTGATCGGTGTGCCGGCGCTGTCGCCATGATGGCAACGCGATGAGCACCTCCCTCGCCTTCGCCAACGCCCATGCGCCCGACCGCATCGTGGCGGTCGGCCTGCTGGCGCTGCGTGCGCTGCGCTACACGGCGGAAGGCCGCGCCGCCGAATTGCCGCCGATCGAGGGCCTGCAGGTCAAGGCCGTGGGCTTCCGCGAGAAGCCGGGGTGGCATCACAATACCGGTCTCTACGGCTTCCTGGCGCTGCCGCTCGGGCCGTGCCGGTTGCTCGTAATGGACCCGCAACGTCGCTGGCTTCCGGCAGCCTACAGCGCCATCGTGCCCGATCGCAGCGCGGTGAAGCGCAGCCTGGAACGCGGCGTCGCGGAGCCGAACATGGCGCCGCGCCCGCTGATCCGGGAGGTCGCGCTGCGCCCCGCGCCCGGCAATCCACTGATGCCCGGCATCAGCGCCGTGCATGGCGTCGTGCGTGAAGGCGGGCGCCCGGTGCGGCTGGCGCGCCTGGCACTGACCACGCTGCTCGGCGGCGCGCTGCGCACCCATATCACCTGGAGCGCGGATGACGGCTCCTACCTGCTTCTCCTGCCCGGTGAGCGTCCCGATGCGATGGGCGGCGCTGCCCCTTTTTTGGTGCAGCGCGTGCTCACCGTGCATGCGCCGCGGGCGCCCCTGGCGGCGGCACTCGTCGCGGATCCGCTCGCCGGCTTGCCAGCCGAACTCGATACCATCGATGCCGATGCGGTCGGCTCACCCTTCGAGCGCCGCAGCTTCGGGCTGCGCGCCGTGGACGGCACGTTGCGCAGCCCGGTGGGCGGCGTGGATCCTACCCTGGAAATTCTCGGCGGGCAGCAGCGCCGCTGGGATATCGAACTCGTCTGAGGAGGTTGGCGCATGCCCGAATATCTGGCCCCCGG
>JBBSCP010000473.1:0-2883 GCA_038250135.1 Acetobacterales bacterium | reverse complement strand
CGCGTGTGTAACGGCTGGCCCAGACATGTGAGCCGCTTCCGGCATCGATGAGCTGCGCCGTGACGTCCACGCGGGAACCGTCGGCCTGCACGCTGCCCTCGAGCACCCGTTCCACGAGACGCCCCGCCTCGGCCACCAGCTCGTTCTCCAACCTGGCTGCCGGGTCCACGTCGAGAATGTAGCCGAGCCGCGGCACAGTGCAGATCAGTTTCGCACCCGAACTCTCCCTGCTGCTGCCGCTGCTCGCCATCTTCCTGGCGGCCGCGATCGCTTCCATCGCCGGGTTCGCCTTTGCGCCGATCAGCGCCGTGATGCTGGTGCATCTCGTCGATGATCGCGGTCGCGGTGGGTGCCATGCGCGGGATGCGAGAGGAGATCGCTGCGGCGCCAGGCTATGCGGCGCTGCTGCTCGGGCTGCCCCTGGCGACGCGTCGCCTGTTCGCCCCGATGGACCTGGCCAAGGCGGCAAGCCCGAGCGCCTCAGTTACGGCCAGGGCAATTCCGTGACCGAACTCGATCGACCTGCCACAACCCCGGGGACTCGAACATGCCTATCACGCTCGAAGTGCAACCCCCCGGATGGCGCCTTCTTAGCCGCCCCGCGCCTGACAGCCGACTGGCTCCCGCCGCTACAAGGCCGGCTGGCCCTGGTCACTGGTTCAACCCGCGGCATCGGACTCGGAATTGCCGAGGCGCTCGCCACCGCGGGCTGCCGCGTCATCCTCAACGGGCGCGGCGATGAGGGGCGTCAACTGAAGGACCGATTCGCGTCGGGACAGGCCCGCTACGTCGCCGCGGATCTGCGGGGGCCGTATGCGGCCGACGCCCTCGTCACTGCCTGCGAGGCCGAGTTCGGTACCCTGGACATCCTCGTCAACAGCGCGGGGGGTCCAGCACGTCGCGCCGGTAGAGGCGTTTCCGGACGATCGCTGGGACGAGATCATCGCCCTCAACCTCACCGCGGCGTTCTGCGCGGCGCGGGCTGCAATCCCCGCCATGCGCCGCCACGGTTTCGGGCGCATCGTGAACATCGCGTCTGTGCATGGGCTGGTGGCGAGCGAGGGCACGAGCGCCCACGTCACCGCGAAACACCGGTTGCTCGGGCTGCCGTAGTCAGCCACGCAGTGTCACGCCAGTGCAGCCGATCTTGGCCGCAATCGAGCTGATCGCGGCCCATGGCGCGTCCGTCAGAAGAAACCGATCCATCGCAAACTCCCTTCGGAGCCTGAATCACGACCGGCTTAGCCGAGGGAATCCCCTGATTCTCAACACGCCCTAGGCGCCCGTCCAGTTCGGCGCGCGCTTGCCGAGGAAGGCCGAAACACCCTCCTGGAAATCCTCGCTGCCGAAGCACATCGTCACCAGGTCGTCGCCATGGATCACGCCGGCGGCGAGGCGCAACCGCTTCAGCGCCACCTTCGTCGCCGTCAGCGTGCGCGGCGCGAGGCCGGCGATGTGGTCCGCCAGTGCCATCGCGCGCACCTCCAGCGCCTCTGGCGTTTCGAGAACTTCGCTGACCAGGCCGATGGAAAGCGCTTCCGGCGCCTCCACCAGCCGCGCGGTGAAGACAATCTCCTTCAACCGTGCCGGTCCGATCAGCGCGGAAAATCGCGCGTAATTCGCCATGGAGAGGCAGTTGCCGAGCGTCTTCGCCACCGGCACGCCAAACCGCGCATTGGTGGACGCGATGCGCAGATCGCACACCCCCGCGATCCCCAGGCCGCCGCCCGTGCAGGCGCCGGCGACGGCGGCGATGACGGGCTTCGGGCAATCCTCGATGGCGGAGAGCACGCGGTCGATCCGCTTCTCGTAGTCGAGCGCATCCTGGCCGGTCTTGAACTCGGTGAACTGGCTGATGTCGGTGCCGGCCGCGAAAGCGCGGCCCCCGGCGCCGGTGATGACCCAGGCACGAACCCGAGGGTCGGCCGCGACTGCCGCCGCCTGCTCGACCAGGCCCTCATACATCGCGAACGTCATGGCGTTGCGCGATTGCGGGCGGTTCAGCGTGGTCCAGGCCACCTGGCCGCGCAGTTCATGCAGGATATCGGGCATCGTTGTTCCTCCGTGCAGCACTATCCGATGACACGGAATCCGTGTCATCGGATTTCGTGCCGTAGCTTCAATAATTTGCAGAGCACGAGATCGATCCAACAGGATCGATCGTGCTCTGCCCCCCTTGTGCCGCGCCCTGTGGTGGCGCGACAAGACCGACAGCCGAAGGAGCATCCGATGCGCATCGTCAGCGTCAAGCAGGACATCGCCCCGATCGCGAGTGACATCGCCAACGCCTACATCGATTTCTCGAAGATGACCGCCTCGATCGTCGCCGTCACGGTGGAGGGCGAAGGCGGGCGGCGCGCCACCGGCTACGGATTCAACAGCAATGGCCGCTACGCGCAGCCCGGCCTGCTGGCCGAGCGTTTCGTGCCGCGGCTGCTGGAGGCGAGCGAGGCGCAGATCACCGCGCCCGACGGCACGCTCGACCCCGCCGGCGCCTGGGCCGCGATGATGAAGAACGAGAAGCCGGGCGGGCATGGAGAGCGCAGCGTCGCCGTCGGCGTGCTCGACATGGCGCTGTGGGATGCCTGCGCGAAACTTGAGGGCCTGCCGCTGTGGAAGCTGTTGGCCAACCGCTTCAATGGCGGCGTCGCGGATGACGCGGCCTGGGTCTATGCGGCCGGCGGCTACTACTACCCGGGCAAGGGCGTGAACGCGCTGATCGAGGAGATGAAGCGCTACCTCGGCATGGGCTACGCGACGGTGAAGATGAAGATCGGCGGCGCGCCGGGCACGCCGCTGCCCGAGGCGCTGGCCGAGGACATGGCGCGCATCACGGCGGTGGTGAAGCTGCTCGGCGGCGATGGGTCGAGGCTCGCCGTCGAT
>JBBSCP010000472.1:0-2884 GCA_038250135.1 Acetobacterales bacterium | reverse complement strand
TCGAAATCGAGATCGGCGACGAAGGCATCGGCATCGAGATGGATGGCCCAGCCGCGAAACCCCTCGGCCAGCCGGTCGCGCAGGAAGCCCAGGCGGTTGAAGGCGGCGTGCCAGGGGTGGAAGCCGCGCCGCAGCCCGATGAAGGCCTCCAGCCGGACCCCCCGGCGCCGGCAGAAGGCGCGGTTGGCTGGCAGGGTTGCCGACAGCATCGGGAAATACCGGTCGGCATCGGCGGTCTGGTGGAGCACGGCGTCGATCATCGAGGCAATTCCCTGGTGGCTTGAGCTTGGCGTCACGCCGAGGGTCCGGCGCCCTACGGCGCGGCACCGCCGGGCAGGCCGAGCACGATCAGCGGCAGCATCGCGACGGCGGCAGCGCCCAGAATAACGGTCCAGACGCGGCCGCCCAGCAGCACGGGCACCATCATCAGCAGGCTGATGGGGGCGAAGAACAGAAATCCAGTACCGAGTCCGAACTCCGGCAGGCCCGCGGCCGTGAAGCTGAGCGTCGGATAGGCCACCGAAAGGCCGCCGGCGACAAAACATCCCCGGGTGAGACGCCGCAGCCGCAGCTGCTGCCCCAGCGCCCAGCCCAGGATGTACAGACCATGGAAGGCCGCTAAACCCAGCGCCAGGGCGAAGCCGCCCGCCAGGTCGCGCACGCTCGCGCGCTGCCAAGGCGCTTCATCCAAATCCAGCGCCTCGCCGAAACCAAACACAAGCAGCGCGACGGCCCCGGCCAGAGCCGCCCCCAGCACGACCACCAGCAGGCCTGCCCGGGCCGAGCGCGCCGCATCGGGTGTCAGCAGCTCGGCGAGCGTGGCGCGCCCGCCCCACGGCGCCAGCAGCCAGGCAAGCAGCAGCGCCACCGCCAACCAGATGCAGAGCACGGGGCGCAGATCAAAGACCGGCAGCAATACCGGTAGACCGTGGAACCCGGCCAGCAGCGCCGATGCGGCGACCGGCGCCGACAGGACAAGGCGCCACGCGCAGGGCGGCGCGTTCACGCGCGACCCCGAAGGCCTGCCCAGGCCAGCACGGCCTTGTCGGCGAGGCCGCGCGGGCTCGGCACGGGCCGGCCGGCCGCGATTCGCCGCAGGTCGCGCCGCGCAAGCCGGAAGCCGAGCGCCAAGGGCAGCGCCGATCGCGGCAGCGCCGTGCCGCTTTCCAACGTCTGTGCGCCCTCCGCCGCCAGGGCGCGGCAGAGCGGCGCGGCGAGCGCGGGGGTGTCGATCACCGCCTCGGCCGAGAGCCCGGCCTCGGCCAGCGCATCGCGCGGCAGCAGGCAGCGGCCCTGCGCGGCATGGGCCGGCAGGTTGCGCAGCACGCCGGCGAGGCCCTGGAACGCGCCGCGACGCTGCAGCTCAGGCCAGGCCGCTTCCGGCACGCGCAGCACCGCCGCCATGGCCAACGCCAGCCCGCCCGCGCCGGCGCGCAGATAGGCGCCGAAGCTGGCGCGGGTGGGAATGCCGGCCTCCTCCGTCTCGATTTCCCGCGTATCGACCAGGCCGAGCAGGTCGCGCGGCGCCAGCGCCCCGGCGGTGATGGCAACGTGCAGCGGCCCGGCCACCTCATGCCGGCGCGCGGGCTGCCCCGCCGCGGCTTCCTCGATGGCATCGCGCCACCATTGCAGGCGGATCAGCGCGGCGATGGGATGGCTCGCCGCCTCTCGCGCCCGGGCGAGTTCATGGTTGAGGGCGATCAGCGCGAACAGGGCAGGTCGCGCCGCCGCCGGGGCGAATAGGGCGCAGAAAAAACGGTCGGGATCGTGCCGGCGCACGAAATCGGTGAGATCGTCCATCGCCATCGCAGCCAGATGAAGCTGTCGCGCGTTGGGCGCAAGCTCGGTTGACGATGCCTGCCCTGCCGCCTAGGTCAGTCGCGGCCAATCCGAGCCCCCCGCTCGAGCCCAATTGGAGAGACCCTCATGCCCTTCACCCTGCCCGCCCTGCCCTACGCCACCAGCGCCCTCGCCGCGCAGGGGATGTGCCAGGAAACGCTGGAACTCCATCACGGCAAGCACCACAACGCCTACGTCACGGCGCTGAACGGCATGATCGAGGCCAAGGGCCTGGCCGGCAAGTCGCTCGAAACCATCGTCGCCGAAGCCGGCAAGGCGGGCGCGGACGGCCTGCCGGTGCTCAACCAGGCAGGCCAGCACTGGAACCATGCGCTGTTCTGGCAGGTGATGTCGCCCAGCGGTGGTGGCGACAAGCTGCCCGCCGCACTCGCCGCGAAGATCGACAGCGACCTCGGCGGCCTCGCCGCCTTCAAGGAGGCCTTCAAGCAGGCCGGCGCCACGCAGTTCGGCTCGGGCTGGGCCTGGCTGATCGTCAAGGCGGACGGCAAGCTCGCCGTGACCAAGACGCCGAACGGCTCGAACCCCGTCGCCACGGGCGAGGGCACGCCGATCCTCGGCTGCGACGTGTGGGAACACGCCTACTACCTCGATTTCCGCAACGTCCGCCCCAACTACCTGCAGAACTTCCTCGACAAGCTCGTCGATTGGAGCGTGGTCGAGAGCCTGATGGCCAAGGGTGGCCTGAGCACCGGCCAGACGGCCTGAGGCTAAAATGCGGGGGGGCGGACGCCCTCCCGCAACTGCGCCTCATTCGGTGCGCACATTCGCGGTGCGGATGACCTCCGCCCAGCGCGTCACGTCCTCGGCGAGGAAGGGCACGAAGGCCGCACCCTCCCGGACATTCGGCGCCATGCCGAGCCGCGTGGCCTCCGCCACCACCACTGGCCGACGCCCGGCCTCGGCCGCAAGCTGGCGCAACCGCGCGAGCGCCGGTGCCGGCGTGCCGCTGGGTGCGAACAGCGCGAGCCAGGCATCCGCCTCCACCCCCGCCACCCCGGCCTGCGCCAGCGTCGGCAACTCCGGC
>JBBSCP010000471.1:0-2884 GCA_038250135.1 Acetobacterales bacterium | reverse complement strand
GATGCGTGCCATCAGCGCCAGCACCTGCGCCTGGATCGTGACGTCGAGCGCCGTGGTCGGCTCGTCCGCGATCAGCAGCTTCGGCGTGCAGGCGAGCGCCATGGCGATCATCACCCGCTGGCGCATGCCGCCGGAGAATTGGTGCGGATAGGCGCCGAGCCGCCCGGCCGGATCGGGGATGCCGACCAGCCCGAGAAGCTCCGCCGCCCGCGCGCGCCGTGCCACCCGGCCCAAGGGCTGGTGCAGCAGGATCGCTTCCTCCACCTGGTCGCCGATCGTCATCAGCGGGTTCAGGGAACTCATCGGCTCCTGGAAGATCATGGCGATGTCCCGGCCCCGGATCTCCGGCATCTGGGCCGCGGGCAGTGTGAGCAGGTCGGTTCCCTCGAACAGAATCTCGCCGCCCAGGATGCGGCCCGGCGCGCCCACCAACCGCAGGATGGAAAGTGCTGTCACCGACTTTCCCGAGCCTGATTCCCCGACCAACCCGACCGTGCCGCCGACAGCGACCTCGAAGCCGACCCCATCCACCGCGAGAACCGGGCGGTCCGGCGGGCCGAAGGCGACGCTCAGGTCGTGGATGCGGAGCAGCGGCGCCTGCATCACCGGATTTCCGGGTCGAGCAGGTCGCGCAATGCGTCGCCCAGCACGTTGAAGGCCAGCACCACCACCGTGATGGCGAAGCCCGCGCCGATGATCGGCCAGGGCGAGCCGAAGATGTTGCCGAGCCCGTCACGGATGATGTTGCCCCAGCTTGGCGCTGGCGCCTGGGTGCCGAGGCCCAGGAAGCTCAGCGACGCCTCAAGCCGGATGGCGGAGGCGACCCACAGCGTGGCCAGGACGATCACTGCGGCCGCGATGTTGGGCAGCACATGGCGCAGGATGATCTTCGGTGCGCGCAGCCCCACCGCGATGGCGGCCTCGATATAGGGCTCCTGCCGCACGGCGAGGGTGGAGGAGCGCGCGACGCGGGCAAAGCCCGGCACGAAGGCGACCGCGATCACCATCACCACGTTCCAGAAGCCGCCGCCCAGCACGGCCGCGACCATGATCGCCAGCAGCAACTCCGGAAAGGCCAGCAGCAGATCGATCAGCCGGCTCACGATCCGGTCCACCAGCCCGCCGAAATACCCCGCGGCCACGCCCAGCGTGGTGCCGACGACAGCGGCGATGGCCGGCGACAGCAGCCCGAAGATGAGCGAGGTGCGTGCGCCATGCAGCAGGCGCGACAATACATCGCGCCCAAACTGGTCGGTGCCGAGCCAATGCTCTGCGGAGGGATAGGTGTTGATGCGCAGGTAGTTCTGCGCCAGCGGGTCGTAGGGTGCGATCACCGGCGCGAGCAGGGCGATGGCGATGAACACCAGCACGATGGCGGCCGCGATGATCGTGGCGGGCCGCTCACGCGAGAACAGCCGGCGCAGCACCGCGAGGCGCGGTTCCTCCGGCGCGAACTCCTGCGTGGCGTCGCTCATGCCCGGGCCCGCAGGCGCGGGTCGATGACGATATAGGCCAGATCCACCAACAGGTTTATCGCGACGACGAAGAAGGCGAAGACCACCACGCCGCCCTGGATGACGGGATAGTCGCGCTTGGCGATGGCGCTGATCAGCACCTCCCCGATGCCGGGCCGGTTGAAGATCAGTTCGATGGCGACCGAGCCCGAGAGTGTCGCGAGCAGGCTCAAGCCGAGCCCGGTGGTGACCGGCAGCAGCGCGTTGCGCAGCGCGTGGCGGTAGATCACCCGCGGCTCCCGCCCGCCCTTGGCGCGCGCCGTGCGCACGTAGTCCTTGCCCAGCGTCTCAAGCAGGGAGGTTCGCGTCAGGCGGCCGATGAACGCGGTTTTGACCATGGCCAGCGTCAGCGCGGGCAGGAACACATGATACATTCGGTCCCAGAATTCCCCCCCGCCGCCGTTGATCGGAAACCAGCCGAGGTTGAGCGCGAAGACGATCAGCAGCAGGGCGCCGAGGTAGAAGTCCGGGATCGCATATCCGATGAGGGAGAACACACGCACGCCGCTGTCGGGCCAGCGGCCGCGGTTGACGGCGGCCATGACACCCATCGGAATCCCGACGATCAGGCCGATACCCGTGGCGACCAGCGTCAGTTCGATGGTGAAGGGCAGATTCTCGCCGATCAGTTCGATCACAGGCTGGCTCGTGATCATGGAGGCGCCGAAATCGAGCGTCAGCATGTCCCGCAGGAAGCCGAGCCACTGCCAGACCAGCGGCTGGTCCAGCCCCATCTGGGCGCGAAACAGCGCAAGCTGTTCCTGCGTGGCATAGTCGCCGAGGACAACCAGCGCAGGATCGCCCGGCAGCAGGCGCAAGGAGACGAAGACCAGCGTCAGCACCAGCACGACGGTCGGCACCGCATCCACCAGACGTGCCCCGATCATCCTCAGCACGGCGATGCGGCCCTCAGACCCGCCGCGCGCGGCTCAGCGGCCAGTAGGCGTAGCCGGACTGCACGGGAAAGCCCAAATCGATGCGCGGATTGCGCGCGATGACGTAGGACAAGGTGACGATGCCGAGCAACGGCAGGTCGCGCAGCACCTGGCGTTCGATGACCTGGATCAGCGCGATGCGCTTCTGGAAATCCGGCTCGTCCTGCGCGCGTTCGATGAGATCGTCGAGGCCGGGGATCGCGACCCCGTAATGGCTGTAGTTCTCGCCCCCCGTACCATCGGGCTTCACCGCCGCGCGGGACAGAAGCTGCTGCAGGAAGGGCTGCGTCGGAACCGGCGGGTAGCTCGAGGAATAGAGCGTCATCGAATTGCGGTCGCGGCGGTTCTCGGCGTGCATGGTGGCGTGGTCGATGATCCGCATGGCGAGGGTGATGCCAACCGCGCGCAGTTGTTCCTGGATCATCAGCATGATCG
>JBBSCP010000470.1:0-2911 GCA_038250135.1 Acetobacterales bacterium | reverse complement strand
GCCTGGGCCACCTCGACGGCGGCGCCCGCCAGGGCAAGACCACCCGCCATCCGCATCACATCGCGTCGCTGCATGCCCGTCTCTCCTCGGTCCGGCCGTACCCGGTGCTCAAGCCAAGCACGGGCCGGCGGGCTCGACAAGGAATTTGTACGGACAAATCGACGCGCCGCACTATGCTCTGACTGCGACCGCAGGACTCCGCCTCCTGCTCGCGGAGGGCGCTGCGGACGATTCCCTGGCTGTACTGCGCATCGAGGGAGTTGGCGGGCATTTCTGCGGTGGCGCCGATACCACGGAGCTCGCGGGAGCCTACGCCACGGCTGAGGCGAGTGCTGCGAGCAACGACGCGATCTGCGCGGCCGTGGAGGCCGTGGCGGCCTTTCCGAAGCCGCAGGTAGAGGTGATCCGCGGCGCCTGCGTCGGCGGTGGGGGTTGCCATCGCGCTGGCCTGCGATCGCCGGCTGTCGGGCGAAGATGCGCGCTTTACTGTAACCCCTCTGCGCTTTGGCCTGATTTACAGCCACGCCGATACGCTTCGCCTGATCCGCGCGATCGGCGCAGGGCCGGCACGCGAGATGCTGTTGAGCGTGCTGGCGATCGAGGCTGCGAAAGCGCTGCGGCTTGGCCTGATCGAACGCCTCTGGCCGGCCGCCGACTTCGAAGCGGCAAGTTACGCCTATGGCACGGCGCTAGAGCACGATGGATCCTCTCGAATCGATTTTGTGCTCTAAAAACCGTTGAGCCTACGCCACGAAATCCACCCACATTGATTCATGTGAGCTGAAAGTGCGGTAGCTGCTGCGGCGCAGCCAACACTGCGCCATGTGAAGGCCATGCTGGCCACGACCGAGGCCGGACAGGCACGCTAAACGGCGGACTCTCTTGCGCTGTTCGAGGATCATTTCGCCAGTGCTGAATTCGCGGAGGGCTATTGCTCCTGCCTCGGGAAGCGCCTGCCGTGCTTCACGGCGCGCTGAGCGCCTCTGCCAGCGCAACCAGCTGCGCCTCCGCATAAGGGCGCCCGATGAGCTGGATGGAGCAGGGCAAGCCGCCATCCGCCGCCGGCCAGGGAAAGGCGATGGCGGGCAGGCCAGCCATGTTGGCCGGCGCACAGAAATCCGCTTGGTCGGGGGGCACCTTAGTGCCATGAAGGAAGGCGCGTTGTGGCGCTGTCGGCAGCAACAACACATCGCAGGTATCTAGGGCGCGAAGGACCGCACCGCGCACTTCGGCGATTCGAAACATCGCGCGCATCAGGCGTGTGGTGCCGGCGTCACGGCCATACGCGAGGGCTGAGCGGAAGTCCGGCGTGGCGGCCTGCGGGTCATCGATCAACTCGGCATGGAGCGCGGCAGCCTCGGCCTCGATCAGCAGCAGCCCAGCGCGCCGCGCGGCGCTGGGTTCCCAACCGACGACGCTGATCGGCCCCACCTGCCATCCGAGGTCCCGTGCATGCGCAATGGCGCCGTCCCAGGCCACGCGGATGGCGTCGTCCATCAGCGCATCGAGCACGGGTTGCGGAAGGCCGAGGCGTAGCGCGGACGGGTTCAGTTGCGCCGGTGGCACGGCGTGCCAGCCCGCAGGCGCGGGACGGCTGGCGGGGTCCGCAGTATCCTCGCCGATCATCGCCTCCAGCCCCATCGCGGCGAGGCGTGGCGAGGCGGCAAGCATGCCGACATGATCGAGGCTCGGCGAAAGCGGCATCACGCCGCGGCGCGAGACAAGCCCCGATGTCGGCTTCAGGCCGACCACGCCGCAATAGGCGGCGGGAATGCGCACGCTGCCCATCGTGTCGGTGCCGATGGCGAGTGTCGTGAAGCCAGCCGCGACCGCCGCGCCCGACCCACCGGAGGACCCTCCCGGCGTATAGCCGGCGCGCAACGGATTCATGCAGCGGCCGAAGCCTGGCGTATCGGTGGTGGCGCCCAGCGCACCCTCGTGCATCGCAAGCTTGCCGAGCACCACAGCGCCCGCTCGCTTGAGGCCCGCAACCGCCGGCGCATCGCTGCTCGCGATCCGATGGCGGAAGGCCGCGATGCCGGCCGTCGTTGGCAGCCCCGCCACGTCCACGTTGTCTTTCACGCCCAGCGAAACGCCACTCAACTTTCCCTCTACGACGATGCGTGACGCCGCCTGCGGATCCAACGCCCAGAAGGCACCGATCGTGCCATCCTCGCGCGCAATCTTCGCGAGCCGTGCGGCGATGTCGTCCTTCATGCCTTGCGCTCATCGAGCAGGCGGATCGGCTTCTGCCGGCTCTCCACCTGCGTCAGCGCGGCCAGCGCGCCCGGTGCCTCTAGCGCCACGGTAATTTCGACGCCGAGGCGCGTGCGCAGCGCGAATTCGAGGCGAAGGCGAAGCGCCTGATCGGCGCCGCCACGTTGTTCGAGGTGAACTGTCATCGCGTCCCGCGACCCTTCGCGATGAACGCGGCAGATGAACTCGCCGGTCGCCGAGTCGCACACTTCGATAAGCAACGCACCGATGCCGGTAGGAAACAGGTTGATGCCGCGAAGCTTCACCATGTTGTCGCTGCGGCCGAGGAAGCCGCGGATTCGGCGGAACGGAATGCCAAGCGGATTGGCGCCGGGCATCTCCTCGGTCACGTCATGGGTGTTGAAGCGGATGATCGGGAAGACATCGTCCTTGAACAAGCAGGTGCATACCATGTCGCCGAGATGGCCTTCGGGTACGGGCAGGCCCGTATCAGGGTCCGTGATCTCGAGCGCATGTGCATCCTCCATCACATGCATGCCGCTGCGGTCTGGCCCCTCACCGCCGATGAGGCCGGTGTCGCCGACGCCGTACCAGTCATAGACAGCCGCGCCGCCCCAGGCGGCTGAGAGGCTCGCCTGGCTCTCGCTGCCGAGATGCGCGCAGATCAGCCGAATCGGAATATCGCGCCCAGGCT
>JBBSCP010000469.1:0-2937 GCA_038250135.1 Acetobacterales bacterium | reverse complement strand
ATCGGCTTTGACGGGCCGATCGACCTGCAATCGCTGCGGCTTTATGGGCTGCCGGAGGCGGCGCCCGCGGTGCTGAACGGCACGCCGCTATTGCCGCAGTCGGGGCAGCGGGAATTCGCGGCGGAGGTGTCCTGGGATCTGCCGAGCCTGGCGCCGGGGGCGACCTCGCTGATCGACGTCACGGTGAGCGGGGCACGGGCGGGCGACATGGCACAGGCATCGCTGGTGTCCTCGACGCGGTTCATCGAGCTCAATGCGGCAGTGTGGTCGAACAACACGGTGCGCGTGATGGCGCGGAACATCTCGGCGGCGACGTTCGATCTGGCGGCCGCGACGCTGTCGGTGTGGGTGGCGAAGCGACGGGTGGCGTGAGAACCGTCGCTATCCTTCCGTTGTTCTCACCACGATGCGGTGCCTTCCAGCCGGAGATTAGCGGGGCCAGCGCTGGTGAAGATCATCGATCACGAAGGCATGGCTGTGGCGTAGCGCACCTGTCGGATCCGGGCGCGCATCACCCAGATGCGCATGCGTGGCCGGCAGCCGATCGTGGATGTGCTCGACCTCCTCTGCATCATCTCTCGGCCAAAGCACCAGCGCCGCAATCATCCCCATAGCCCCGAGCGCCGCGAGCACCAAAAAGGTGGCATCCATCCCGGCCGCGGCGCCGAACCGCCCCGCCACCGGATAGGCGACCAGCCAGCAGGCATGACTAAGCGCGAACTGCGCGGCAAACAGCGCAGGCCGGTCGCCAGCATGGGCCGAGCGCCGCAGCAGCCGTCCGCTCGGCGTCAGCACCAGGCCGTTGCCGAGGCCCAGCAGCATCCATACAGGAAGAAGCATCGACCAGCTCGGCACCAGCGGCCCGAGCAGCAGGCCCGCCACCAGCAGGCCGGCTCCCGCCATCATGACGGTCCGGTCGGTCAGCGCGCCGTCGAGCACCCGTGGGACCGCGAGGGCAGCGACCATCGACCCAGCGCCGTAGGCCGCCAGCGTCCAGCCCAATTCCGCCGCGCCCAGGCCGAAGCCCGCGCGCACCAGCACCACAGAGTTCACAATTACCATCGCGCCAGCCATCGCGACCGTGACGTTCATCGCCAGCAGCCCGCGTAGCCGCGGCGTGGCCAGGTAGATGCGGCTGCCGCGCGTAATGCGGCCCCAGGCGCCCTCCTGCGTCGCCGGCGGCTTGGGCGAGGGCAGCGCCACGGTCAGCACCAGAGCGGCGGAGGCGAGGAAGCCCAGCGCATTGCCGGCGAACAGCCAATGAAAGCCGACCAACCCGAGCAGGGCGGCGGCGATCGCGGGGCTCGCCAGCGCCTCCAGATCGTAGGCCAGGCGCGAGAGGGACAGCGCCTTGGTGTACTCCGCCTCCTCCGGGAGGATATCGGGGATGGTCGCCTGGAAGGTTGGCGTGAAGGCGGCCGAGCCGGATTGCAGCACGAAGATCAGCACATAGACCTGCCAAATCTCGGTGATGAAAGGCAGCGTCATGGCGACCGCCGCGCGCGTCACGTCGAGCGCCACCAGAAGCGCCCGGCGCGGTACCAGATGCACGAAGGCGCCGGCGACCGGCGCGATGCCGACATAGGCCACCATCTTGATGGCGAAGGCCGTTCCCAGCACCGCCCCCGCATCGGCGCCCGCGAGGTCAAAGGCCAGCAACCCGAGCGCCACGGTCGCCAGACCAGTGCCAAGCAGGGAGAGCACCTGCGCCGCGAACAGGTGGCGGTAGGTCAGGTTGGCAAGCGGGCTGAACATGGCGCTTCAAGCTCCGTGGCGATCCCCGCCGGCCGAAGCCGGCGGCGGGCCACCTTCAGGGGCGGATGACGCGCGCGTAATCGCCCGTCGTGCGCAGCGTGACGCTGACATCGCGGCCGGAGCGGTTGCGCCAGAACCAGCCATGGGTTCCATCGAAGATGGCGGTGAACTCGCCTTGTTCGCCAGAAGAACCGCGGCCGTTCCGATAGCTGTGCGCGGCGTTCCGCCCGGGATTGGGCGGCTCGCCGTGCAGGTCGAAATTGACCGGCCCGGTGGCGGTCCAGCCGTAGCTGGCCCGCGCGCCGCGGCGCATATCGAGCTTCACTTCCAGGCCCTGGTTCGGCCGGAGCGTGATGGTAGTCTCGTCGGTCCGCGGAGCCGTGGCGGGTGGCGCCGTCTGCGCAGCGGCTGAGCGGATGAACAGCCCCGCGAAGATTGCTCCGGGCAGGCTGGAACGCGGGCTTGGCGTTGCGGCGGGTGGCGCGCGGTCGGCCTCGGCCTCGGCTGCCAACTGCATCTTCAACTCGCCCATCTCGGTCAGGCCAAGCGGCCGGCCGATGCCGGTCGGATCGATGCCGTATTCGGCGGGCAGCACCACCGTCACCAGAATGGCGATGGCAGCAACGGCCGCGACGGCGGTGGAGCGCAGCAACTGCTTCGAGGAAGGCAGTTCGGCGCGGGTCGGAAGATCGGTGTTGTACATGTCAGGGATTCCTCACGAGACGAACCAGCCGGTGAGCTGATACCCGATCAGCAAAAATCCGGCGGCCATCATGACGACGTTGGTGGTGTAGGCGTGGCGCAGGAAGCTCGGGCTGCGGCGCCAGAAGCCCATGGCGATGAGAATGGCGCCGAGCGCCAGCAACTGTCCGACCTCGACGCCGACGTTGAACGCCAGCAGGTTCGGCAGCAGCCCATCGGGCGAAATGTTGTAGTCAAGGATCTTCGAGGACAGGCCGAAGCCGTGGCAGAAGCCGAAGATCAGCGTCGCCAGCTTGGTGTTGGGCTGGTAGCCGAGCCAGCGCTGGTAGGCGCCCAGATTGTCCAACGCCTTGTAGACGATCGACAGCCCGATGATGGCATCGATCAGGTAGCTGTTGATCCCGATTCCGAAATAGACGCCGGCCAGCATCGTGGTCGAATGGCCGAGCGCGAACAGGCTCACATAGATGGCGATGTGCT
>JBBSCP010000468.1:0-2956 GCA_038250135.1 Acetobacterales bacterium | reverse complement strand
TGTTGCTGCGCATCGCCCCCGGCGAGGCGCGGATCAACTTGCCGATGTTGGCCGAGCCGATGCTGGCCGCGCTGGCCGGCGCAGCACCCGCGGCGGCTGATTCCGGCGAGCTCCGCGCCTTGCTGCCGACCCTGCCCCGCGCCGAGGCCGAGGCGCTGATCCTGACCGTGGTGGCGGAGGAGATTGGCCGCGTGCTGCGCCTGCCCGCCGCCGCCATCGGGCCGGACCAGGCGGTGGTGGGCCTCGGCCTCGACAGCCTTGGCGCGGTGGAGCTGCGCGGCGGGCTGGAACTGCGGCTTGGCCTGCAAGTGCCCATGGCGGCGCTGACGGAGGAGTTGACGGTCGCTGCCCTCGCCCGTCAGATCGCGGCGGTGGCGCTGCTGCCCAAGGCCGCCGAGGCCACCATGTCCTCCCTCGTCGAGGGGTTCGAGCCGACCTCGGCCATCCAGGCCGCGGAATAGGTTGGTCCGGCGCGGGTGCAGCCGCCCTATGGGCGCGCTACCCGATCCTGCGCTACAGCCCAGCGGTAATCAGTACGGACGGAGACGCATGAGCAGAGGCCAGGGATTCGGACTGACCGCCACGGCACGCCTTGCCCTGGTGCAGCGCCTGTCGCGCCGGCGCGAGGGCCAGGAGGCTGAGGCCACCGCCGATCCTCGCGGTTTCTCCGGCATCCAGAATTTGCGTGACTGGGGGCTGGTGCGCGATGCGCTGGACAGTCTGGGCATCGACAGCCCCTTCTTCCGCGCCCATCAGGGCCGCGCCGGCGGGCACAGCCTGATCGGCAATCGCGAGGTCATCAACTTCGGCTCCTACGACTATCTCGGCCTGAACGGCGACCCCCGTCTGCACAAGGCGGCGGCCGAGGCGATGGCGGTGCACGGCATCTCGGCCTCTGCCTCACGTCTCGTTTCCGGTGAGCGGCCGATCCATGGCGAGCTGGAACGCCGGATCGCCGTGCATTATGGCACGCAGGCTGCGCTGGCCTTCGTCAGCGGCCATGCCACCAACGTGACCGTCATCGGCCACCTGATGGGCCCGCGCGACGTCATCGTGCACGACGCCGCGATCCATAATTCATGCGTCGAGGGCGCGAAGCTCTCGGGCGCGCGGCGAGTCGGCTTCGCGCATAACGACCTGCGCGCGGCGGAGAAGGAACTTGCGGCCGCGCGGCGCGGCGCGGCGCGGGCGCTGCTGCTGATCGAAGGCCACTACTCGATGGATGGCGACGTACCCGACCTCGCGGGCTTCGTGCGCCTCGCCAGGCACTACGATGCCTGGCTGATGGTCGATGACGCGCATGGGCTGGGCGTGGTCGGCGCCACCGGCAAGGGCGCCTTCGAGCCGCAGGGCGTGGACCCGGCGGAAGTCGATATCTGGATGGGGACGCTGTCGAAGACGCTGTGCGCCTGTGGCGGCTACATCGCGGCGCGCGGCGACCTGATCGACTGGCTGCGCCACACCGCGCCGGGCTTCGTCTATTCGGTAGGCCTTGCGCCACCGCTTGCCGCCTCCGCCGCTGCGGCGATGGACCTCCTGGCGGCCGAGCCCTGGCGCGTGGCCAAGCTCCAGGCCAATGCGACGCTGTTTCGCGATCTTTGCCGCTCAAAGGGGTTCGACACGGGGGACTCGGCCGGGCTGGGCATCGTGCCGATCGTGCTGGGCTCATCGGTGCGGGCCATCCGCGTCTCGGCGGCGCTGCTGGAGCGCGGCGTGAACGCCCTGCCGATCATCTTCCCTGCCGTACCGGAGAAGGCCGCGCGGCTGCGTTTCTTCATCTCCGCCGAGCACACCGAGCAGGATATCCGCGACGCCGTGGCCGCCCTGATGGCCGCGACCGACAGCGTGGCGGTGGCCGACTAGAAGGCGTGACACCGCCCGTCGTTCACCCTGTCGCCACCCCGGCCGAGGTCGCCGCCTTCCTGGCCCTGCCGGCGCGGCTCGGCCCGCTCGGCTGGTCGGTGGCGCTGCGGATGGAACAGGCCTGGCTGTTCGACCCGGCACGCAACGGATTTCTCGCCACGAACCGCGTGACGCGCTTCCTGGCCTGGCAGGATGGGCGGGCGGTGGGGCGCATCGCCGCCTGCGTGCCGGACGATCCCGCCGCGCCCGCCACCTTCGGCTTCCTGTGCTGCGTCGAGGACCAGGCCGTGCTGGCCGGGCTGCTGGACGCAACGCGGCGCTGGATTGCGGCGACCGGGCGCGACGGGATGCTCGGCCCGCTCTCCTTCAGCATCAACCACGAGGTCGGCGCGCTGGTGGAAGGCTTCGGCCGTGCGCCGATGCTGCACATGCCGCGCACCCCGCCCTGGCTGCCGGCGATGCTGGAAGCCTGCGGGCTGACCGCCGCGCAGGATGTGCTGGCCTGCTCGCTCGACCTGGCCGCCGATCGGCATCGGGCACGCTACGCCGCCCTTTCGGCCGCCCGACCCCGGGAAGCGAGGCGACTCGCGCTGCGTCGCCTCGACCGCCGCCGCTTCACCGCCGAACTGCGGGAGGTCGGCGCGCGCTACCACGCTGGCTGGGCCGCCAATTGGGGCGCAGTGCCGCTTGGTATGCGAGAAGTCGAGACGCTGGGCGGGCTGCTCCGCCCGCTGCTCTGGCGCGGCGAGGTGGTCTTCGCGGATTGGGACGGCGCGCCGGCCGGGCTGCTCTCCATCGTGCCCAACATTGAGCCCGCCTTGCCCGCCCATGGCCGGCTGACGCCGCTCGCCGCGCTGCGCCTCGGCCGGGCGCTGCTGGCGCCGCGCCGGCTCGGCGGTGCCAATAGCGCGCGAATCCCGATGCTCGGCCTGCTGCCGGCGTTTCGCGGCACGCCGGCCGGGGCGATGGTGCTGGGCGGGCTGCTGGCGCACGCCATCGACCTGGCGGCGCGGCGCGGCTGGGGGCAGGTCGAGATCTCGTGGATCCTGCAACACAATGGCGCGATGCTGAACGCCATGGCGCGGCTGCCGGC
>JBBSCP010000467.1:0-2963 GCA_038250135.1 Acetobacterales bacterium | reverse complement strand
CGCGGCACCGCCTCCGGTGGCGCCGACTCCAGCGCGCCCGACCACGCCGCCTGTGCCCGTGGTGCCGGACGGAACGCTGCCGCCGCCGCCGCCCCCCGCGCCGCCTGTGCCGCGCCCGACTCCGCCGACGCCGACTCCGCCGACGCCGACTCCGCCGACGCCGGCCGCGCCGAGCGTGACGCCGCCCACACCCGCACCGCCGCGCCCCGCGACGCCCACGCCGCCCGCCGCCACGCCGGCGCGACCCGAACCCGCCTTGCCGCTGCCCCCGCCGCCCGCGCCGCCGCCGCCCACCCCGGCTCAGACCCCGGGCACTGGCCAGACGCCGCCTGTGGCCCGGCCGGAGGAGCGCAGCAACGCCGTGCTCAGCACGCTCGAACGGCTGCGCGCCGTGCAGGCGCAGCAGGCGCCGCCCACCGGGCGGCCTAATCCGCAGGCGGGCCGGCCCACCCAGGGCGGCGGCGCGCCCACTGGCACCGACCTGCTCAATGCCGGCGAGCGCGGCGCCATCGGCGAGCGCATCGGCGAGTGCTGGCGCGTCGATCCGGGAATGCTCGGCCTGGCCGACATGCGCGTCAGCCTGGTCGCCATCGTCGATCGCGCAGGCGTGATCCGCAATGTGCTGCCCGGGCCGGATGGCGTGCCGGGTGATCCGCGTGGCCAGACGTTGTATGAACGCGCCCGAAGGGCGTTGCTCGACCCCGCCTGTTCGCCGCTGCCGGTCCCTGCGGGTCGGCTGACGGCGGCGGAGAATCGCTTCCAGTTCAATTTTTCGCCGAGGGGATTCATTCGATGAGCCTGCCGGACACCGGTTTCGGTCGTCGCAACCTGATCCTGGGGGCGGGTGGCGGCGTGGTGGCCAGCCTGCTGCCGGACAGCCTGGCCGCGCAATCCAACCAGACCACCGTCATCGACGTGACGCGCGCGCGGACCGACCCGGTGCCGATCGCCGTGCCAGACATGGCCGGCGCGACGCCCGAAGCACAGCGCCTGGGCCGCGACATCGCCCGCGTGATCCAGGCCAACCTGCGCAATTCCGGCCTGTTCCGCCCGGTCGAGCGCCAGGCCTTCATCCAGAGCCCAGAAGCCGCAGCCGACCGCCCGCGCTTCCAGGACTGGCGCGTGATCGGCGCGCAAGCGTTGACCACGGGGCGTGTCGAGGCAACCTCGGACCGTGTCCGCGTGGAATTCCGCCTGTGGGATGTGCTGCCCGAACAGCAATTGCAGGGCACCGCCTTCACCGCGCCGGCGGCGCAGTGGCGGCGCATCGCCCACCTGATCAGCGACGTGATCTATGAGCGTCTGCTGGGCGAGAAGGGCTATTTCGACACCCAGATCGTCTACATCGCCGAATCCGGGCCGCGCGACCGGCGCACCCGGCGCCTCGCGCTGATGGACCAGGATGGCGAGAACCACCGCTTCCTCACCGATGGCAGCTTCCAGGCGCTGACGCCGCGCTTCCACCCGACGCAGCGGCAGATCGTGTTCATGAGCTATTTCCGCAACGAGCCCCGGGTTTACCTGTTCGACCTGAACACGCAGCAGCAACAGGTTCTGGGGAATTTCGGCGGCATGACCTTCAGCCCGCGCTTCTCGCCCGACGGGCGCTCGGTGGCGCTGTCGGCCAGCCGGGGCGGCGATGCCAACATATTCGTCGTCGATCTGGGCAGCCGGCGAGAGCGGCAATTGACCAGCGGCGGCGGGCTCGACGTCTCGCCGAGCTACTCGCCGGATGGCACGCAGATCGTCTTCAACAGCGATCGCGGCGGCGATCAGCAACTCTATGTGATGAGCGCGGATGGCGGCACTGCGCGGCGGATCTCCTTCGGCCAGGGGCGCTATGCCACGCCGGTCTGGTCGCCACGCGGCGACCTCATCGCCTTCACGCGCATCTCGTCGGGCCAGTTCGGCATCGGCGTGATGCGCCCCGATGGCTCGGGCGAGCGGATTCTGAGCGAGGGCTGGTCGATGGAAGGCCCGACCTTCGCGCCGAATGGCCGCGTGCTGGCCTTCTACCGCGAGACACCCTCCCGCGATGCGCGCGGCACGGGCCATTCCTCGCGCCTCGCCCAGATCGACATCGCCGGCTTCAACGAACGCGTGATGGTGACGCCGACCGACGCCTCCGACCCCGCCTGGAGCCCGCTGTTGAGCTGACCCGCTCATCAATTGTTTCCAAGTGATGCAACAACCTCCGCGGACCGCGGGAAATTTGACCCTGCGGCCGTGCAGCGGCTACCCACCGCCTCGCGTTACACGCTCACCCATGAAGGATTACACCATGCTGAACCCCAAGATCCTCGGCGCTTTCGCCGCCCTGACCCTGCTCGCCGCCTGCAGCAACACCGATGCCACGGGTGCAGCGAGCGGCGCTGGCGCCGGGGCGAATGCCGGCGGCCCGCGCCCGGGTAGCCAGGAGGACCTGGTCGCCAGCGTCGGCGACCGCGTGTTCTTCGAGACCGACCGCAGCAACATCCGCGCCGACCAGCGCACGGTGCTCGAGCGCCAGGCGACCTGGATGGGGACCTACCCCCAGGTGCAGGTGACCGTCGAAGGCCATGCCGATGAGCGCGGCACGCGCGAATACAACCTCGCCCTTGGCCAGCGCCGCGCCAATGCGGCACGCGACGTGCTGGTCGCCAGCGGTTCAGCCAGCGCGCGCATCCAGACCATCTCCTACGGCAAGGACCGCCCGGCCGCGCTGGGCTCGACGCCGGATGCGTGGCAGCAGAACCGCCGCGCCGTCACCCTCGTCCGCTAAAGCACGTTTGGTTCAAACGGAATCGTTTGAACCAAAGTCCGTGCTTTAGTTTCAAGTGTTGATAGCGCACGAAACCGGTTCAATCGAACCGATAGTGCGCTAAGACTGTACTAAGGGGGGTTGGGGCGCGATGCCCCGGCCCCTTCTCCCTTCGCGAGGAAAACCTCCATGCGCCTGCTGCGCGCCGCTATGCTCGGCCTCG
>JBBSCP010000466.1:0-2972 GCA_038250135.1 Acetobacterales bacterium | reverse complement strand
TCCCGTCGGCACAACGGGCGAGAGCCCGACCCTCAGCCATACCGAGCATCACCAGGTGGGCGATTTGTGCATCGAGGCGGCGGCCGGCCGCGTGCCGGTGATCGCCGGCACAGGCAGCAACAGCACGGCCGAGGCGGTGGACCTGACGCGCCACGCCAAGGCGGCGGGCGCGGATGCGGCGCGGGTGGTGACGCCCTACTACAACCAGCCGACGCAGGAGGGGCTGTACCGGCACTTCATGGCGATCGCCGATGCGGTGGAACTGCCGCTGATCATCTACAACATTCCGCCGCGCAGCGTGGTGGATATGAGCGTCGAGACCATGGCGCGGCTCGCCAAGCATCCGAACATCGTGGGCGTGAAGGATGCCACCGCGAACCTCGCGCGCCCCCTGCACACCACCGCGGCCTGTGGCGAGGAGTTCTGCCAGTTGTCGGGCGAGGACCACACCGCGCTGGCCTTCCTCGCTGCCGGCGGGCATGGCTGCATCAGCGTAACCGCCAACATCGCGCCTCGCCTGTGCCGGGCGATGCACGATGCCTGGGCGGCGGGCGACATCGCGGGCGCACAGGCGATCCAGGCGAGACTCGTGCCGGTGCATGACGCGATGTTCTGCGAGACTTCGCCGGGACCGGTGAAGCTGGCGGCGAGCCTGCTCGGCCACGGCACAGAGCTCTGCCGCCTGCCGATGGCGCCGGTCGCAGAGTCCACGCGTCCGCGCGTGCGCGAAGCGATGCGTGGCGCTGGCCTATTGAACTGAGCATGGCGGAACCCCGCAAGAAGGGCCTGATCAGCCACGGCATCGCCTCGCAGAACCGCAAGGCGCGTTTCGATTACAAGATCGGCGACACAGTCGAGGCCGGCATGATGCTGGTCGGCCCCGAGGTGAAGTCGCTGCGCGCCGGCCGTGCCACGCTCAGCGAGGCCTGGGCCGGTGAGCGCGATGGCGAGTTGTGGCTGTTCAACGCCTATATCCCGGAATGGCAGGCCGGCAGCTTCGTGGCGAATTTCGAGCCACGCCGCCCACGCAAGCTGCTGCTGCATGGCAAGCAGGTGCGCGAATTGTCCTCGGCCATTGCGCGGGACGGCGTCACGCTGGTGCCCATGCAGATCCACTTCAACGAGCGTGGCGTGGCGAAGGTCCTGCTCGGCGTCGGTGAGGGCAAGAAGCAGCACGACAAGCGCGCCGCCACCGCCGAGCGCGACTGGGCGCGCGACAAGGCGCGGTTGATGCGCGACCGGGGCTGAGGCGTGCGCCTGGGCCTGCTCGCCGCGCTGCTGCTGCTCGGGGCCTGCGCCGCGTCGCCGGCCGCGACCGGCACGGCGGCGGCGGTGGGCGAGGAACTCGGCGGCATCGCCGTGCCCGGTACGGACGCCACGATCACCGCGCGGCTTTGCCGGCCGGCGCAACCCGGGCCCGTGCGGCTGGTGGTGATCAATCACGGCTCGCCGGCCAATGCGGCGGAGCGGCCGGGGATGCGCCCGGCCTCCTGCACCACCGAGGCGGTGCGCTGGTTCACGGATCGTGGCTTCGCGGTGCTGCTACCGCTGCGACGCGGCTATGGCGCCTCGGGCGGGGCCTGGGCGGAGGCTTATGGCGGTTGTCAGAGTGCGGATTTCGCCAGTGCGGGTCGCGCCTCGGCCGCCGACATCGCCGCCGCTATCGCCCACGCAGGGCGTCTGCCGGGCATTCGCGCCGAGGCCGTGGTGGTGGTGGGGCAATCGGCTGGCGGCTGGGGCAGCCTCGCGCTCGCCGCCAGCAACCCGCCGCAGGTGGCCGCCATCATCAACATGGCCGGCGGGCGCGGCGGCTGGGCGCAGGGCGTGCCCAACACGAATTGCCGCCCGGACCGGCTGGTGGAAGGTGCCGCCGCCTATGGCGCTACGGCGCGTGCGCCAACGCTGTGGCTCTATACAGCGAATGACAGCTTTTTCGCCCCGGCGCTGGCGACGCGGATGCACGCGGCCTTCACCGGCGCCGGCGGCCAGGCGCGTATGATGGCGCTCGGTCCCTTCGGGCGCGATGGGCACAGCCTGTTCTTCAGCCAGGGCGGCAGCGCGGTCTGGGGAGCGCATGTCGAGGCGTTCCTGGCGGCCACAGGGAACCATTGACTGGCGCCGGCC
The DNA here is from genome assembly GCA_038250135.1 of Acetobacterales bacterium. Taxonomy (GTDB): domain Bacteria; phylum Pseudomonadota; class Alphaproteobacteria; order Acetobacterales; family Acetobacteraceae; genus Falsiroseomonas. The sequence goes on along the minus strand of JBBSCP010000466.1, from coordinate 848 downwards.
GCTCCCCGACCCTCGCCGCGCACAAGACCGAGGTTGAGCGATGCTGTTGCTGCGCGGCGGCTGGGTGCTGGGCAATCCGGCGACGGGCGAGTCGCACCGCAATGCCGCGGTGCGCATCGTCGGCGCCCATGTCGCGGAGATCGGCGACGCCGAGGATTTGATCCGCCGCTACCCCGGGGCGGCGCTGCTCGGCGGGCCTGATGACATCGTGATGCCCGGGCTGATCGACGCGCACAGCCACGGGCGGGGGCTCAGCCCGATCCAGAAGGGGATGACCTACGACTATCTGGAGAACGCCTTCCTTGACTGGACCACGATGGCCTATCTGCCGAACGAGCTGTGTGCCGCGCTCTCGGCCGTGCGGCATCTGCGCCATGGCTGCACCACCATCCACCACACCGGCTGGAACGACGAAGGCCCGCACGCGACTGAGGAAGCGCGCAAGGCGATCCGCGCCTATGCCGCGGCGGGCATCCGCCTCGCCTATAGCCCTGCCGTGCGGAACCGCAACAAGTTCTGCGTGGACGAGCAGGGGTTTCTGGCCACCCTGCCGACAGAGCTCGCCGATTTCGTGCGCCCCTTCACCGCCTATGATGCCGACGCCCTCGAGGATGGCTACTTGGCGCAATTCGCTGCCCTGCATGCCGAGTTCGACGGGCCGATGAGCCGCGTGTTGCACGGCCCGTCATGGGCGCATGGCACCACCCAGAAATTTTTCGCACGCATCCGCGACGATGCGGCGGCGAGGGGCGGCCTGCCGATCCACATCCACACGTTGCAGACACCGCATCAGCGTGCCTATGGCTTCAAGGCGCATGGCAAATCGCTGGTGGCGTATCTGGATGATC
>JBBSCP010000465.1:0-2982 GCA_038250135.1 Acetobacterales bacterium | reverse complement strand
CAAAGGGTTTGGCCGCGAGGCCTTTCGGCTTGGCCTGGCGCGCGCGGCGCCAAGCCGCCCCGGCAGATTCGCTTGCCAAGCCGCCCCGGCAGATTCGCTTGCCGGGACGCTAGACGGCAGGATCGGCTCCCAGGCGCCTTGAAGCTTTCGGGCTTGTTTCCGGCGCCTCTCGCGAGGCGCGGGAAAAAAATGTGGCCCAGCCAGATTTTTCTCTTGTGCCCCCCCCGGTCCAGGTCTAAATACGGTCCCAGACGCAGTACGCACGTGCCTCTGGCCCCAGGCCCACGGAACCCACCCGCCGCATCGCGGGCACTGATACGGGTCACCGCGGCGCAAGGTTTACGCAACGACGTCAAGCGTTCTGGCAACCCCGGACGGCGCAAGCCGGCCGGCACTTTCGTGGTCGCTGGTTCGTTCGACCGTTTCGTTAACTGGGGCGTCGCCTTCGAAGGGCGACCTCCGCCACTGTCTGGGGAGTATGGGGCGATGAACCCGAAGATCGCAGCCTATCTGCGCGACCATGCGCCGGCCACGCCGTGCCTCGTGCTCGATGTTGACCGCGTGGAGGAGAACTACCGGCGCCTGCTGGCCGTGCTGCCGCTCGCGCGCGTCTACTACGCCGTGAAGGCGAACCCTGCCGCGCCGATCCTCGACCGACTGACCGGCCTCGGCTCCTCCTTCGATGCCGCCTCCTGGGAAGAAATCCAGCTCTGCCTGGAGGCCGGCGCGCGGCCGGACCGCATCTCCTTCGGCAACACGGTGAAGAAGGAAAGCGCCATCAAGGCAGCCTACGCCGCCGGCGTGCGCATGTTCGCCTTCGACAGCGAGCCCGAGCTGAGGAAGCTTGTCCGCTCTGCCCCGGGTGCCAAGGTCTATTGCCGCATCCTGGTCGAGAACAAGGGCGCCGAATGGCCGCTGTCGCGCAAGTTCGGCTGTGAGGCTGCGATGGCGAAGGACTTGATGGTCAAGGCCGCCGAATGGGGCATGGACCCCTATGGCATCTCCTTTCATGTCGGCAGCCAGCAGACCCAGACCGGCGCCTATGAGGCCGCGATCGCGCGTGTCGCCATGATCTTCTCCGACCTCCAGGCGGCAGGCATCAACCTGCGCATGGTGAACCTCGGCGGCGGCTACCCGGTGCGCTATCGCGCCGAGGTGCCCGAGATCGACGATTTCGGCGCCGCCATCATGGGCGCGATGACCGAGCATTTCGGCAACGCCCTGCCCGAGATGCTGGTCGAGCCCGGCCGCTTCATGGTCGGCGACGCCGGCGTGGTGGACAGCGAAGTGGTGCTCGTCTCCCGCAAGGGCGACGAGGACCCGGTGCGCTGGGTCTATCTCGACATCGGCCGTTTCGGCGGCCCGGCCGAGACGGAGGGCGAGGCCATCCGCTACGCCTTCCGCACGCCGCATGACGGCGAGGCCGAGGGCCCAGTGACCATTGCCGGCCCGACCTGTGACAGCACGGACACGCTCTACGAGAAGTCCAACTACCGCCTGCCCCTGGCGCTCGATGCCGGGGATCGGGTGCAGCTGATCTCCACGGGCGCCTATGTGACGACCTATGCGGCGCAGGCCTTCAACGGCTTCCGTCCGCTGGCCGAACATTACATCTGAGGGTGGTGTGGGGCCCTGGCCCCGGCAACCGGAAAATAAACGGGTCTCCGAAAGGAGGCCCGTTTCTTTTTTGGCCCGAGCCGCGCTAACCTGCTTCCATGGATGAAATCGATCGCAACCTTGTCATCGCCCTGCAGGAAAATGGCGCCGCAGGCCTCGCCGAGCTCTCCAAGGCGGCGGGGCTTTCCGTCTCGGCCACGGCCGAGCGCGTCAAGCGGCTGGAGGAGCGCGGCGTCATCCGCGGCTGGCGTGTCGATCTCGACCCCGTCTCGGCCGGCTGCCCGCTGCTCGCCTTCGTCTTCGTTGCCATGCGCCCGGGGCGCGATGACGCGGCCTTCCTGAAGGCGATGCGCAAACAGGAGGCGGTGCTGGAATGCCACACCGTCACCGGGCCCTGGTGCTACCTGCTGAAGCTGCGCTTGCCGGATGTCGCCGCACTTGAGAGCTTCGTCTCCGACGACGTGCGCGGCCAGCCGGGCGTGGAGCGGACCGAGACCATCCTCGCACTCGCCAGCCCCAAGGAAACCGCGATCCTGCCGGTGGCCGAGGCGCGAGAGGAGTAGCTTTTCAGCGCGGCCTCACGCCCATCGCCATGGTACGCTCATCCCGCCGCGCCTCATGCGTCAGGTTGCGCTTCAGCGCCCAGACATTGCCCAGATGCATGATCGGGAAGTTCGGCACCTCCGCCGCCGCACTTCGCACGGCATCCCAGATGGCAGCCTCGCGCGCCGTGTCGTCCATCGTCTCGCTCGCCCGCGCCAGCATCGCGTCGAGCGCAGGCGAGCTGTAGCGCCGATGATTCGCCGAGCCGGTGCGCCGCTCGCGGTCGAAGGTCGCGAGCACGCTGGTCAGGTAGGACAGGCCCTCGCCGGTGGTACTGCCCCAACTGCCCATGCTCATCGAGAATTCCTGCCGCGCGGCGCGGGCCGAATAGGTGGTCCAGGGCAGCGCCTCGACCGCCGTCTGCACGCCGATCCGGCTCCACATCTGCGCCACCGCCTGGGCGAGCCGCGCATCATTGGGGAAGCGATCGTTCATGGTATGGAGCACCATGCGGAACCCGTTCGGGTAGCCGGCCTCTGCCAGCAGCGCGCGCGCGGCCTCGGGATCGAAGGCGGGTGGCGGGGTCTGCGGGTCGTGCGAATAGGTGCCGGGGGGCAGCCATTGGCCGGTCGTCGTGCCGATGCCATCCATCGCGCGCTCCACCAGCGCGTCGCGGTTGATCGCGATGTTGAGCGCGCGGCGCACGCGCAGGTCGCGGAACGGGTTCACGGTCAAGGGCTGGCCCTGATTGTCCGTCACATGCGGCAGCGGGCCGGGGCGGGACCAGTCCGGGCCGATATGCACCAGGCGCAGCGAGCCGAT
>JBBSCP010000464.1:0-2989 GCA_038250135.1 Acetobacterales bacterium | reverse complement strand
GGCGAGAAGGTGATCGTGCCGCCGCCCAAGACCGCCGCCGCCGCCGCTGCGCGCGCCGGCGAAGGTTATGAGACGACCGACTGGTACTTCTCCAAGCGCGCCCGGTAGGCGCAGGGTGGAGAAGATGCCGGACGCGACAGCCGCCCCCAACCGTATCCCCTGGCCGCCGATTCTGTTCGGCATGGTGGCCATTGCAGCGGTCGGGCTCGGCATCCTGCTGCCGGGGCCGGAATGGCTGCGCGCGCCGGTCTGGGCAGCACTCGGCTGGGTGATGCTGCTGGCCGGCCTGGCCCTCGACGTCGCTGCGATGGCAACGATGTCGCGCCAGCGGGCGAACATCCTGCCGCATCGCGCGGCGACTGCGCTGGTGACCAGCGGCCCCTTCGCCTGGTCGCGCAACCCGATCTACCTCGGCAACACGATCGCCATGACGGGCGCCGCGCTGGCCTTCGCCAATCCGTGGTTCCTGCCGGCCGCACTGATCGCCGCACTGGCGGTGACGCGCCTGGCGATCCAGCGGGAGGAAGCTCATCTGGCAGCGCGTTTCGGCGCGGCCTGGGACACCTACAGCCAGCGCACCGCGCGATGGTTCGGCCGATGACGCCCTATGACCGTCGCCCGATGCTGCGACGCCGTCATCGGCGTGCATCGATCGGTGAGGAGGAAGTCCGCGGCTGGCTGCTTTGCTTCCATCGCGCCTGGGACAAACAGGCGACGGACGCCGCGCTTGGCGAGGATGTGCTGCCGCGGATCGAGAAGCTCGCCCATCACTTGCTGAATCGTGGCTGCGGAGAGGGGATATGACAACATGAACGGAACTGGCAATCGGCGGATTCTCCGCTTCGCGATCGCCGGGCTGTTCCTTGTCACTGCCGCCGGCGGCGTCTTTTGGTATGCGCAGCGTCGCGCGCTGGCCGTGCCTATCGCCGTCTTCCAACAGGATGTGCCCGTGACCGTGTTCGGCCTTGGCGCGATCGAGGCGCAGGTCCTCTCCCGCATCGGTTTCGAAGTGCCCGGCACGCTCATCGAACTGATGGCCGACCATGGTGATCGCGTGGCGGCCGGCGCGGTGCTCGCGCGCCTCAACCCGGTCAGCCAGCAGGCGCGAGTCGCGCGCGCTGAAGCGGCGATGCTTTCCGCCGATGCAGCCGCCGCGCGGGCTGATGCGCAACGCGAGCGCGCGGAGGCGCAGTTCACCCAGAAGCAGGCCACCGCACGACGGCGGCGCGACCTCGCGAACCGGGGCGTGGGCAGCCAGGAGATCGCTGAACTCGCCGAGACCGAGCAGGAACTGGCCCGCGTCGACCTTTTGGTGAACGGCGCCGATGCCGCTGTGGCCCGAGCTGCCCAGGCCGAGGCGCGCGCCAACCTCGCGACCGAGAGCGCGACGCTGGACAAGCACATACTGCGCGCACCCTTCGATGCCATCGTCATCGCCCGGTCGCGCGAAATCGGCACCGCGCTCAATCCCGGTGAGGCGGTCTTCACCCTGGTCGCACCCGACAGCATCTGGATGCAGGCCTTCATCGATGAGGGCCGCGCCGGCGACCTTGCCCTCGGCCAGACCGGCATGGTGACGCTGCGCAGCCGTCCGGGCCACCCCGTCATCGCCGAGATCGTGCGCATCGGGCTGGAAGCGGATCGCGTGACGGAGGAACGCCGCGTCTATCTGCGCTGCCGAAGCTGCGCCGCCATGCCCGTGGTCGGCGAACAGGCCGAGGTGGTGATCGAGACGGCACGGTTGCCGCGCGCCAGGCTGCTGCCCGAACAGGCGCTGCACGGCTTCGACGGCGCCGGCGGCACGGTCTGGACCATCGAGGATGGAAGGCTCGCGCGGCGGTGGGTGAGCATCGCCGCACGTCTCGTCGATGGGCGGGTCGCCATCACCGACGGCCTGCCGGAGGATGTCGCTTTGGTGACCCAGCTGGGCTCCGGCTTTGCCGTCGGGCGCGCGGCGCGCGCGGTGGCGGCGCCGTGAACCTCGCGCTTGCCGATATCCGCCACAAGCTTGGCCGCTTCGTGCTGACCTGCCTTGGGCTCGGCCTGCTGATGGCGGTCGCGCTGTCGATGGTGGGCATCTACCAGGGCGTGGTGAGCGAGGCGTTGGCGCTGTCGCGCAGCCTGCGTGCGGATCTGTGGGTGGTGGAATCCGGCACGCGTGGGCCTTTCGCGGAAGCCTCGCGCATTCCGGGCGATGTGCGCGAGATGGTGGCGCGACTGCCCGGTGTGGCGGCGGCCGGCGCCATCACGCTGCGCACCGCCGAAGCCCAGGCGCCGCAAGGCACGATCCGCGTGCAGGTGATCGGCTATGAGCCTGGGCGCCCGGGCGGGCCTTCTGCCATCGCCACGGGGCGCGGCCTGGGAGCCACGCGCTTCGAGATCGTGGCCGATGCGCGCTCCGGCCTGCCGCTCGGCGCCACGCTGCAGCTCGGCCGGTACCGCTATCATGTGGTGGGCACCACGCGCGGGCTGGTCGCCTCGAGCGGCGATCCGCTGATCTTCATGCGGTTGCGCGACAGCCAGGAACTGCAGTTCCGCCTCGCCCCCGCGGCGGCCCGGCGCGCCATCGCGGCGAACGCCGGTAGCGGCGGCACCGATACGGTGAACGCCATCATCGCCCGCCTGCACCCGGACGCGGACCCGACCCTGGTGGCGGAGACGGCGCGCCGCTGGAAGCACCTGGCGGCACTGACTGATCGGGAACAGTCAGACCTGCTGACCCTGTCGGTGGTGAACCGCGCGCGCGTGCAGCTCGGCATGTTCACCGTGGTGCTGCTGTTCGTCTCGGCGGTGATCATTGCGCTCATCATCTACACCATGACGATGGACAAGCTGCGCGAGATCGCGACGCTGAAGCTGATCGGCGCGCCGGACAGCACGATCATCGGGCTCGTGCTGCAACAGGCGCTGCTGTTGGGTGGCGTCGCCTATGTCGCTGCCGTCGCCATCGTTTTCTCCGCACGCGACGTCTTCCCCCGCGCGGTGGCGC
>JBBSCP010000463.1:0-2990 GCA_038250135.1 Acetobacterales bacterium | reverse complement strand
GGCGCCTTTCTCCTTCGGTGCCGCGCCCCGTTCGGGGTGCGGGCTTTCCAGAGGTCCCTCTCCGCGCGGCCCTTTTGCCTGAGCGATTCCGGGGGCCGGTTGCGCCTTCGGCGGCGGGTTCGCCCCCGAAGGGACCGCCCGCTCTCTCCCGCGCGGTGTCAGCGGGAAGGGGCGATATGACGCAGGCGATGTTCCCGCGCAACCGCACCCTCGCATAGAATCGGCCTCAGCGCGGCCCGCGTGCCCGATTATGCGCCAATTGCTCAGGCGAGAGCTGGAAGCTGATGCGAATGTTGTAATCCACCGCGCGCACGCCCTCGGCCAGCGGCAGGCTGACCCGCGCCGTGGCGCCGGGCCCGACGAGTCGCGGTACGTTGGTCGGGAAGGTCAGGCGCGTGGTGAAGGCCTGGCGGTCGATCAGCGTCGTGTCGCCGACATCGCTCAGCGCCACGAACCAGGGCAGTTCGGCCGCCCTTCCCTGGGCGGCGGGGCCGCGCTCGGCCTCGAATCGGGGCGTGATGCGGATGTCGAGCGCGCGGCGATCCCGCCCGCTGTAGTCGCAGGTGGCGTCGAAGCCGGTGATCCTTGCGTCGAGCACCATCGCCGTCAGGTCGCGCGGGCCGCCCGCCTGGAAGGCGGTCAGGTCCGCGCCATCGGCGAGAATGGCGATGCGGGGGCAGGGTGCCTGAGCACTGCCGAGGGGGCCGCTCGGCGTTGAACTGCAGGCGCCGAGTGCCAGCAGCGCCCCCAGAATGGCCGTGTGGCGAAGTGATTTGGCCATGACGCCCACCTGTCCCCTTTGAAGCCGCTGCCGCGGCCGGTAGGATGGCGGCTGGCGCCACCCTTGGCGTCGTCTATCGCATCGCGACCGGCGTAGGGCCACCCCCCAGGGAGCCCAGGCGCGGCGTGCCGCCCATGGAAAGCCGGAACACCCCGCATGACCGCCCTGCCCGCCGCAAAACCCCGCCTCACCGTTCTGCTCGCAGGTCCACGCGGCTTCTGCGCCGGCGTCGACCGCGCCATCAAGATCGTCGAGGAGGCGCTGAAGCGCCACGGCAAGCCGGTCTATGTGCGCCACGAGATCGTCCACAACCGCTTCGTGGTGGAGAGCCTGGAACGCCAGGGTGCGATCTTCGTCGAGGAGCTTTCCGAAATCCCCGATGACGGCCAGCCTGTGGTGTTCAGCGCCCACGGGGTGCCCAAATCCGTGCCTGCCGAGGCGGCGAGCCGAAAAATGTTCGCGCTCGACGCCACCTGCCCGCTGGTCAGCAAGGTCCACCGCGAGGCCGAGCGCCATTTCGGGCGCGGGCTCCACACCCTGCTGATCGGCCATGCCGGCCACCCCGAAGTGATCGGCACCATGGGCCAGCTCCCGCCCGACGCGGTGACGCTGGTCGAGGACGCCGAACAGGCCCGCCGCCTCCAGCCGCCGACCGACAAGGGGCTTGCCTTCACCACCCAGACGACGCTGAGCGTCGATGACACGGCCGAGATCGTGGCGATCCTGCAGGCGCGCTTCCCGGGCATCGCCAGCCCTGCCAAGGAGGACATCTGCTACGCCACCACCAACCGCCAGGCCGCGGTGAAGGCCATCGCGGCGCGCGGGGCGGAGCTGGTCATCGTGGTCGGCGCGCCGAACAGCAGCAATTCCGTGCGCCTGGCGGAGGTCGCCAAGCGCGCCGGCGCGGCGCGGGCACTGCTGGTACAGCGCGGTACGGACCTCGACCCCGCCATCGCCGATGGCTGCAAGGTGCTGGGCCTCACCGCCGGCGCCAGCGCGCCCGAAGTGCTGGTGGAGGAGGTGCTGGCGAAGCTGCGCATGCGCTTCGACCTCGATGTCGAGGAAGTTGTGGTGGCGGAGGAGCGCGTGACCTTCCGCCTGCCGGCCGGCCTCGCGGTGGAATAGCCGCGGCATCATGGCGGTCTATACCGAGGTCTCTGACGAGGCGTTGCGCGCCTTCCTGGGCGATTACCGATTGGGCGGGCTGCTCGCTTTCCGTGGCATCGCGGAGGGGGTGGAGAACTCCAACTACGCTCTGCGCACGGAGGCCGGCGATTTCGTGTTGACCCTTTACGAGAAGCGCGTCGATCCGGCGGAGCTGCCCTATTTCCTCGACCTCATGGCGCATCTGGCAAAGCACGGCCTCGCCTGCCCGACGCCGGTGCATGGCCGCGACGGCGCGGCGCTGCGCGAGCTGGCTGGCCGCCCGGCCGCGATCTGCACCTTCCTCGAAGGCGTCTGGCCGCGTCGTGTTCGGCCCGAGCACCTGGCCCCCCTCGGCGAGGCGCTGGCACGGCTGCATGAGGGTGGGCGGGACTTCGCCACGACGCGCCCCAACGCGCTCGGCCCCGCCGGCTGGGCGCCGCTGCTGGAGGGCTGCCGCGCGCGCGGCAATGAGGTGCAGCCCGGCCTGATCGACGAACTCGACGGTCACCTCGGGAAAATCCTGGCGGCCTGGCCGGCGGTGGGCGTGCTGCCGGTCGGGCAGATCCATGCCGATCTGTTTCCGGACAACGTCTTTTTCCTGCAGGACGAGGCCGGGCGGCCGCGCGTCTCGGGCCTGATCGACTTCTATTTCGCCTGCACTGACCTGCTCGCCTATGACCTCGCCGTGTGTCTCAACGCCTGGTGTTTCGAGGCCGACGGCGCCTTCAACGTGACCAAGGCGCATGCCCTGCTGCGCGCGTATCAGGCGCTGCGCCCGCTGAGCGCGGCCGAGCAGGCGGCGCTTCCGGCGCTTTGCCGAGGGGCGGCGATCCGCTTCCTGTTGACCCGCCTGTTCGACTGGACCCATACGCCGGCCGGGGCGCTGGTGACCCGCAAGGACCCAATGGAATATCTGCGCAAGCTGCGCTTCTTCGCGATGGCCGAAACCCCCGGAGCGATCGGTGTCTGAGGCGCCCATGACCGACCCACCGCTCATCGAGATCTGGACCGATGGCGGCTGCAAGCCCAATCCCGGCCCTGGCGGCTGGGGCGCGATCCTGCG
>JBBSCP010000462.1:0-3021 GCA_038250135.1 Acetobacterales bacterium | reverse complement strand
CCCGCCGGCCTTGTTGCCGGGCGAGGGGTTGGCGTTCATCTCCGCCCCTTCCCGCTCGGTGTAAGCCTCCCACCAGCGCATCAGGCCGACGAGTTTTTCACCCACCTCGCGCGACGTGGCGCGGCGGGTCAGCAGGTGCTCCGCGCCATAGGTCTCCGGCGTCTCAGACAGGATCACCGTGCCGCCATGGCGCACCACGAGGTCGCTCGCCGCGCCCAGGGCGGGGTTGGCAGTGATGCCGGAATAGCCATCAGAGCCGCCGCACTGAAGGGCGACGATCAGCTCGCTGGCCGGGATCGGCTCGCGCTGGGCCTGGTTCGCCTCGGCCAGCACCTCGCGCACGAAGGCGATGCCGGCTTCCACGGTCTTGCGGGTGCCGCCCATCTCCTGGATGTCCATGTTGCGCAGCCGCCCGGCGAGGCGCTGTTCCTCCAGCATCGGGCCGAGCTGGTTGACCTCGCAGCCCAGGCCGATGGCGATGACGTGCGAGAAGTTCACATGCCGCGCGAAGCCGGCCAGCGTGCGACGCAGCAGGCGCAGCGGCTCGCCCATCGTCATGCCGCAGCCGGTCTTGTGAGTCAGTGCCACCACGCCATCGACATTGGGGAAATCCGCCAGCGGGTTGTGGCTCGTGATCGGGTTCTTCTTGAAGGCATCGGCGATCAGGTCCGCCACATGCGCCGAGCAATTCACCGAGGTCACGATGCCGATGTAGTTGCGCGTGGCGGCGCGGCCATCGGCGCGGCGATAGCCCATGAAATGCGCCGGCGCGGCCACCGGCAGAAGTGGCTTCACCTCGGCGCCCCAGGCGTAATCCTTGGCGAATTCGCCCATTGCGCAATTATGCGTGTGCACCCAATCGCCAGGCGCGATGGTCTCGGTGGCGAAGCCAATGATCTGGCCGTAGCGGCGGATCTCCTCGCCCGGCGCATGGGCGCGCGTCGCCACCTTGTGGCCGGGCGGCACGCGGCGAGCGCCCACGGCCACGCCATCGGCCACGGGGGTGCCGGGGGGAAGTGCCACGCGGGCGATAACCACGCCATCCTGGGGTGCGAGGCGAATGGTGGGCGGCAGCGTCTGGGCGTCCATGCTTGGTCTCCTCCGTTTGGGTGACCTTAGCGCCCCCTGGCGTGGCGCGCGATTCCCCTGGAGCGTATGCTGCTTTCCCTCTCGGTGACGGAGCGATGATGGCGGAGACGGCGGCGCGGGCGTGGGTAAGGCTGCCTTCGGGTAGGCGGCTTGATCTGCTGGCGCCCACGCCCTTCGACTGGACGGATGAGGATCTTGCCATCGGCCTGTCGCGCACCTTCCGCTGGGGCGGGCATTCGATCTGGCCGGGCCCACTTTCGGTCGCGCAGCATTCCCTTGCCGTGCTCGCGCTGCGCCAGCGCCAGCCGGCCTCGAAGGACGAACTCCGGCGCGAATTGCTGCACGATGCGGAGGAGGGGCTCACGAATTTCGACTGCATTTCGCCCCTGAAGCCGTTCCTCGGCGAGGGCTTTCTCGCGTTGCAGCAACGGCTTTCGGTCGTTATCGCGGCGCGCTACGCGCTGCCCGTCTGGCGCACGCCGGACCGTGCGGAGCACAAGCGGCTCGATGTCGCGATGGCGGCGGCGGAGGCGGTGCATGTGGCGGGCTGGGCGCCCGCCGAGGTGCGCGCCACACTTGGCATCCGCGCGCCGGTGATGCGCGAGGACCCGTTGGTGGCAGAATTTGGCGGCACGGCCTGGGAGCCCTGGGCGCCGGAGCTGGCGGCGTCGCGCTTCCTCGCCGCGCTCAAACGGCTTTCCTGATGCAGCGCGCCGCTGGTTGCGGGGCGCAGAGCGCCTCTCGCAGCGCCCGCAGCCGGCTGTCGTCGAAGGGATGCGTCGGGATCAGCCAGCCGCCCTCATCATTCTCGTTCCAGGCATAGATCAGCGCGGCGCGCGCGGGCTGCCGCGCGGCAAAGGCGACGGCGCGCCCGACATGCGCGCCGAGCTCCGTGGCGGTGGGCGGGGCGTAGTGGCGATCCATCCCCTCGCCCGCGCGCTGCCAAGCCTCCCACGGCACCGGGTGCTGCACGCGCGGCCTGCGGTCCCAGCCCGACATCGCCGTTGGGATCACGGGAATCCCGAGCGCGGCCTGGGCGGCCCAGCCGCGCTCGGCATGACCCGCAAGCGCCGCATAGGGCGCCGCCCGCGCGCCCGCCTGCACCGCATAGGCCGAGACGGCGTCGGCGCCGAGCAGCGGCACCCAGCGCCGCGCCTGGTCGGGCACGGGGGTCATGATGACGATGTAGGGGTCGCCTGCGCCGGCTGCGCGGACCCGCGCGCGGAAGGTCGCCAGCGCCGCGCGCAGCCCCTCGATGCCGCCCCAATTCTCCGCCAGCATCTCGTCCGACAGGAAGGCCAGGAAATACAGCGGGCGCCCGCCGGCGACGGTCTGGTAGTCCGGATCGGCGAGCAGCGCGGGGTGGCTGGCCAGGATGTCGGAGGGCGCATCGGCGCGGCCCCAGCGCACCAGCTCGGTGATGAAGCAGAATTTCTGCCGCGCTCGCTGAGCGCTGGCACGATACAGCCGAAAACCTTCGCTCATCGAGCTACCCTGCGGATAGGCGAGGAAGGCCCAGTAGTCGAGGCCCGCGGCAACGGACAGCGCGATCTGGCGGTCCATCACGGCCTGGCTGGGCGCGGGGAAGCGGATCGGCGCGCCGTCCGGCGGCACCTCGGCGAAGAAGGGCGCCCGGGCACGCCAGGGCGCGGGGGAGAGGCTGCGCACCATCGCCTCGGTGGGTAGGGATCCCGGCGCGTACCAGGCATCCCAGCGGATCGCGCCGATCGCGACCGAGGCGGGCTGCGCCATCGCGGGCATCGACGTGGCGAGCAGGCTGCCAAGCAAAGCGCGGCGGGAGAGGGCCATGAAGTTTCGTCGCCCCATGCGCCAGCCCCGTGAAGCTCGACATCGTGCCTTCCTGCTCGGTCAGGAAGATCGAGGTGATCTGGCCGGTCGCATCGTCGAGCGTCACGATCAGGTCCTGCTTGT
>JBBSCP010000461.1:0-3022 GCA_038250135.1 Acetobacterales bacterium | reverse complement strand
GGCGCGGCGCCGGTTGCGCTGCCCGCAGAGGCCGAAGGGATCGCCCTCAGGCTCTGGCGACCAGCCCCTTGAGGTCGGCCTGCGGGCGGGCGCCGAAATGGCTGATCGCCTCGGCCGCTGCCACGCTGCCCCAGCGGCCGCAAGCCGGCAGCGCCTTGCCGAGCGCCAGGGCCGCCAGGAAGCCCGCCGCATAGGCATCGCCGGCGCCGGTCGTGTCCACCAGCCGGGTCGGCACGGCGGCGATGTGGTGGGTCTGCTCGCCGGCAACCACGACGCTGCCCTGCTCGCTGCGGGTGACCGCGGCCAGCATCACCTCGGTGCGAAGCTGCCCCAGGGCGGCGTCGAAATCATCGGTCTCGTAGAGGCTCAGCAGCTCCGCCTCATTGGCGAAAAGGATGTCGGTCTCGTCCTTCACGAAGGCGCGGAAGGCGCTCCGGTGGCGACCGACGCAAAAGGGGTCCGACAGCGTCAGCGCGATGCGCCGCCCGGCCGCATGGGCCGCATGGGCCGCCTTGCGGAAGGCCTCCTGCGCCGCCGGCGGGTCGAACAGGTAGCCTTCGAGGTAGGTGACGGCGGCGGAGGCGACCTCGGCCTCATCGACATCGTCCGGGCCGAAGGTGACGCAGGCGCCAAGGAAGGTGTTCATGGTGCGCTGCCCGTCAGGCGTCACCAGGATCAGGCAGCGCGCGGTTGGCGCCCCCCCGGCCAGCGGTGCCGTGGGGAAACGCACGCCGGCGGCGCGGATGTCATGGCCGAAGACCTGGCCGAGCGCGTCATCCGCCACCTTGCCGAGGAAGCCCACGCGCACGCCAAGGGCGGCCGCCACGGCGCAGGTATTGCCGGCCGAGCCGCCGCTGCTCTCCACGCCCGGGCCCATCGCGGCGTAGATGGCGTTGGCCTGTTCCGTGCTGATCAGCGCCATGCCGCCCTTGGCCATGGCATGGCTGGCCAGGAAGGCGTCATCGGCGCGCGCGAGGACGTCCACGATGGCGTTGCCGATGCCGAGCAAGTCGAGCGTGGGCAGGCCGGGGGTAGGCAGGTTGGAGCTGGTGGTCGTCATGCGGGGCGTGATCCTGCCTGGGCGTTGAACTGGGGGGGGTCGAAATCGCGCCGGAAACTGCCGGAACGGGCGCGGGCCGCCTAGTCCCCGGGCAGCCTCCGCGCAAAAGCGCCAGACTTGATGATTGCGCCGGTTGCCGCCGCCGCCGCGCGCATGTTAGCCGAGGGCTCGGGTCGGGGGGTGGCCCGACGCTGAACAGGGGGACGAGCATGAATGTCTTCGGCCGCCGGCGCGACGAAAAGCCGGCCGGCTCAGGTGACGACGCACAGCAACGTGCCGAGGCGCCGCAACCCAGCTTCGTTCCCACCGCCCGCGACCCCGATCTGGGGTCCCCCACGCGAACACCCGCCACCAGCCCCGCCACCAGGCCCGCCACCAGGGATGCCACGAACATGAGCAACACACTGAAGCCGACCCCCACCATGCCCGCCGGCCCAACGCCGCCCGCCGGCACCGCCATCCCGCCGCGACCGCCCCAGATGGGCGGCCCGATGGGTGGCCCGCCAGGTGGCATGCCGGGCGCCCCCCCGGGCATCCCGCGCCCCGGCGTGCAGGACCGCCGTACGCTCGTCGTTGGCCGCGGCATCAGCCTGCAGGGCACGGTCAGCGATGCCGAGCGCCTGGTGGTCGAAGGCACGGTGGAAAGCCAGATGATCCAGGCGACCGAGCTCTCGGTCAGCCAGACCGGCGTCTTCAAGGGCGAGGTCCAGGTCGAGGACGCCGAGATCGCCGGCGTGTTCGATGGCACGCTGACCGCGCGCGGTGCGCTGGTCATCCGCGGTACCGGCCGCATCGTCGGCGTGGCGCGCTGCCGCCGCCTGATGGTGGAAGATGGCGGCCAGATCTCCGGCCGCATGGAAATGCTTGGCGACACCCCGGTGCCCCCGGGCCCGGCACCGCGCAGCTTCACCGAGGGCTGACCTGAAGCACGATGCCTTGAGCTTCGCTCGCCGCCTCAACGCATCCCGCTCCAGCCTCCCGACCAGGAAGGAGGCGCCGGCCCGCATCGCGCTGGCGCCCCTTCCTGCCTCCCCGCTTTCCGCTCCCGGCGCCTCGCCGGGGATTGGGGTACCCGATGCGCCGTGCGTTGCTGTTACTCCTGCTGCTGCCGATCGCCTGCGCCCAACCCAACCCAGCCGATCCTGGATCCGTGCTGCAGGAGGCGCTTGCCACCCATCAGGCCAGCATCTCGGGCATCGCCCCGCGTCCGCCGGCCGCCGGGGGTGAGGTTTCGGCCGCCCCGGCGCCCGCCCCACCGCGCCCGGCTGCTGCCGCCGACACCAACAACCCGCCTTCAATGGCCGGGCAACTGGTCGGCCAGGAGCCAGAGACCATCACGCGCTGGCTCGGCGAGCCAAGGCTGCGTCGCGCCGAGGGCGGTGCCGAGGTCTGGCACTACGCTGCCACGCAATGCCATCTGGACCTGGTCCTGTACCGTGAGGAAGGCCCGCAGCCGAGGCTGCGCGTGGCCTTCGCTGCGGCCCGTGCGGTCGGCACGGCCCGGCGAGGCGAGGCCGCCTGCCTGCGCGACATTGCACGCGGTGCCGCGGTGCGGCCCGCCGGCTTGGCCGCCGCCGAGACCGGCTGAACGGCGCTGATTCATTGGCTGGAGGCCTTCGTGCCGATCTTCGGTAACGCCGGGCCAAGCCTCCGGGGCGCTGGGGTTGCTGTGCGTGGGCGCGGCGCTGACCCCGCAAGGCTCGGGCGCTGTGTGCGGCGCTCGGTCTCGCCCCCCTGCCCACCGCGGCGCCGAGCTACAGCGCTATCCGCCCAAATTGGATCAATATGAGCGGATTTCATGCCGTAGATTCAATGGTTTCGAGAGCACGAGATCAATCCGATTGGATCGGTCGTGCTCCGTGTCATGGCCCGCGCCATGGGTGGCGACGCGCCGCAGGTGGCCACGATCACCACCCGCGAGCCCGCGGCCTCGATGTCCACCCTGCCAATTTTGGTCTGGCT
>JBBSCP010000460.1:0-3031 GCA_038250135.1 Acetobacterales bacterium | reverse complement strand
TTCAGCCACAACCCCTTCAGCATGCCCCAAGGCGAGCTGGAAGCGCTCAACACGATGAATCCGCTCGACATCAAGGCCTATCAGTACGACATCGTCTGCAACGGCATCGAGCTCAGCTCCGGCGCCATCCGCAACCACCGCCCCGACATCATGCTCCGCGCCTTCGAGATCGCGGGCTATGGCGCGGATGTGGTGGAGGCGCGCTTCGGTGGCATGCTCAACGCCTTCCGCTATGGCGCACCTCCGCATGGTGGCTCGGCGCCGGGCATTGACCGCATCGTCATGCTGCTGGCGGATGAGCCAAATATCCGTGAGGTCATTTTGTTCCCGATGAACCAGCAGGCCGAGGACCTCATGATGGGCGCTCCGGCAGCGGTCGAACCCGCGCGGCTGAAGGAACTTTCCCTCAAGCTGGACCTGCCGCCAGCGAAGAAGGCCACCTAGATGTCTGTCATGCACCACCTTGCCCCCCTCGCTGCCCTGCTGCTCCTCGCCACCCCTGTCGCGGCCCAGCCGGCCATTTCGGTGCCCGCGGCGCATGGCCTCACAGCCGAGACCATCGCCGCCGGCATCAACCGCATGGCGGCGCATCGCGCGGCCTATCGGCTCGACCTCGGCTCCTCGCGCGATGGTGCGATCAGCGCGGTGCGCGGGGCCATGGTGTTCGACATCGCCGATGCCTGCGAGGGCTGGGCGACGCGCCAGCGCATGACCATGACGGTCACCGACCGCGACGGCACGGATGTCGAGACCGTGTCCGACTACGCGACCTATGAGGCGAAGGATGGCTCGCGGTTGCGGTTTTCGCTGATGCAATCGACACAGGGCTCGGTCAGTTCGCGAGTCTCGGGCGAGGCCGAGTTGAAGCCCGATGGCTCCGGCACCGTCCGCTTCGCCGAGCCCGCCGGGCAGGAGGAGGCCCTTCCCCCCGGCACCTTGTTGCCGATGCGCCACACCGCCCTCTCGGTCGAGATCGCGAAGGCGGGGCGCCGCCTGCTGGTGACGCCACTGTTCGACGGCACCTCCGACGAAGGTCCCCAGGACACCACGACGATCATCTCCGGCTGGGGCGTGCTGCCGGGCGAGGCGCGCTTTCCGATGCTCGCGAACATGGCGTCGGGCCGCATGCGAATCGCCTTCTTCCAGCGCGGTTCGGGCAGCGGCGGCGCCTCGCAGCCGGAATACGAGGTCGGGCTGCGCTACTACGACAATGGCGTGGCCGACGAACTCACCATGGATTTCGGCGAATTCGCCGTCAGCGGGCGGCTGCTGGAGCTGACGCCGCTGCCGGGCGGCTGCTGAGCCTCCTTCAGGCCAGCACCCGCCCCGCCAGGGCGCAGGCCGTCGCCAGATCGGCCGGGCGGCCGAGCAGATAGCCCTGCCCTTTCGCCACGCCGAGACGTTCGAGCGTGGCGAATTCGGCCGCCGTCTCGATACCCTCCGCGACGATCTGGCAGTTGGTCTCCTTCGCGAACAGGCTCAGCGCCGAAGCCAGGGCGCGGCGCGCTGGGTCACGGTCCACCGCGCGGGTCAGGTTCATGTCGAGCTTGATGATGTCCGGCCGCAGCTGCAAAATATGCTGCATGCTGGAGTAGCCCGCGCCGGCATCATCGATGGCGAGGCGCACACCCCCCGCCCGCAGCGGCGCAAGCGCGCTGGTCAGCGCGAGGTAGTCGGCGACCTCGGCATGCTCGGTGACTTCCAGCACGATGCGATGCAGGGGCATGCCTTCGAGAACGGCGTCCAGCCCGCCGCCGAGGATGGTGGCGGGGGAGGCGTTGATCGACACGAAGGTATCTTCCGGCAGGGCCTCCAGCGCCTTCAGCGCGAGTTGCAGCACGGCGAGTTCCAGCAGCTCCCCGCAGCCGGCGGCGGCGGCCTCGTTGAACCAGTTGTCGGGGCTGCGGTAGGGCTCGGGCGTGAAGCGGCACAGCGCCTCGAAGCCCACCACCTGGCAGCCGGCGAAGGCCATGATGGGCTGGTAGAGGAAGCGGAATTGCTGGTCCGCGATCAGCCGCTCGGTCGCCGTGCGGCTGACCGCGCGGCCTCGCTCGGCCTCGACCTCGCGCGAGATGTCCTGCGCCGCCCTGTCGGCAAAAACGCGCATCACCGCGAGGTCGCGCGGGTTGAGCGTGGCGTTGGGCGTGGGGCTGAGGCAGCAGAACATGCCATAGGCTTGGCCATCGACGAGGCGGATCGGCACGCTCATATGGGCGCCGATCGGCACCTCCCAGGTGATCGCCATGGACGCGGCCAGCGGGTAATCGGCCGTGTCGGCCATCAGCTCGGGCAGGCGGCCGGCGAGGATGTGGCGGCAATAGCCATCGTCGAGGGAGCGCGAATCGCCCGGCTTGATCAGCGCCTCCAGCCCCGGCGCATCCACCTCCCGCAGCACCGAAAGGTTACCCGTGAATTCAGAGACATAGGCGACTTCCATGCCGAGGTGCTTGCGTACCGCCTCCAGCCCCTGGCGGATGCGGCTGCCGGCATCGGCCGCGCCGCGAAGATCGCTCGTGATCAAGCCATCGAACATGTCATGAGATCCCTGGCTGCAAGGAACGCAACGGCATCAACGGCGCTGCATTTTTTGCGGCGGGGGAGGCCCCGCGGAGGGACCAGCGGGAACTTGTATAGGCCGCAAGGGATGAAGGCTTCCTTGCCCCGGCGCGGGGCGCATCACCTCGTGCTATGATGTTGGTCCAATGCACGAGCAATTGCCGCTGCCGCTTCCGGCCGAAGCCTCCTTCGCGCGCGCCGACCTGATCGAGGACGCCTCGAACGCTGAGGCGCTGGCCTTCCTCGCCACCCCCCCGGCCTGGCCGCTGGGGCGGCTGGCCCTGCATGGGCCGGCCGGCGTGGGCAAGACCCACATGCTGCGCGTCTTTTCCACGGGCTGGCGCTGGCTTGGCGGCGCGGCGCTGAGCGAGGCGGAAGCCCTCGCCCCGCCCGAACCCACCGCGCTGGATGACGCCGAGGCCGCGCCGGAGGAAGCGCTGTTCCACCTCATCAACCGCTGCGCCGAGGCGGCGAT
>JBBSCP010000459.1:0-3073 GCA_038250135.1 Acetobacterales bacterium | reverse complement strand
GGGCCGGGCGCGGTGAGGAAGCTCTCGCCGGAACAGGCGGTCTCCAGCATGTAGCGCGCGCCGGCGGCGCGAAAGGCGGCGTGCAGGCGTTCGATGAGTTCTTCCGAGTTGTGCAGGTCGTTGAAGCGGATGTTGATCATCGCGCGCGCCGTGGCGGGAATGACATTGGACGTCGTGTTGCCGACATCCAGGCCCGTCACCTGCACCGTGCTGGGCGGGAAATGCGGCGTGCCGTTGTCGAGCGGTGCGGCGAGCAGCGGTGCCAGGGCGGCCACCATGCGGTGGATCGGATTGTCGGCGTCGGCGGGATAGGCGCTGTGGCCCTGCTTGCCCTCGACCGTCACCCAGGCGTTGAGGCTGCCGCGCCGGCCGATCTTGATGGTGTCACCCAGCACGCGCCTGGAGGTCGGCTCGCCGACCAGGGCCATGTCGGGGATCTGGCCGTTCGCCTCCATCCATTCCAGCACCTTCGCGGTGCCATCGACGGAACGTGCTTCCTCATCGCCGGTGATGAGCAGGGAGATGCTGCCGGGATGGTCTGGATTGCCATCGAGATGGGCGGAAAGCCCGCCGATGAAGGCCGCGATGCCGCCCTTCATGTCGCAGGCGCCGCGGCCGAAAAGCTGGCCGTCGCGCACCACGGCGGCGAAAGGCTCGTCGCGCCACGCCGCGACGTCGCCGGGGGGGACGACATCGGTGTGGCCGGCGTAGCAGACATGCGGGCTCGCCGTGCCGCGGCGCGCGAACAGATTGTCCACGCGATAATCGTCCGGGCCAAAGGTCATGCGCGTGCAGGCGAAGCCCAGCCCCTCCAGCGCGCGCTGCACCACATCCAGCGCGCCGTCATCGACCGGCGTGACGGATCGGCAGCGGATCAGCGCTTGCGCGAGTTCGACGGGATCAATCACGCAGCAGGTCGTTGATGGACGTCTTGGCGCGCGTCTGCGCGTCCACACGCTTGACGATCACGGCGCAGTAGAGGCTCGGCCCGGGCGAGCCATCGGGCAGGGGCCGGCCCGGCAGATTGCCCGGCACCACCACCGAATAGGCCGGCACCCGGCCCACGAAGATCTCGCCCGTCGCGCGGTCGATGATCTTGGTGGTGGCCGAGAGAAACACGCCCATCGAGAGCACCGAGCCCTGCTCGACAATCACGCCCTCCACCACTTCGGAGCGCGCGCCGATGAAGCAGTCATCCTCGATCACCACGGGATTGGCCTGCAACGGCTCCAGCACGCCACCGATGCCCACCCCACCCGAAAGATGCACGTTCTTGCCGATCTGCGCGCAGGAGCCGACGGTCGCCCAGGTATCGACCATCGTGTTGGCGCCGACATGGGCGCCGAGGTTCACGAAGCTCGGCATCAGCACGACGTTGGGGGCGATGTAGGCGGAGCGGCGCACCACGGCGCCGGGCACGGCGCGGAAGCCGGCTTCCTTCCAGCGGTTCGGGCCCCAGCCCTCCCACTTCAGCGGCACCTTGTCGTAGGCGCCGGCGGCGGTTTGCATGGGCGCGCTGTCGTTCAGGCGGAAGCTGAGCAGAACGGCCTGCTTCAGCCACTGGTTCACCTTCCAACCCCCTGGCCAGCCGGCGGAGGTGGGCTCCGCCACGCGCACCGCGCCTGAATCGAGCAGGCCCAGCACCTCCTCCACCGCCTGGCGGTCCGGGCCTTGCGTGCCGGCGTTCAGCGTGTCGCGCCGGGTCCAGAGCGCTTCGATGCGGGTTTCGTACCCGACAAGGCTCGGCGTCTTGTCCATGGTCGTGCGTCTGTCCTGGTCTGCTGGCGGGTGGGCCGGACCATGCGGAGAGAGCGCGCGCGATGTCAACGCGCCGCCACTCCGCAGCAAGGCTTTCCGGCCGCGCTAACCAGACTTTCACCCTCTTGGAGGACAATGCGCCCATGCCAGCCATGCCGCCCCCCGACGCCCAGCTCATCGCCTCCTTGCAGGAGAGTCGAAGTCGCTGGCGGGCGCTGGCGCTGTTGGAGGCCGAACTGGTGTTCGAGCTCGATGCCCAGGGCCGAATCGCCTTCCTGGCGCCGGAGACGGTGCTCGGCCGCCCCGCCCAGTTCTGGCTTGGCGAGCCGGCCGAGCTGTTGCTCGGCGGGACGCCCGGCATGACGGCGCAGCGCGGTTTGCGGCTATGGACGAGTCGCGCGGATGGCAGCCCCTGCTGCCTCGACGTCTCCGCCATGCTCCTGCCGGAGGGCGGGCTTCTCGGCACGGCGCGCGACGTGACCGCAGTGGAGCGGGAGGCCGAGATCGCTGGCCGCGCCCTTCGCCGCGCCACCACGCTCGGCCGGTTGCTGCGCCTGGGCACGCGCCAGCGCGGCGCAGAGGCCGGCGCGGCCGCGGCGCTTGAGGCGATGCTGGTCGCGCTGCCGGCCGCTCTGCCGGCCCAGGGCGTGGCGCTGCTCGCCCCCTCCCCCGCTGGCTGGCAATGGCTGGCCGGCAACGCCGCGCCGACCCCCGATACCCAAGCCCGGCACGCCCTCGCGGAGAGCAGCGCCGGCCCCGCCCTGTTCGCCTGGCGCCAGCCCAGCCAGCCGCGCTTCGACCAGGATGACCGGGACCTGCTGGCCGCACTCGCCATGCCTGTCGCCGCCCTTCAGGTGGAGGCGGCGCGACAGGCCGCACTCGACCTCGCGGCGCGCGGCGATGCGCTGACCGGGCTGCTGAACCGCTTCGCCTTCGACCAGGGCCTGGCCGACCGGCTCGCCGTCGGCGCCGCGGGTTGCCTCGTGTTCCTCGACCTCGATGGCCTCAAACTGTTGAACGACCAGTTCGGGCATGAGGCCGGTGATGCCGCGCTACGCGCCATGGCGGCCCGGCTGCGCCAAGCGGCCGGGGCGCAGGATTTGGCCGCGCGGCTTGGTGGCGATGAGTTTTGCCTCTGGCTCGAGGGCGTGACAGCGCCGGACGCCGCTTCACCTATCGCCGGCCTTGGCGCGCCGGGCCCGATCGAGGGCTGGCCGCAGCTCGGGCCAGAAGCTCTGCGCGCCAGCCTTGGCCTGGTCGAGCGTCGCACTGGCGAGGCCGCCTCCGAGTTGATCGCGCGCGCGGACGCCGCGAT
>JBBSCP010000458.1:0-3083 GCA_038250135.1 Acetobacterales bacterium | reverse complement strand
CGCTTCGGCAGCCTCGCACTGCTGCCGCTCTGGCCCAGGGCGGCTGTGGCCGCGAAGCGCGTGCTGCTCGCGGGTCGCGCCGGCGGCAGGGGGCCGGCGCGGGTGCTGCCGGGCCTGGTCCTGCATGGCGATTCGGCGGCCGAGGCCGTGCTGCGCGAGGCCGCTTCGCTGCCCCTTTAGGCCACGCGCATCCGCCCCGCGGCATAGCGCGCCAAGCCAGGCGCCACTCCGGCGCCCGCCACGAGCAAGCCAGGCGCGCGGCCGATCAACGCGGCGATGCCGCCCGCCATCCGCATCGGGCCGGCCACCCGCGCCGCCCATGCCGCGTGATGCTGCATCGGTGTCTGTTCAGCGAGGATGGCGGCTGCGGCCCGAATGCCGGAATCGAGCGCCATGGCGATGCCATCGCCGCAGAGCGAGGGGATCACCGCCGCCTGATCGCCCAGCCGGAACAGCCCCGCCGGCCCGCCACCGCGATGCAGCCAGCCATAGGGCACGCCGCCCACCGCCAGCGGTCGCACCAGCACGGGCTGAGCCGACGCAAGCACCCGCCGCGCCAGGGCCGAGCCGGCGCGGATATGGTCGAGGAAGGCCCCCGCCTCGCGCGCCACAATGGCCATGGCGGGGTCGAGCGCGGCACACAGATTGGCCCCGCCTCCCAGCCCGCCATTGGGCCGCGGCTGCAACCCGGCATAGCCGCCCGCGCAGGCCAGCAGCAGGATCGCGCCGCCGGTATCGACGCCCGTCAAGGGCAGTTTGAGGCCGAGCGACCCGCCGCGCTGCCCACGCGACAGGCCGCGGAGCTCATGCTTGCCGGTGGCGAGCAGCAGCCGCACAGAAGATAATTCGCTGCCGTCCGAGAGCCGCACATGCCAGCCCGGCATGGCCTCCAGCGCCGTAACGCCACGCCGGACCTCCGCCCCGGCCTGCGCCGCCGCGCGCAGCAGCGCTGCATCCAGCGTCAGGCGCGGCAGGCCGCAGGCACGAAAGGGCAGGACGAATGACGCCTCACGCGTCCCGGCGCCAAGACCGCCGCGCGTGATCGGCACGCCGCCCAGCGCCCAGACATCCAGGCCGAGCTTCGCCAGCAAGGCCTGCGCGTCGCCACCCAAAAATTCGCCGCAGACCTTCTCCCGCACCTCGGCGTCGCGCTCGATCAGCCGCACGGGATGGCCGGCCCTGGCCAGGGTGATCGCCGCCGCGCAGCCCGCCGGGCCGCCGCCGAGGATCAGCGTGGTGCTCATCCCGCGCCGGGACCGGAGACCGCCCAGCGGAAGGGGAAGGTCCAGCGCACCTCGGCCTCGACCTCCGCTTCGCCGAGCAGCCTTGTCCAGTCGGCGCGCGTGAAGGCACGGTTCACCGAGACCGGGCCGTCATGGCTCACCATCGGGTGCATGCGCAGCAACCGCGTGCCGGCCCAGACCGCCGCCCAGACGAACCAGTTGCGGTGCAGATCGAGGATCAGCCAGCCATGCCGTGCATGCTTGGGCAGCCAGTGCAGGAAGCGCACCATCAACGCGTCGTCCAGGTGATGCGCGAACAGGGAGCACATCACCACGTCGAAGCGTTCGTGATCGGGCAGGTCGAACAGGTTCGCGGTGATCCAGCGGCCGGGCGTGCCAGCGTCGCTTGCATAGGTTTCGGCCCAGGGGCTGATGTCGAGGCCGCAGAGCTCAACCTCGACGCCCCGCTTCGCCCCCCAGGCCGCGATGCCGCGCAGCGAATCGCCGCCGCCCGCGCCGACGTCGAGCACGCTCACGCGGGTCAGCCCGCGCGCGGCCACAAGCCGGTCGAGATAGGCATCGAGCGGGCGCTGTGCGCCGGCCCAGCGATTCATGCGCGACAGATCGGCCAGCGCCGCGGCAAAATCGGCCTCGCTATTGGCCGGGTCGTCCATGATCTCGGGGGCCATGTTGCGCGGCATGGTCAGCTCGCCGTGAAGCGCATGGCTTCGGCTGAGAGCCCGGGCCCGAAGGCCAGCGCACAACCGGCACCAGGCGCACCCGCGCGCATCATGCGTTCCAGCACGAACAGCACCGTGGCGGAGGACATGTTGCCGAAGTCGTCGAGCACGCCCCGGCTCGTGGCAAGTGCACCCTGCGGCAAGGCGAGGCCATGCGCCACCGCGTCGAGAATGCTCCGCCCGCCGGGATGCACTGCCCAATGGGTGACCGCCGTGACGTCGCGCCCGGCGAGCATCTCGCCTTGCCACTCGGGCAGCGCATGCGCGAGCGTGAAGGGCACCATGCCGGACAGCGTCATGTCGAAGCCATCATCGCCGATGCGCCAGGTGATGTGATCTGGCGTGTCCGGCATCACGACGGAGGAAAAGCCTTCGAGCCGCAGCCCCACAGGCTCCGCGCTGACGATCGCCGCCGCGCAGCCATCGGCGAACAGCAGGAAGCACAATAGCTGCTCCAGCGCCGTCGTGTCTTGCAGATGCAGCGTGCAGAGCTCCAGGCACAGGACCAGCACCCGCGCGCGGGGCTCGCTGCGGGCAATGTGCCAGGCGAGCTTCAGCGCATTGAGCGCCGCCTGGCAGCCCATGAAGCCGACCATCGTGCGCTCCACCCGCGGCGAGAGCCCGAAGCGCGCGATGATGTGTCGATCGAGCCCCGGTGCGACGAAGCCCGTGCAACTCACGACGATGACATGCGTGACGCGCGCCGCCTCCGCCTCGATGCCCAGGCCCAGCAGCGCAGCCTCGGCCAGCGCCGGCGCCTCGGCCTCGTAGCGCTGCATGCGCGCCCGCGTCGAAGCAAAGGCGCCGCCTTGCCGATAGAAGCCGCATTGCGTGCCCGAACCCTCGGGCTGCGAGGGCTCCAGCACCGACCAGCGCGTGGTGATGCCGGCGCGCGTCGCCATGCGGGCAAAGGCCACCGCGTCGCGCGGCGCGGCCTGGGCCTTCGCGAAAGCGGTGAACACGCCATGCACCTGGTGCCGCGGCACCGCGGTTGCGATGCGGTTGAGGAACACATCGCCCATGCCAGTCAACATTGGGCCGCGGCGCGCTCACGCAAGCGCCACCTTGCCTTTCGCGCCCGAAGCGGCTTGAAGGCTGCCCCCTCCCCTTCCGGCTCCCT
>JBBSCP010000457.1:0-3086 GCA_038250135.1 Acetobacterales bacterium | reverse complement strand
ACCGCATCGACGCCGAGCGCTTCGTCCACCGGCATCACGCGCGCCGCCGGCACCACGAGGCGCGAGGCTGCGCCGCCGAACAGGCCGCGCACTTCAACACCATCGCGCGCCCCGAAGCAGCGCGCGCCGGGGACGAATACCCGCTCGCCCACCTGGCGCTGCGTGGCGCTGCCGACCGAGATGATGCGGCCGACCGATTCATAGCCCGGCACCAGGGGATAGCCCATGCCCGGGAAGGGCGGCATGCGCCCAGTGTAGAGCAACCGCTCCGTGCCCGTACTGATGCCCGAGAACTCGATATCGACCACCACGTCATCCTGGCCTGGCGGCAGGAGGTCGAGGCGGCTCAAGCCGAGCTGCTCTGGTGCTTCGAGGACGACGGCAATGGTGTCCACCTGGACTCCTGGCTCCCTTGTTTCTGGCGTCAGCCTAGCCTGACAGCAAAACCTGTCAAGCGTAATTGACACGCTGCGGCACGATATGTGTCAAGCGGACGCGACATCGGCAACCAGCACCCGGGTCAGCAGGGGCGTGCCTGTGCTCAACAGCCGCACCCCGGTGAATCCAGCTTCCTCGATCATCGCCTGCAACTCGGCCGGGCGACGCGGACGGCCGCGGCCCATGGCCAGCAGGTAGAAACCGAAATAGGCCTCCCCCATCGGCTCGGCGCCCCTGGTGCCGGCCATGGGTTCGGCAATCAACAGCCGGCCGCCGGACGGCAAGGCGGCGCGGGCGGCACGCAGCAGGCCGCGTACCACCGCATCGTCATGGTCGTGCAGCACGCGCACGAAGCTGATGAGGTCAGCCCCACGCGGCAGCTTATCGGTGCTGAAATCGCCGCCGAAGGCCTCGGCCCGCCCGCTCAGCCCGAGGGAGGCGAAGCGGGCACGGGCGCGCTCGGCCACCGCGGGCAGGTCGAACACCTGAAGCCGGAGGTTCGGCGCGGCTTTGGCAACCGCCGAGACGAAGGCCCCTTCGCCGCCACCCACATCGAGCAGCACGCGATGCGCGCGGAAGTCGTAAGCGCCGAGCACCTCCTCCGCGACCATGGGCTGGGACGCTGCCATCAGCGCGGAGTAGTCCGCCACCCGTTCCGCGGAGGCCGCGGCCGGCGCCTCGGCGCCCGCGTAGGCCCAGTAGCCGGACAGCGCATTGCCGCCGCGATCGCGCTGCAGCAGCCCGACCGGATCGGCGAGGTCGGCGTAGAGAAGTGCGTGGTGCTCGACCATCGCCGCGATGCCCGGATTGCCAACCATCGCCGCGCCAAGCGGGCCGAGGGCCCAGCGCCCATCATCCCGCAGCGCCAGCAATTCGAGCGAGGCGGCGGCGCGCAGCAGCGTGTCGGCGGCTTGCGGCGTCAGGTTCAGCCGCTCGGCGAGGATGCCGGGCGGCAGCGGCCCGGCCTCATGCAGCAGGTCGAAGATGCGCAGGCGCACGCAGGCGAACAGCACCTGGGAGTAGACGAAGCCGGCGCAGAGATCGAACAGCGCCCGCGCCCTTTGCCGCGCCATCGGGCGCGTCAGCGGGAAGCGCGCTGCCCAGGCCCGGAAGCCAGGCCGCGCCGTTATCCCTTCACGCCACGCCCGAAAACGATCGCGCAGCGAGGGCGCCGGCACTGGCGCCGCCATAATCTCGACAGCCCCCATCCGCACGCTCAGGCAGCCGAGGCCAGCTTCTGGGGCAGCAGCCGGCCGGCTTCCTGCAGGATCAGCCCGCGCAGCATCGCCTGGCCTGGGCAGTCCGGGATCGAGGTGACCGCCCCGGCGGCGAGGAATTTCAGCCGCGCGACCGCGCCCGCGAGGCCCAGCTGCGCCACAGCACTCGGCCGACCCAGCGCCTTGTCCACCCCGACCGGCTTGCCAAGCGTCGCCTCATCCTCCACGGCGTCGCGGAGGTCGTCCGCCACCTGATAGGCCTCGCCCAGCTTCTCCCCCAGGGCGCGCCACAGCTCGGGCTCCGCGAAGCCCGCCGCGGCGGCGCCGGCGATGGTGGCGGCGGCGAACAGCGCGCCGGTTTTCTGCCGGTGATATTCCGAGAGGTCGGCGCGGGGCTCGCATTCCCAGGCCTGGCCGGCGACGATGCCGAAGGGCACGCCCACGCCATCCGCCACGGCGCCGATCACCGGGCCGAGCCGCTCCGGCGCGCAGGGTGCAGCGCGGGCGAGCGTCTGGAAGGCCAGCACGATCAGCGCATCGCCCGAGAGCACCGCCAAGGGCTCGCCATAGGCGCGATGCACGCTGGGCTTGCCGCGCCGCGTCTGGGCATTGTCGAAGGCGGGCAAGTCGTCATGCACCAGGCTGGCGCAGTGCAGCAGCTCGATCGCCGCGGCGGCGGCGGAGGACAGGCCCGGCTTGTCATCGCCAGAGGCGGCGGCCACGGCGAGCGTCAGACGCGGACGGATACGCCCGCCCTTGGGGAACACCGCATGGCGCATCGCGGCGGCGAGGCGCGGCGGCGCGCCAGCGGCCTCCGCGCAGAGCACGGCATCGGCGAGCGTGCTCTCGATGCGGGTCGAGGTGTCCATGCGAAGCCTCCCGAACCGACGGCAAAGCGTCAGCTTACGTTGTCACTCGACATGTCAGGCTGAATTGACACTCGCGTCAATGGGAAATCGCGCTTCGTCTGTCGCGGGTTCGTGATGACTCCCGATCCGCCGCGCTCGCCATACTTGTAAGCCCGCTCTGAGGAGGTTTGCCTTGCCTGACTCCTTGGTTTCGACAGACGTCCAAACGGAGGTGCGCCCCACCATCCGCAAAATCGGCTTCGGCGAGTTGCGCATCGCGCTGCGGCGCGGTTGGGACGACTTCCTGGCGACGCCGACGCAGCTGGTGTTTCTGTGCGTGCTCTACCCCGTGGTCGGGCTTGTCGCAGGATCGGTCGCGGCGAGAGGTAACGCGATGCATCTGATGTATCCGCTCGCTGCCGGATTTGCCCTGGTCGGCCCCTTGGCAGCGCTGGGCCTCTATGAAATTAGCCGACGGCGCGAGAGCGGGCAGCGCGCCTCCTGGATCAACGCTTTCGACGTGCTGCGTTCGCCGGCTATCGTACCGATCGTACTGCTGGGGGCCGTCCTGGCCGCGCTGTTT
>JBBSCP010000456.1:0-3116 GCA_038250135.1 Acetobacterales bacterium | reverse complement strand
CAAGGACGTGCCGAGATCGAAGCGCGCGAGATCACGCAGGAACAGCAGAAACTGCTCGAAGATCGTGCGATCCAGGCCAAGCGCCGCGCGCAGCATCGCGCGATCCTCGGCGGAGGCATCGGGTGCCAACATCAGCGCCGCCGGATCGCCGACCAGGCGGGACAACACGAAGACGATGATGGTGACGCCGAGGACCGTGATGGCGCCGAACCACAGCCGCTCAAGTAGTGGCGTCAACGAACGCGCATCTCCCGCGCCAGGATCAGCCCATCGGCGCGCGGCTGCCACACCAGTCGGCGCGACAGGCCGTAGATGTCGTTGTTGCGCACCAACCAGACCTGCAAGGCGCGTTCATTCACGTCGCGCGTGATGGCGTGATATAGCGCCAGCCGCGCCGGTGCATCCACCTCATGCCGAGCCCGCTCGATCGCGGCGGACAGCGCGGCGTCGGCAATGCCCGCCTGGCCAGAGACCGTGTGGAAGAAGGCGGTCAGCGAACGGTCCGCATCGAATAGCTGGTTCGACGGGTTGCCAATGATCGCGGCCGGGCGGGCCACGCGGCGGTTCTGCATGTTGTCGAGGTATTCCGGCCAGGGCACGACGCGCAGGTTCACGCGCAGGCCCGCGGCCTCCCAAAACGAGGCGACCACCTCCGCCAATTCGCGATCCTTCAGCCAGCGGCCATTGGAGGCCACCAGGTCGATGCTGCGCCCCGCAACACCGGCCTCGCGCAGAAGCGAGCGCGCGCGCGCCGGGTCGTAGGGCCAGGGCCGCAGATCGGGGTTATGGCCGAGCCAGTTGTCGGCCAGCATCTGCCCCTGCAACAGCGTGGCGAAGCCGCCGAACACCTGATCGATGATCGCCTGCTTGTCGATCGCGTAGTTCAGCGCCTGCCGCACGCGGATATCCTGCGTCATGCCCAGATCGGCGTTGATGCTGACCTGACTGACCTCGACGGAAGGGATGGAAACCATCTGCGGCGCGCGCGGCGCGTCTTCCGGCTGGAGGTTCAGGATCAGGTCGAAATCGCCGGCGCGCAGCCCCGCCAGCCGCGTGCCGGCTTCGGGGACGAAGCGGAAGCGCAACTCGCGGATGTTGGTGTTGTCGCGCCAATAATCCGCGTTGCGTTCCAGCACGATGGATTGCCCGCGATTCCACGACACGAAGCGGAACGGGCCAGTGCCGATCGGGCGCGCATTGATCTCGGGCGTCACGCTCGCGGGCACGATGGTCAGCCAGTACATGCGCGTCGGCAAGGACGGGTCGGGGCCATTGGTGATAATATCTACGGTCAAATCATCGACCACGCGCGCATCGACGATGGTGGTGAGGAAGGGTCGCTGACGCGAGGCAAAGGCCGGCGCCACGATTCGCTTCACGCTGGTGGCCACGGCCTGCGCGTTGAACGCCTCGCCATTGTGAAAGCGGATGTTGGAGCGGAGCCGGAAGCGCCAGGTCAGCGGGTCGATCTGTTCGGGCAGCGCAGCGGCCAAGCCCGACACCAGCGTGCCATCCGGTTCGCGCGCCAACAAGGTTTCGAAGATGTTGCGCCCGACGTTGCGCTCCGCCCCATCCTGATGCAGTTGCGGATCCAGCCCGACGGGTTCAGCACCGAGCGCGATGGTCACCGTCTGCGCGCGGGCCGGCACGGCAAACAGAAGCAAGGCCAGCAAGCTGGCCAGGATCGACTTCATTCTTGATGCCTCCAGTATCGAGTGCTGACGCGGGCTGCCCGATAGCGGCACGCAGTCGCTCCTGCACATAAACCATGCCTGTCGAGCGGGGCGCCCGTCAACTTATCGCAGAATCGCTTGGGCAAGACCGCATGGACTGAGCCCCGCCAGAGCATGGGCGCTGAACGGGCGCGCCGTCAGGCGGTCAGGCTGGAAGCCATCCTCGCCACTCATCAGCCGATCCACTTGGTCTTCCGGGTACGAAATGAACCAGCGTACGCGATGATTGCGCGAGAGAAATCCCGCGATCGTGTCGCACGCGCCATTGCCGTTCTCGGATTCGGCAATCCGCCCATCCGGCGTGCGGTTGCGGCAGACGGCCAGGCCTTCATCGTTCTGGCGAGCCAGCGTTTCGTCGTCGCAGAAATAATTGCCGTCGCCATGCGCCATAGGTGCCCGGAACACGTCGCCCTGTTGCCACTGCGCGGTGAAGGGCGTGCCGGCGCGCTCCACCCGCAGATGGCAAACCATCGAGAGGAATCGCAGCGACGCATTGCGCAGCAGCGCGCCCGGCAGCAGCCCGACCTCGGTCAATATCTGGAAGCCGTTGCACACGCCAAGCACCTGGCCGCCGCGTGCCACGAAGGCGTACACCGCGCCCATGATGGGCGATTGCGCGGCCATCGCACCGCAGCGCAGGTAATCGCCATGCGAGAACCCGCCAGGCAGCACGACCAGATCCACGCCGGCGGGCTGCGCCAGCGCCCAGGCGAGGACGGTCGGGTTCATGATCGTCCTCCCTATCGAAGCCAATTGCCGCGCGGCGCGAGCCAGCCCCGCGAGCGCTGGGTTTCGGATGCGACTGGCGGCTGCGAAGCTGGCCAATGCGCGCGTGCGGCGTTCAGGATGACACAGAGACGAGCAGCCGATGGGTCATCGCACTGCTCCTCGCCTTCTTCCCATACGACTTTGGATTTTTCGGCGCCCAGGATGAGACGCGACACGTTGTACCCCAAGGCGATGCTGCGAAGCATGGGGACGCTTATGTTGCCCGCGCTCCGCACCACTTCGAGCCGCGTGCCATCTGTAGGCCACCACCAGCGCAGATACCGCCTTCAACAAGGCGCAGGGGTCCATCACTCGTGGCGGCGCGACGCTGGCGCAGGTCACCGGTGCACGGCTCACCTATGCCAATGGCATGGAGGCCGTCCGCACCATCCTCGCCGATCGCCGCATCGAGGGCGTGGATCCCGGCATTGCCCGCTGCACCGGCCAGATCACCGTGTGCTTCGAGAACACCACGCTGCTGGCCCAGGCGCATGGCGGCGCCGCGGCGGAATTCGCCATGGCCTTCACCAGCGATGCCAACCGCAGCCTGACCATCATTCTGCACGAGGTGTATCTGGCGCTGGCCAAGACCCCGATCGAGGGGCTGGCGGGGGT
>JBBSCP010000455.1:0-3139 GCA_038250135.1 Acetobacterales bacterium | reverse complement strand
GCGAAGGCGTTGACCCAGGGGTTGTAGCGCGCCACGCGCTCGGTCACGGCTTTCAGCGCCTCCACCGGGCTCAGCGCGCGCCGGGCATAGAGCGCCAGCAGTTGCTCGGCGGTCATCAGGGCGGGGTCGGTCGGCAGGCTCATGCGCAGGGCTTCCGGAGGATCGCGGAGGCTGCCAGCATGATACTTCGGCGGCCCTGGGGAAACCCTTGGCAGGCCGGGCCAGCAAGGAGACTTCATCGACATGGCCGATCGTGCCCCACCCTGGGAATGGCCCGAAGACGAATGGCGCAAGGTCGTGGGCCGCGCCCGCGCCGGGCGCAGCCTGCGCCCAACCTCCTGGCCGAACGGCGCGCGCTGCTGTGTGACACTGAGCTTTGACGCCGACCACGAAACCATCCCGCTGCGCGACGCGGATGACAGCCCGATGCGCATCAGCCAGGGCCAATACGGCAACCGCCAGGGCGTGCCGCGCATCCGCGCGCTGCTCGACCGCCATGATGTGCGCGCGAGCTTCTTCTACCCTGCGGTCTCGGCGTTGCTGCACCCGCAGGAAATCCGCGCGGTGGCGCAGGAAGGCCACGAGATCGGCGTCCACAGCTGGATTCATGAGGCGAACACCCAGCTCCCCCCCGGCGTCGAGCGCGAACTCACGCTGCGCGCCGCCGAGACGCTCGAGCGCGTCAGCGGCCAGCGCCCGGTCGGCATGCGCACCGCGTCGTGGGATTTCTCGGTCGATACGCTCTCGATCATCCGCGAGATGGGGTTGCTGTACGACAGCTCGTTGATGGCCGATGACGACGCCTATGAGCTGCTCGACAATGGCGAGCCCACCGGCATCGTCGAATTGCCGCCGGAATGGATCCGCGACGACGCGCCCTACTTCAACTTCGTGCGCTTCTCCGCGCTGCGCCCCTACACCGCGCCCTCCGCCGTGGAGGAGATCTTCCGGGCCGAATTCGACGGCGCCCATGAGGAAGGGGGGATGTTCCTGCTGACCATGCATCCGCACATCATCGGCCATCGCAGCCGCATCGCGATGCTCGATCGGCTGGTCGGCCACATGAAGTCGCGCCCTGGCGTGTGGTTCGCCACCCACGCGCAGGTCGCGGCCTGGTGCAAGGCCAACGCCGCAGCATGAGCGCCACCATCGCTATCGTCGTGCTGCTGGCCACGCTGGTGCTGGGCTTCATCGCCGGCGCGCTGCACCTGCAGAAGCTGCACAAGCCGCTGGTGGTGCGCGCGCATCTGGTCGCGGCATTGGCCTCGCTCGCGGTGGTGGCGGCCGTGATCTTCACCACGCCGAGCACCACCACCGCAGGGCCGCCGGGCCTGCTGCCGCTGGCGATGCTCGCCGTGGCGGTCGGGGTCGGCTACGGCGCCTTTCGCCTGCGTGGCGTCGGGCGCAGCGGTAGCAAGGCGATGCTCATCGGCCACCTCGCCATGGGCATCGCCAGCTTCTTTGTCTTCCTCGCCTGGGCGAAGAATTTCTGATCTTGCTTTGCCTGACGTCAGTTCATGCAGGGCGACGGTCGAGAAACACTCAAAGCGAGCGGTCCTCGACCGGGCGCCGTTGCGGGGCCGTCAAGCTCCCTTCAGCTGACCGAGATGCTGAACTGCCGGGCCACGGCGGTCCATTCGGCGATCTCGCTGCGGATGATCTCCACGAAGGCGGCGCCGGTCGGTGCGGGGCTGCGTGGCATGGTCTGCAGCGCGACGAAGCGTTCCATCAGGTCCGGACGCTGCAGGATCGGCGGCACAATGGCGGTCAGCCGCTCGACGATCGGCGCCGGCAGGTTCTTCGGCCCCGACAGGCCGAGCCACTGCGCCGAAGTCAGCTTCGGGAAGCCGAGTTCGGCGAAAGTCGGGATGTTCGGGAAGGCCGACAGGCGCTGCGGGGTGGAAATCGCCAGCGCGCGCAGCGAGCCGTCACGCAGCTGCTGCACGTTGGTGGTGATCGGGTCCACCATCGATTCGATGTTGTTCGCCAGCACGTCCTGCATGGCCGGCGCGCTGCCGGCATAGGGGATGTGGTCGAGGTTGGGCGCCCGCGCTTCGGCCGAGAGCATCGCGCCCAGCAGGTGCGGCGCCGAGCCGATGCCCGATGAGCCGAAGCGGACCGGGCGCGTACGCGCGGCGGTGAGGTACTGCTCCAGCGTCTGGAAGGGCGAATTGGCACGCACCAGCAGGATATTCGGCGCCTCGACCATCTGCACCATATGGGTGAAGTCGTTGATCGGGTCGAAGGGCAGGCTCGAGCGCGTCGCGGTGCCGAACACGTGCACCGAGGCATGGCTGACCAGCAGCGTATAGCCATCGGCGGGCGCCTTGGCGACCACATCGGTGCCGATGATGCCGCCCGCGCCGGCGCGGTTTTCCACCACCACGTTCTGGCCCAGCGCCTGCGCCATGATGGGCGCCATGAGGCGAGAGACCGTGTCCACCAGCCCGCCCGGCGGGAACTGGGCGACCAGGCGGATCGAACCGCGTGTTGGCCAGGCGGCCTGCGCCCGCGCCTCGGACGACCACAAGGCCGGTGCGGCAAGACCCGCCACGCCCAGGCCCAGAAGATGACGGCGATTCAACATGGATGCGCTCCCAGCGATCAGACTGGCAGTGTGGCGCCTGTTTTGCGTGCAACATCGTTGCGCATTTGGCCCCACACCGCCCGATGGGGCTCACATGGCAAACGGCGTGCCGCCCGGTGACATCGTTCGGTGGCATCGTCCGGTGGCATCGGTAAGGCTCGGTACGGTCATTGGGCGAGCGCCGCGGACCAGGGTGACATCACGTCGGTGATGCCGTGGCGCATGCCGTCCGGGCTGATGGCGATCAGGTTCGGGCAGGCGAAGTTCACCGGCAGCACGGCATGCTCCACCACCTCCAGCGGGCCGAGTGCAGCCAGCGCGTCGAGCGTTGCGGCCGGCAGGCGGCGGTCGGCGGTCGCACCTTCGGGGCCGGAGACGTCGATGCGCGGGAAATGGGCAGCCTGCTCCGGCGTCATGCCAAAGCCCGCGACCAGCGAGAGCATCTGAAACACCGCCGCCAGAATGCGTCGCCCGCCCGAGGCACCGAGCGCCAGGCGCGGCGTGCCATCGGGATCGGCGACGATCACCGGCGACATGTTGGTCAGCGGCCGT
>JBBSCP010000454.1:0-3144 GCA_038250135.1 Acetobacterales bacterium | reverse complement strand
CAATTTCCGCGCCCCACCCATGGTTGGCACCGTGCGGCTCGGCACGCCCGACGACTACGCGCTGACCTGGCTGCCCGGCATTCTCGCCCGCTTCGCCGAGACCCATCCTGGCGTCGAGCTCGACGTCACCTGCCTGAACTCTGACGCCTTGGTGGACCGTTTCCGCGATGGCCGCCTCGACATGACCCTGATGACCGAGGGGCACGAGGCGCCGGGCAGCCTCGCCCAGCGAATCTGGCGTGGCCCGCTGCGCTGGGTCGGCAGCCCGCGGCACGGCTTGCAGCGACGTGACCCGCTGCCGCTCGCCCTCGCGCTGCCCGATTCGGGCTGCCCCTGGCGCCACGCCGCCCTCGGCGCGCTGCGGGCGGCCGGGCGGCCCTGGCGCGTCACCTACAATTCCGCGACGCAGACAGGCTGCTTCACGGTGGCGCTCGCCGGCCTCGCACTGACCGTCAGCACGCCGACCACCCTGCCGCAGGGGCTCGCCTGGCTTGGCGAGGCCGAGAGCCTGCCGACCCTGCCCGAGATGGGCATCCTGCTGGTGCGCCATGAGGCGGCACTCGGCGTGCCGGCCGCCGATGCCCTGGCCAGCCACATCGCCGAGGGTTTCGCGCGCGCCGCGGAGGGCCTGCCGCAAGCCGCTTGACCCAAGCCGCTTGCTCTCTGGGCGCGCTGTGCCGCAATGTCATGAAAGCGTCGGGAGGATCAGGACATGGAACGCAGAATTCTATTCGGCGCCGCGCTCGCGGGCCTCGCCGCCCCAGGCATCGCACGCGCCCAAGGCACCTGGCCCGAGCGTCCGATCCGCATCATCGTGCCCTTCCCGCCGGGGGGGTCTAATGACACGGTCGCGCGAATCCTTCAGCCGCGCCTCACCGAGATTCTCGGCCGCCCGATCGTGGTGGAGAACCGCGCCGGCGCCTCCGGCTCGGTCGGCAATGGGGAGGCCGCGCGCGCCGCGCCCGACGGCTACACTTGGCTGCTGGCGAACGACACGCTGGCGACCAATGAAACGCTGATGCAACTCCCCTACCGCGTGATGGAGTCCTTCAGCTTCGCCACCGTGGTCGGCACCTGCCCCTATGCGCTGGTGACCCACCCGTCGACGCCCTTCCAGAACTTTCAGCAGATGGCGGCGGCGGCCAAGGCGCGCCCCTCGACGCTGAACTACGCCACGACCGGCGTGGGCAGCGGCGCGCATATCGCCACTGTTCTGTTGCAGCAGCGCGGCGGTTTCCAGCTGGAGCACGTGCCCTATCGCGGTGGCGGACCTGCGCTGCAGGATGCGCTGGCCGGGCATGTGCCGCTGTTCATGTCGAACATCGTCATTATCCTGAACCACATCCGCGCCGGCGGGCTGCGACCGCTCGGTATCACCCAGAAGACCGAAAGCCGCTTCCTGCCCGGCGTTGTGCCCTTCGCGCAGCAGGGCTTCGCGGATTTCGAGGCGCTGACCTATTGGCTGCTGGTCGGTCCCGCACGCATCCCGGCACCGATCGTGGCACGGATGCAGCAGGCTGTGGCGCTGGCTTTGCAGGACGCCAACGTCCAGGCGCGCATGAACGACCAGGGCGCCGACATCGTGGCCGCCTCGCCCGCGCAGACCGAAGCCTTCGTGCTCGCCGAGATCGAGAAATGGGGCGCCGTGATCCGCGACAACAACATCCGCGCCGAGAGCTGAAACGGCACCTGGGGGAGGGCCTTGCGCGCCTTGTCAGCCGAGGGCACTTGCTCGGCCCATCCAAAAAAAGGGAGATTCTCATGGAACGTCGCTTGCTGCTCGGCCTCACCGTGGCCGGGCTCGCCGCCCCCTCGATCCTGCGGGCGCAGAACGCCTGGCCGGATCGGCCCATCCGCATCATCGTGCCCTGGGCACCTGGTGGGTCGACCGACACCATCGCGCGGCTTTTCCAACAGCGCCTCGGCGCGGTGCTCGGCCAGCCGATCGTGATCGAGAATCGCGGCGGGGCCTCGGGCGCGATCGGGGCGGCGGAGGCGGCACGCGCCGCACCCGATGGCAGCACCTGGATGTTCCAGTACGACAATGAGGCCGCGAACCAGACGCTGATGCGCCTCACCTACCGCACGCTCGACGCCTTCACGCCCGTGACGCTGGCCGCAACAGGCCCGCTGGCGATGGTGGCGCACAACTCGACTCCCTTCCGCTCCTTCCGCGATGTGGTTGAGGCCGCCAAACGCGAGCCGGATCGTTGGAACTACGCCACCTCCGGCGCCGGTGGCCTCGCCCATATCGCGACCACGATGCTGCAGCAGCAGAACAGCTTCAAGTTGACCCATGTGCCCTACCGCGGCGGCGGGCCGGCCGTGACGGCTGCGGTGGCGAATGAGGTACCGCTTTTTATGACCAATGTGGTCATCGTCTCGCAGCACATCCGGGCCGGCACCCTGCGCCCGCTCGGCGTCACCACCCGAATCGAAAGCCGCCACGTGCCTGGCGCCCAGAGCTTCGCGCAACAGGGGTTTGGCGATTTCGAGGCGCCGACCTGGTGGGCGCTGTTCGGCCGCACCGGCACGCCGCAGCCGATTCTCGATCGGATGCACGCCGCCATCACCCAGGTATTGCGCGAGCCAGAGGTGAAGACGCGGATCGAGGAGCAGGGCTGCGACATCATCGCCTCCACGCCCGAGGAGGCAAGGCGCTTCGTGGCCAATGAAATCGAGCGTTGGGGCATTGTGATCCGGCAGAACGACATCCGCACGGATAGCTGATCGAAGTTTTCCACAGCTATTTGCGTGGAGAATCTCCGGGGGCGGTCGGGATCCGGCCGCCCCTACTGCATTTAACCTGCTGAAATCACGAAGAAATATCGCGATAGTCACGGTTCTGTCGCAGTGTTGAAAGGGGGTTTGACAGGGGGCCCGTCCCCGCATAGAAACCCGCCACCGAGACGCGGTGGCCACTTGATCCGAAGCGAAGACGTCGCTAGGTTCTCTGGCTCGCTGGAGTCGAGGAGTTGGAATCAACCGCACCGAGGCCTTCAAGGGCCACGGTGATTTTTGTCTCGGATGTTCATTCAAGTTGTAAATCTGATTGAGGGAAGAAGGAAGGTTATTCTTCTGGTCTCTGGCGGCACGATTGTATCGTGTTTGTTGGGGGTGGGAAGGGTGGCCGGATGGAATTTG
>JBBSCP010000453.1:0-3151 GCA_038250135.1 Acetobacterales bacterium | reverse complement strand
GCAGCGGATTGGTGATGCGATAGGCATCGAGGAAGCGCCGCGCATCGCGCTCAGCGCCCCCCAGCCACCGCTGCGCAAGCAGCGCCATGGCGGCGTGGTTCGAGAGATCCTCGCCAAACTCAACGCTGAAGCCGCGGGCCTTGGTGAGCGCATCCTGCATCGATCTGGCTCCTTTGTTCAGTCTGTCGGAGAGCACTCATACCTTATACCAGCACGCCTTGGCGCGCGATGATGCGGCCCGCCTTCACCACCAGCGCGCGGAGTGGCGCGGTGGCGACCGCCTCGGGTACGCCCTCCGCCGCGACGAGAACGATATCGGCGGGAGCCCCTTCGCTGAGTGTCGCGGCAGGCCGGCCGATGACCCGCGCCGGCGCCGCCGTGACGAGATCGAGCGCCAGGCGCAGCGCCGCATCGGTGACGAGGCCGGCGCGATAGCCAACGATCCCCGCGCGCCGCAGCATGTCGCCATCGCCATAGGGCGACCAGGCGTCGCGGATGTTGTCGGAGCCGCAGAACACCTCGACGCCTTCGGCGATCAGGCGTTGCACGGGCGGGATGCTGTCCGTGCCCGGGCCATTGGTCATGATGGCGACGCCGCCCGCGGCCAGCGCCGCCGCCGTGCGCGCGAGCGTGTCCTCGCCCACGGCGCCGAGCGCATAGGCGTGGCTGACGGCGACTCGGCCGTGCATTCCGGCGGCCTTGCTGCGCGTGGCGATGCGGCGCAGTTCCCAGGCACCGAGTTCGCCGGGATCATGCAGATGGATGTCGATGCGCACGCCATGCCGCTCCGCGATGCCGAAGACGATATCGAGTTGGCCTTCGACGTCGTCATCGATGCAGGCGGGGTCGAGCCCGCCGACCACATCCGCGCCGGCACGCACAGCGTCCTCCAGCAAGGCGGCACCGCCGGCCAGGATCACCACGCCTGACTGCGGGAAGGCGACGATCTGCATGTCGAGCAGATGTGCCACTTCAGAACGCAGCGCGAGCAGTGCCTCCAGCCCCGCAAGGCCGACATCGGCATCGACATCGACATGGGTGCGCATGGCGGTGGTTCCCCGCGCAGCGATGTGTTCGACGAGGCGACGTGCGCGCACCGCCATCGGCTCCGCGATCGCGTGGCGTTGCGTGCGTTCAGCGGCGATTCGCCCGGCGATGCTGTCATCCGGGCGATGGGAAATCCAGGGCAGGCCGAGGAAGGTCTTGTCGAGGTGGATGTGCCCATCGACGAGGCCTGGCAAAGCGAGAAGCCCGCCGCAGCGCTCCACCAAGGCGCCGTTCAGCGTGCCAGGCGCGGCGAGCCGCGCGATGCGGCCCGCACTGATGCCAATGTCCCGAGCCGCACCATCGATCCGCAGATCGGCGAGGACGAGGTCGAAAGCGGTGCTACTCATGCGCGATGCCTTTCCACACCGCCCACCACCGTGGCACGCACGCGCGTGGCGGCGATGCCTGCCGGTTCGATGGTCAGGATATCCCTGTCCAGCACGACAAGATCGGCTAGCTTGCCGATCTCCAATGAGCCCTTCTCACGCTCCTCGCGCTGCGCCCAGGCGCCGAGCCAGGTGTAGGCGCGCAGTGCCTCCAGCGGCGTGATCGCCTCCCGCGCATCGAGGTCGGCACCGGTGGTGGTGCGCCGCGTGACCATCGCGCCGAGCGCCGTCCAGGGCGAAACGCGGCATACGGCGAAATCCGAATGGCCAGGCGCGGGCACGCCGGCGTCGATCAGGCTGCGATGCGGCCACATCCACCGCATCGCCTCCTGCCCGCGATTGGCGGCATAGGCCTCGCCAAGCTCATCCATGAAGCCGGTGGCGGAGGAATCGACAAAGCCGCCGCGCTTCAGCCGATCCAGGATCGGCGGCGTGACGTAGCAGCAGTGTTCAACGCGCATGCGATGGTCGGTCACCGGATGCGCGGCGAGTGCCGCCTCCATCACATCGAGCGCGAAGTCGATCCCGCGATCGCCGACCCCCTCGATCATCACCTGCAAGCCCGCCTTGTGCGCGGCGGTGGCGCGCTGCGTCAGGTCTTCCTGCTCGTAGAGCAGCATGCCGGTATTCGGCATGGGC
Organism: Acetobacterales bacterium; assembly: GCA_038250135.1. Lineage (GTDB taxonomy): Bacteria > Pseudomonadota > Alphaproteobacteria > Acetobacterales > Acetobacteraceae > Falsiroseomonas. The sequence goes on along the minus strand of JBBSCP010000453.1, from coordinate 1,079 downwards.
TCGCCGGGGATGGGCGTGCCGAGATAGGGTTCCCAATAGGCGGCGGTACGGCCCGACGTCGAGCAATCCGGGCACCATTCCACGCCGATGACTCGGAGAAATTCATCGCCGAATCCCGATTGGATGCCGGCGCCGATCAGGTGTGGGATGAGCGGTTCGTCGCGGCCACTCGCGATGATGCCCATGCGCATCCGCCAGCGTCCGTCACGCTTCATGCGTTGGTAGGCGAGGATCGCCTTTGACGGCGTCAGCGAATTCGCCACCGAGGTGATGCCCTCGGCGAGGCATTGGTCCTGTACGAGCTCCATGCCCTCGGCGATGTCGGACTCGCTGTCCTGGCCGTGCACGGCGCTGAGGAAGACATGCGCGGCGGTCTCCCGCACCAGGCCGGTGAACTGGCCATTGGCGACACGATCGAAGCGCCCGAAGGTGGGGTCGGGCGTATCGGCGCCGACACCGCAGGCGGCAAGGGCCGCGCTGTTGGCGAGGCCGAGGTGCCCGTCGGTGCGCAGGATGAAGATCGGCCGGCCGAGGCTCGCCGTATCGAGCTCCGCGAGCGTCGGATACCCGCCGGACTGGCGTTCGTTGAGCCGATAGAAGGCGCCCCAACGGCCCGGCGCCAGCGCCGCGCAGCGCTTACGGATGGTGGCGAGCAATTCGTCGCGCGTGCGCACGAGATCCGGCGAGACGAGTGTCCAGGCGCGCAGCCGGATGGCGTAGGCATCCGGATGCGCGTGGCTGTCCACGATGCCGGGAATCACGCGCTGGCCTTCGGCATTCAGCACGTGCGTGGCCGGGCCGATGTGGTCGCGGATCGCATCGTCGCTGCCCAGCGCCACGATGCGGCCATTGAGCGCGGCAAGCGCCGTGCATTCCGACGCGGCGGCATCCATTGTCGTGATGCGGCCGTTCAGCAGAACGAAATCGGCGTTCATGCTGCCCGCCGGTCCAGCGCATCGCGCAGCCTGTACCAGCCGCCGACGATCGGCAGGAACCAGGGGTTGCCTGAATAGAAGGGCCGCGTCGGGAAATCGAGGCCGTCCAGGGCGAATCGCTCATTCGCCGCGCCGGCCAGTTTC
>JBBSCP010000452.1:0-3163 GCA_038250135.1 Acetobacterales bacterium | reverse complement strand
TTGGCAGCGCTGGGCCTCTATGAAATTAGCCGACGGCGCGAGAGCGGGCAGCGCGCCTCCTGGATCAACGCTTTCGACGTGCTGCGTTCGCCGGCTATCGTACCGATCGTACTGCTGGGGGCCGTCCTGGCCGCGCTGTTTCTGCTCTGGTTGGAATCGGCCGACCTGATCCACGCGGCGACCCTTGGCACCCTGGCGCCGGGTCTGACGCTGTGGGAGGGGCTGGCCTCGCCGCAGGGCTGGCGCATGATCTGGATCGGCAATGTGGTGGGCCTGGGCTTCGCCACGGTGGTGCTGGCGCTGACCGTCGTGTCGTTCCCCCTGCTGCTCGACCGCGGCGGCTCCATTGCGAGGGCGGTCGGTGCCTCGCTGCGCGCCGTGGCGATGAACCCGGCGCCGATGGCGGCCTGGGGTTTGCTCGTGGCCGGGCTGCTGCTGCTCGGCGCGCTGCCGTTGCTCATCGGCCTCGCCGTTGCGCTGCCGGTGCTGGGGCACGCGACCTGGCATCTGTATCGGCTGGTGGTGAGTTGGTGAGGGCTGTCGACGTTAGAGAACTATCGATCCTCTCGAATCGATCTAGAGCTCTAGAAACCATGTAAATCTACATCACGAAATCCGCTCACATTGATTCAGCGATGGCATTGATTCAATGGCAGCGAATAGTGCTGTGGCTGAAGGCTCGAGGTATCAGCGAGCCAACTGGCCTTCCTGCGCGAGGCGATCGAACAGCGTCACCGCGCGCACAATGCGCTCCGACAGACTGGACGCCGCTGGGTTCTCCCGCGGCGGCAACGAGGTTGCTACCGCCTCCACCAGGAAGGCCGTGGCGGGCAGCGGCGGGGCTTGGCGGCGCGGGCGGCGCGAGGCGACGGCGGTAAGGCTGCGCGCCATCAACCAGGCCTTGCGCCGCATCGGCACCACGGCGCGGCGCGAGACGCTGTCGAGCCCCTGGCGCTCCACGGCACGGCCGATTTCGGCATAGACGCGCCGCGCGGCGCCGATGCCGGCGCGGCAATCCAATGGCAGCAGCGCGATGCCGGCCTCGCCGCGTTTGTAATGCGTATCCGCCACGCGCAGAAGCCGCGCGACGACACGGCCCAACGCCGGGGTGAAATGCGGCGCGGCAAGAAAAGCGTCGGGGTCGATCCCCTCCTCGCGCAGCCACTCGAGCGGCAGATAAAGCCGCCCCATCCGCGCATCGGCGCCGACATCTCGCGCGATGTTGGTCAGTTGCATCGCCACGCCAAGGTCGCAGGCGCGCGCATGGGCGACGGGATCGCGCACGCCCATCAGCAGCGTCATCATTGCGCCAACGGTCGCGGCGACGCGCGCGGCATAGCCTTCGAGCGCGGTGATGTCGGGGTAGCGCCGCCCCTCGCCATCCCAGGCGAAGCCTTCGAGCAGCGCGGCGGGCAGGGCGCGCGGAATCGCGTAGTGCCGCACCACCTGCGCAAAGGCGCGATCCGCAACGAAATCCTGCGGTCGCCCGGCATAGATGTCGTCGAGCCGGCGCAGCAGGCGGTGCAGGGGCTCGGGGCCGCCCTCGCCCTCGTCGATCTCGTCATCGGCGACTCGACAAAAGGCATAGAGTGCGGCGGCAGGCTCTGCGATGCGCCTGGGCAGCAGCAGCGACGCCACGCGGAAGGATTTTGACCCGCCGGCAAGCATCGCCTGGCAGGCGGCGAGGTCGCCGAAAATCGTCGGTGGCCCGGAGGCGGAAATCAGCATGCCGCACCTTGGTCTATCGCAAGAGAAAGGTAGCCACGCGGCACGCCGTGTGGCGAGACCAAAACTGTGCTGCATCGCATCATAAAATGGGCTGCTCCGCGAGAATCAATTCGACCGCGCGCATCGGTTGCTCCTCATGCGCGAGATGGCCGAGGCCTGGCAGAGTCACGATCCGCGCGGAAGGCAGGCGCGCGCGCACGCGGGCGGCCTGCGCCGGCGGCACTGCGCGATCATTCGCACCGACCACCAGCACCAGCTTCGAACGCAGCTTCGGCAGGTCGCGCAGCAGCGGCACCAGATCCCAATGCGCCATCATCGTCAGCGCGGCAGAGATATGGCCGGCGTGGCGAAACAGCCGCGCGTAGCAATCGATGCCCCGCGCGTCGATGCGACTGCCGGTATCGACCAGCAGGCGTTCCGCCACGGCGCGATCCTGCGCCCGCCAGGCGAAGAGGCTCGGCACGAAGGGCAGGCCCACCAGCAGCCGCGCCGCGCGCGAGAAAAACGCGGCGGCGCGGTCGCCGAGCGGCTGCAAGGCACCGTTGAGGCTCACGATGCTTGCCGGCGCGATGCTGCCATCGAGTGCCATGCGCAGCAGGATCGCCGCCCCCGCGGAATGCCCCGCCGCCAGCACGGGCGATAGGTTCATCACGCGCAACAAGTCGCTCACCGCACCTGCCATGCCGGGCAGCGAAAGCTTCGCGGTCGGCGGTGCCGAGGTGAAGGCGTGGCCAGGCAGGTCCGGCGCCACCACGGTGAAATGTTGCGACAACGGCACCATCATGTCGCGCCAGGAATGCGTGCCGGCGGCGGTACCGTGCAGCAGCAACAGCACCGGCCCCTCGCCCATCACCTGAACATGCCAGCGCAACCCGCCGGCCACCACGAAGCGGCTCGCCGCACGGTTCGGCCAGTTGCGGCCGTCGGTTTCGAAATTCAGCCGCTCGGCCATGCGTCAGGCTGTGTCCCGCGCGGCATTGACGGCCTCGTTCAGCCGCTGCGAATCGGCCGAGGGCAAAGCGAGGTAGCGTGCGCCCATCGCCTCGGCCAATTGCCGCGCATAGGGCACGGGGCGCGGCGCGGTATCGACCAGCAGCGAAGGAATGCGCCCGAGGCGGATCGGCACGGCGGCGATCAACGCATCAGCCTCGGCCTTGGGCCGGCCTGGCTTGCCGTCCCGCCCGATATTCGCGCGCCCATCCGTCAGCAGAACGAGCAACGGCGAGCGGCCGCGCCGCACGGCTTCCTCCGCCAGCCCCGAAGCCGCTTCCAGCCCGAGCGCCAGCGGCGTGGCACCGCCGCCCGGCAGGCCCGCAAGGCTGCGCTTGGCGCGTACCAGCGAGGAGGTCGGCGGCAGCAGGATCTCGGCGGTGGTGCCACGGAAGGCGACGACCGCCACCTGATCGCGCCGCACATAGCAATCGGCGAGCAGCAG
>JBBSCP010000451.1:0-3178 GCA_038250135.1 Acetobacterales bacterium | reverse complement strand
CTCGCGAACGATCCCGCGCTGCTGATCGCCGATGAACCCACCACCGCGCTCGATGTGACCATCCAGGCGCAGATCCTGGAATTACTGGCCGACCTCAAGCGCCGGCTGTCCATGGCGATGCTGCTGATCACGCATGATCTCGCCATCGTGCGCCGCCATGCCGACCGCGTCGTGGTGATGCGCCACGGCGCGGCGGTCGAGGCCGGGCCGGTGGCGGAGGTTTTTGCCACCCCACAGCATGAACACCCGCGCATGCGGCGCGCCACCGCGCCGCGCGGCCGCCCCGCATCGGTGAAGTCCGCGGCCCCGGAAATCCTGCGCGGCACCGACATCAAGGTGCACTTCCCCATCAAGCGCGGCCTGCTGCGGCGGACCGTGGGGATGGTGAAGGCGGTCGATGGCGTGTCGCTTTCGATCCGCGAGGGCGAGACGCTCGGCCTGGTCGGCGAAAGCGGCAGCGGCAAGACCACGCTTGGCCTCGCCATGCTGCGGCTGGAGACCAGCGAGGGGCCCATCGCCTTCGAGGGCAAGGACATCCAGGGCCTCTCGCGCGGTGAGCTCCGCCCGCTGCGCCGGCGCATGCAGATCGTGTTTCAGGACCCCTATGGCAGCCTCTCGCCGCGCATGACGATCGGTGAGATCGTTGGCGAAGGTCTTGCCGTGCACGAGAACCTCTCGAAATCCGACCAGGCCGCGCGGGTGGCCGAGGCACTGCGCGAGGTGAACCTCGACCCCTCCATGCTCGAACGCTACCCGCATGAATTCTCCGGCGGCCAGCGCCAGCGTATCGCCATCGCGCGCGCGCTCGTGCTCAAGCCGCGCCTCGTGGTGCTCGATGAGCCGACCAGCGCGCTCGATGTCTCCGTGCAGGCGCAGGTGGTGGAGTTGCTGCGCGACCTGCAGGCGCGGCATCGCCTCGCCTACCTGTTCATCAGCCACGATCTGCGAGTCATCCGCGCCATGGCGCATCGGATTGTTGTGTTGAAGGATGGGCGCGTGGTCGAACAGGGCGAGGCCGAGGCCGTTGTCGGCGCGCCGCGGGAACCCTACACACGCGCCCTGATGGCGGCGGCCTTCGATCTCTCGGCCGCCCATGGGGAAGGTTTCGTCCGCACATGAGCGATGCTGAGGAGGCGGAGCATATCCCGCCGCTGATACGTTTGAGGGCGCTGCTGGATTCGCAGGCCGTGAAGCTCGGCGTGCATATCCGCAAGATGAATTCGCCCGGCAGCCCGGTGTATCGCTACCCCGAGAACATCTGGCCCGTGGCGCTGCTGCTGACCGCCTCCTTCGCGGGTACGGCGCTGGTGCATTACTATCTGGGCGCGGCGATCCTCGCGGCCGGCTGCTGGTGGTGGATCGCGAAGGTGCAGCCACGCATCAAGGATGGCGTCTTCGAGCGTACCAGTGCCTGGGTGCTGCAATCCGAGCAGCATTTCGACGCCTTGTGGTTCAAGGGCGTGCTGAGCCTCTATGCCGAGTTGCCAGATGGCCGAAAGCTCGCCGCCACGCGGCGCGAGGATTGGCGCGACTTCGTGCGGCAGATCACACGTGAGCGCGCGGCGTTGGAGATGGCGTGATGGCGGTGCTGCTCTCGACCAAGGCGCAGGCGATGGCGGCTTGGCGCGCGGCGCTTCTGGCCCTCGACCCATCGCTCGACATCCGACTGTTCCCCGATCCCGACGATCCCAACGCGATCGGGGCCGCGGTGGTCTGGACGGCGCACGCGGCCAGCATCACCATCCCTTCCAGCGCCGCGCCGCAGGTCGTCGAGAGCCTGCACCGCGCGCGCCAGGGAAAACCCCTGATCAACCTGGTGGATTTCGCCGCCGGCTACTGAACCGCGGTGCCACCGATCGTCAGCCCGGTCATCTTCAAGGTCGGCTGCCCCACGCCGACCGGCACGCCCTGGCCGTTCTTGCCGCAGGTGCCGATCCCCGGGTCGAGCCCCATGTCGTTGCCGACCATCGCCACCTTGGTCAGTGCATCCGGCCCGTTGCCGATCAGCGTGGCACCCTTCACCGGCGCGCCGAGACGACCATCCTCGATGATATAGGCCTCGGAGGCGGAGAACACGAACTTGCCGCTCGTGATGTCCACCTGCCCACCGCCGAAATTCACCGCATAGATACCGCGTTTCACGCTGGCGATGATCTCGCCCGGCTCACGCGTGCCGCCCAGCATCACGGTGTTGGTCATGCGCGGCATCGGGATGTGGGCGTGGCTCTGGCGGCGGCCATTGCCGGTGGGTGCCACGCCCATCAGGCGCGCATTCTGCCGGTCCTGGAGGAAGCCCACCAGGATGCCGTCCTCGATCAGCGTGGTGCGGCCCGTGGGCGTGCCCTCGTCATCCACGCTCAGCGACCCGCGGCGATCGGGGATGGTGCCGTCATCCACCACCGTCACGCCCGGCGAGGCGATGCGCTGGCCAAGCAGGCCGGAGAAGGCGGAGGTCTTCTTGCGGTTGAAGTCGCCCTCCAGCCCGTGACCGATGGCCTCATGCAGCAGGATGCCGGGCCAGCCCGGGCCGAGCACCACCTCCATCTCGCCAGCCGGTGCGGGGATGCTTTCGAGGTTCACCAGCGCCTGGCGCAGCGCTTCCTCGACTGCCGCCTTCCAGCTTTCCTCGCCGAGCACACGCTCATAGGCGAAGCGGCCGCCGGTGCCGAAGCTGCCGGTCTCGCGCCGTCCATTGACTTCCACCACCACGGCGACGCTGAAGCGCACCAGCGGGCGAAGGTCCGCCACGCGCTTGCCGTCGGGGCGGAGAATCTGCACGGCCTGCCACTCGCCGGTGATGCTCGCCATCACCTGGATCACGCGGGGGTCGCGCGCGCGGGCAAAGGTGTCGATCTGCTGCAACAGCGCGGTCTTGTGGGCAAAAGGCATGGCGGAGAGCGGGTTGAGCTCGGAATAGAGCTGCGTGGTTGCCGCGCGCGGGCCGACATCGAGCACGCCAGAATGGCCCGCCGCCACGGCCTTCACCGCCTCGGCGGCGCGCGCCAGGGCGGCGTCGGTGATTTCGGCGGCATGGGCATAGCCGGCGGCCTCACCCATCACGCTGCGCAGGCCAAAGCCGCGCGTCACATCGAAAGACGCGCTGCGGATGCGCCCATCCTCCAGGCTGATCGCCTCACTCTCGCGATGTTCGAGGAACAGCTCGCCATCCTCCGCGCCG
>JBBSCP010000450.1:0-3191 GCA_038250135.1 Acetobacterales bacterium | reverse complement strand
CTACGTGGGTGATCCGGGCGTCGGCAAGACGGCAATCGCTGAGGGCCTCGCCAAGCGGATCATCGAGGGCGACGTGCCGGAAGTGCTGGCGAAGTCCACGATCTACGCACTCGACATGGGCTCGCTGCTCGCCGGCACGCGCTACCGCGGCGATTTCGAGGAACGCCTCAAGGCCGTGGTGAACGAGCTGGAGGCGCAGCCGGGCAGCATCCTGTTCATCGACGAGATCCACACGGTGATCGGTGCGGGCGCCACCAGCGGTGGTGCCATGGACGCGTCGAACCTGCTCAAGCCGGCGCTGGCGCAAGGCACGTTGCGCTGCGTCGGCAGCACCACCTACAAGGAATATCGCCAGCATTTCGAGAAGGACCGCGCGCTGGTCCGCCGCTTCCAGAAGATCGACGTGAACGAGCCCTCGCCGGAAGACGCCATCAAGATCCTCCAGGGCCTCAAGACCAATTACGAAAAGCACCACAAGGTGCGCTACACACCCGAAGCCATCCGCGGCGCGGTGGAGCTTTCAGTGAAGTACATCCACGACCGCAAGCTGCCCGACAAGGCGATCGATGTGATCGACGAAGTGGGTGCAAGCCGCATGCTCGTGCCGGAAAACAAGCGCCGCAAGACCGTGACACTCAAGGATGTCGAGGAAATCGTCGCCAAGATCGCACGCATCCCGCCAAAATCCGTCAGCGCCGACGACAAGGAAGTGCTTCGCACGCTGGAGCGCGACCTGAAGGCGATGGTGTTTGGCCAGGAAAAGGCGATCGAGGCGCTCTCGGCTGCCATCAAGCTCTCTCGTGCCGGGCTGCGCGATGCGGAAAAGCCGATCGGCAACTACCTGTTCAGCGGCCCGACAGGCGTCGGCAAGACAGAAGTCGCCAAGCAATTGTCGAAGACGCTCGGCATCGAGCTGATTCGCTTCGACATGAGCGAATACATGGAACGCCACAGCATCTCGCGCCTGATCGGCGCACCGCCCGGCTATGTCGGCTTCGACCAGGGCGGCCTGCTGACGGATGGCATCGACCAGCATCCGCATTGCGTCCTGCTGCTCGACGAAATCGAGAAGGCGCACCAGGATCTCTACAACATCCTGTTGCAGGTGATGGACCACGGCAAGCTCACCGACCACAACGGCAAGACGGTGGATTTCCGTAACGTCATCCTGATCATGACGACCAATGCGGGCGCGGCCGACCTCGCTCGGCCAGTGATCGGCTTCGGGCGCGAGACGCGGGCCGGCGAGGACCAGGAGGCCATCAAGCGCCTGTTCACGCCGGAATTCCGCAATCGCCTCGACGCCGTCATCCCCTTTGCCGCCCTCACGCCGGAAGTGGTGGCGCATGTGGTGGAAAAGTTCGTCATGCAGCTCGAGGCGCAGCTCGCCGACCGCAACGTGACGATCGAGCTGACCAGTGCGGCGCGCGAATACCTCGCCGAGCGCGGCTACGACCCGCTCTATGGCGCGCGTCCGCTAGCGCGCCTCATCCAGGAAGTCATCAAGAAGCCGCTGGCCGAGGAGCTGCTGTTCGGCAAGCTGGTGAAGGGCGGCTCTGTGAAGGTCGGCCTCAAGGATGGCGAGCTGAGCTTCGATTTCCTCGAAGCTTCCCCCCCCGCCCTGCCGAAGCCCGAAGACAGCGGCGATGGCGAGTCGGAGAAGGAGCCGGAGATCGCCGAGTAGTTCACTCGCGGCTCCTGCCGTCTATGATGCGAAGGCGTCGCCCGGCTCGGGCGGCGCCTTTCGCATTCTGGAGGATCGCCCGCGATGACCACCGACATCCGCATTACCGATTGGGACGAGTACAGCGGCGCGCTGCGGGAGCGCGGCAAGGAATTCGGCCAGCTGCATCCGGAGTTGATGAAGGGCTTCGGCGCGCTGAGCCGAGGCGCCTCGACGACGCAGCACATCGACGCCAAGACGCGCGAGTTCATCGCTCTCGCCGTGGCCGTCACCACGCGCTGCCAGGGCTGCATCGACGCGCATGTCCGCAAGGCAAAGGCCGCCGGCGCCACCAAGGCGGAGATCGCGGAGGCGCTGGGCGTCGCCATCGCGCTGAACGCCGGCGCGGCGCTGACCTATTCGCTCCATGTGCTGGATGCGATGGATGGGGCGGGTGAGAAATGAGCGACGGAACCTCAGGAGTCCCCCAATGGACTGAAGTCCTAGCGCCGGCCATGCTGGAACTCGACGCAGTCGGACATGCAAAGCGTGGAGATCTTGTTGATAAGATTGAAACCGCACTGAATTTACCGCCTCAAGTGATGGCTCAGACCTTCGCGCAGAGTGGAGAACGGATTGTCGAACGGCGGTGCAAGTCCGCGCTTCGCGCTCTACGCGATTGGGGTTGCGCTGCAACGCAAGGCGGCATCTACAGCATTACCCCGCTAGGCAGGCTCCAGGCAGCAGCGGTAAGAGCAGGGGGACCGGTGACTTGGGCACGGCAAGCGCCTCCTACTCAGGCCGATGGCGGCCCCGTTCCCGGGGGGAATGATGGCCCGCCGTCAGCGCCGCCCGACGATGTCATTGAAGTCGCGGCCAGCATGCTCAAGAAGCAGTTGCGCGATGATCTGCTCGCGCGGGTCCGATCAATCGACCCGACGGCCTTCGAGCAACTGATCGTGGACCTCTTGGTCAAGATTGGCTTCGGTGGTAGCCGCGCTGATGCGGCAAGGCGCCTTGGTAAATCCGGTGATGGTGGCATCGATGGCATTATTCGCCAGGACGCGCTTGGACTCGACGCGGTCTATATCCAGGCAAAACGTTATGCAGACGGCTCGTCGGTCAGCCCAAGTGAGGTGCAGTCGTTCGCTGGCGCTTTACTCCAGAACGGCGCGACAAAGGGCGTATTCGTCACAACGAGCCATTTTACACCGGCGGCGAAGAATTCCGCCGCAAGCGTGAAAACACAGCGCATCGTCCTGATTGATGGCGAAGAGCTCGCGCGCCTGATGGTCGAGCACGAAGTCGGCGTTCGTACCGTTCAGGTCATCAAGATTCAGCGGGTCGACCTGGAAGGCTACGAAGACGACGAAGTTTGAATCTATCGGGCACCCATTGTGGGCTCACCAAACCGTAAACGCCACGCCTGACATGGAACCCTGTTCGCCATGCACATCCATATCCAAAATCCCCCCGGCGAGCACCAATTCGCCATCACGCCCGACCAATGGCAGGCCGCCCTCGCCCG
>JBBSCP010000449.1:0-3195 GCA_038250135.1 Acetobacterales bacterium | reverse complement strand
TCCAGCGCGGCATCGCCTGCGCGCCCCAGCAGCAAGGGATGCTCGGCGTCGAGTTCGATGAAATCCGCGCGGCAGCCCACCGCCAGCGCCCCGAGCTTTCGCCCGCTCGCCTGCGCCCCACCTGCCAGCGCAGCATCGAGCAGCGTGCGGCCGGGATGCGGGTTCTCCGCCCCGGTCGCCACCGCGCGCGCATGATCGCGCAGCCGCTGCGTGGTTTCCAACTGGCGCAGTTCGAGGTGCGGCGCGGTGCCGACATGGCTGTCCGTGCCGATGCCGAACCGCCCGCCCGCCGCGAGATAGGCGGGTAGCGCGAAGATGCCGTCGCCGAGCGAGGCTTCCGTGCTCGGGCACAGCCCCGCCACGGCGCTGCTGGCCGCGAGGCCGGCCACCTCGGCGTCGTTCAAATGCGTCGCGTGGATCAGCACCCAGCGCGCATCGACCGGCAGATGTTCGAGCATCCACGCGACCGGCCGCTGCCCCGTGGCGGCGAGGCATTCCGTCACCTCCTTCGGCTGCTCGGCGGCGTGGATGTGGATCGGCCCATCGAAGCCCGCGATCTTGCGCAGCATCACCGGCGTGACCGCACGCAGCGAATGTGGCGCGAGACCGACGGCCATCTGCGGATCGGCGCCGATCGCTTCCCGCACGCCCTCCACAATGCGGGCGAAGCCGTCGAGGTCGTTGAGGAAGCGCCGCTGCCCATCATGCGGCGCGACGCCGAAAATCCCGCCGTGGCGATACAGCGAGGGCAGCATGGTCATGCCGATGCCGGTGCGCCGCGCCGCCGCGATGTGGCGCTTCGCCATCTCGGCGGAGTCGGCATAGGGCGTGCCGTCGGACTGATGATGCAGGTAGTGGAACTCGCAGACGCTCGTGAAGCCGTGCTCCAGCAACTCGACGTAGAGCTGCGCGGCGACGGCTTGCGCATCCTCCGGCGTGAAGCGACCGACGAAGCGGTACATCGTCTCCCGCCAGGTCCAGAAACTATCCTGCCCCTGTGCGCTGCGGCGCTCCGCCCCGCCCGCCATGGCGCGCTGGAAAGCATGGGAGTGCAGGTTCGGCACGCCAGGAATGACAGGCCCCGTGAGGCGCCGCGCACGCGGGCCGGGCGTGGCGCCGGGCTCGATGGCCACGATGTCGCCGGCAGCATCCACCGCGATGCGGACCTGTTGCGCCCAACCCTCGGGGAGCAAGGCGGCCTCGGCCCAAAATTCAGTGCCTGATGTCATGCCAGCCCGCTTGCCCTCCGACCCGGTCGCGGTGTGTTCTGTGAGGCATGACCCATCCCACGCGCCTCCGCAACGCCCCCGCCATCCGCAGCCCGCGTGGCCTCGAACTGAGTTGTCGCCACTGGACGACCGAGGCGGCGATGCGCATGCTGATGAACAACCTCGATGACGAGGTCGCCGAAAAGCCCGGCGAGCTGGTGGTCTATGGCGGCATTGGCCGCGCCGCACGCGACTGGGAAAGCTATGAGCGCATCGTCCACACGCTGAAACGCCTGGAGGAGGACCAGACACTCCTTGTCCAGTCAGGCAAACCTGTGGGCGTGTTCCGCACCCATGCCGATGCGCCGCGCGTGCTGCTCGCGAACTCCAATCTGGTGCCGCGCTGGGCGACCTGGGAGCATTTCTCCGAGCTCGATCGCAAGGGGCTGATGATGTACGGCCAGATGACGGCCGGCAGTTGGATCTACATCGGCACGCAGGGAATCGTCCAAGGCACTTACGAGACATTCGTCGAGGCCGGGCGCCAGCATTTTGGCGGATCGCTCGCGGGGCGGTGGATTCTCACCGGCGGGTTGGGCGGCATGGGCGGCGCGCAGCCCCTCGCCGGCGTCTTCGCGGGTGCTTGCGTGCTCGCCGTCGAATGCCAGCCCTCGCGCATCGAGAAGCGGCTGGAGACGCGCTACCTCGACGAAAAGGCGGAGGATCTGGACACCGCCCTCGCCATGATCCGCGCGGCCTGTGCGGATAAGCGGGCGATCAGCGTCGGCCTGCTCGGCAATGCGGCGGAGGTGTTTCCCGAACTCGTCCGCCGCGGCGTGGTGCCTGACATCGTGACAGACCAGACCAGCGCGCATGATCCGGCGAATGGCTACCTCCCCGCCGGCTGGACGCTCGGCGAATGGGAGAGCAAGCGCGAGAGCGACCCCGCGGCGGTCAGCGCGGCCTCGCGCAAATCCATGGTTGTGCAAGTGCAGGCGATGCTGGATTTCCAGGCGCGTGGCGCGGTGGTGATGGATTACGGCAACAACATCCGGCAGATGGCGAAGGAGGAAGGCCTGCAAACCGCCTTCGACTTTCCGGGCTTCGTGCCGGCCTATATCCGCCCGCTGTTCTGCCGCGGCATCGGCCCTTTCCGCTGGGTCGCGCTGAGCGGCAACCCCGACGACATCCGCAAGACCGACGAAAAGGTGCGCGAGCTGATCCCCGACGATCCGCATCTGCATCAGTGGCTCGACATGGCGCGGCAGCGCATCGCCTTCCAGGGCCTGCCGGCGCGCATTTGCTGGGTCGGGCTCGGCCAGCGGCACCGGCTCGGCCTGGCGTTCAACGAGATGGTGGCGCGCGGCGAGATCGGCCCCGTGGTGATCGGGCGCGACCACCTCGATTCCGGCTCCGTCGCCTCGCCCAATCGCGAGACGGAGGCCATGCGCGATGGATCGGACGCCGTCTCCGACTGGCCTTTACTCAACGCGCTGCTGAACACGGCGAGTGGTGCGACCTGGGTATCGCTGCATCACGGCGGCGGCGTGGGCATGGGGTTCAGCCAGCACAGCGGCATGGTGATCGTGGCCGATGGCACGCCGGACGCGGCGCGGCGCCTCGCGCGTGTGTTGTGGAACGACCCGGCGACGGGCGTGATGCGCCACGCCGATGCGGGCTATGACATTGCGCTGGAGTGTGCGCGCGAACAGGGGCTCGATCTGCCGGGCATCCTGCGATGATCACGCCCGGCGCAGCCAGCCTCGACGTTTGGCGAGTTGTCATGGGGCGCGGCCCCTTCGCTTTCGCACCCGGCTGGCAGACGGCGGTGGAGCAAAGCGTGGCCACGTTGCAGGCGCGGCTGGCGAGCGGCGAGGCGCTCTACGGCGTCAATACCGGCTTCGGCAAACTTGCCGGCACACGCATCGCGCCCGAGCAACTCGCGCAATTGCAACTCAACCTGATCCGCAGCCACGCCGCCGGCACC
>JBBSCP010000448.1:0-3225 GCA_038250135.1 Acetobacterales bacterium | reverse complement strand
TCCGCGCCTATTGCGGCGTCACGGCCTGCGCCACCGGCGTGTTCTTCGCCTTCCTCGGCGGCGCGCCCTATGTGGTGGTGCAAGGCATGGGCTACTCGCCCGTCACCTTCGCCCTGGCCTTCGCCGGCATGTCGATCCTGTTCGCCCTGGGCAATTTTCTGGCCGGTCGGCTGTCGCGCAGTCTCGGCGTGCTGCGGATGCTGGCGCTGGGCACGGTGCTCACCACCGGCGGCGCGGTACTGGCGATCGTGATGCAACTGGTCTTCCCGCCGCACATCCTGGTGTTCTTCGTGCCGATGGGCATCGTCGCCATCGGCAATGGCATGACCCAACCCAACGCCATCGCCGGCGCCCTGAGCGTACGACCCCAGCTGGCCGGCACCGCCTCCTCCCTCATCGGCGCCCTGCAGATGAGCTTCGGCGCCTTGCTGACCTTCATCGTCGGCTTCGTGGAATTCGGCGCCGGCATCGGCACGGCCATCACCATGGCCCTGACCGGCGTCGGCGCGGCGCTGGCGCTGATCGGGGTGAGGCGGGCGGAATTGCGCTGAGTGGGACCTGGAGAGGGCTCCGCCCCCGCAAGGCCCCTCAGTGGACCGCGCCCGCCCCCCCGCCTAAGCTCGCCCCGCCGTCACCGACAGCGCCGCCGGGTCGATGCGCAGACTTGCCAGGGCTTCGCGCCAAAGGCGGTCTGGTGCCGCCTCGAAAAGCAGGGCCTTGTCGGCCGGGACGGAGAGCCACGCGTTGCGTTGGATTTCGTCTTCCAGCTGGCCGGGGCCCCAGCCGGCGTAGCCCAGCGCCAACAGGCCTTCGGTCGGGCCGCCACCGCCGGCGATGGCCTTGAGGATATCCACGCTGGCGGTCAGGGCGATGTCGGGGTTCACGCGCAGGCTGCCCTCGGTTTGCCAATCCGCGGTGTGGAGCACGAAGCCGCGCCCCCCTTCCACCGGTCCGCCCTGTATCAGGCGGATGCGTCGTGCCGGCGGGGCGGGTTCCAGGTCGAGTTGTTTCATCAGATCGTCGAAGGACATGCCGGCCAGCGGCTTGTTCAGCACGATTCCCATCGCCCCATCCGGCGAGTGCGCGCACAGGCAGATGACGGTACGGGCGAAGCGCGGGTCCTGCATGTTCGGCATCGCGACCAGAAGCTGTCCGGAGAGGTAGCCCTCAAGGGTAGTGGCGGAGCCAGGGAGGGGTTTCGGGGCGCGTCGTGCCATAAGTTCAAGATGGCGGCACCGCGGCCGGCCTGCAAGCGGCTCTTCCCGCCAAGCCTCCCCGCCAAGCCGCTCTCCCCGCATGGACGGCGGGGCGGTTTCTGTCTTATGGAAGGCCCATCAATCGGAGAAACTCCAGATGACGATCCATGTCGGTGACAGCGTTCCAGCGGTAACGGTCACGCAAGCCACGGCCGAGGGCCCGAAGGAAGTGGCCATCGCCGAGTTGTTCGCCGGCAAGACCGTGGTGCTGTTCGGCGTTCCGGGCGCCTTCACGCCTACCTGCTCCGCCAAGCACCTGCCGAGCTTCGTGCAGAACGCCGCGGCGCTGAAGGCCAAGGGTGTGGACCTGATCGCCTGCATGGCGGTGAACGACGCCTTCGTGATGGGCGCCTGGGGCAAGGACCAGGGCATCACCGACGAGGTCACGATGCTGGCTGACGGCTCGGCGATGCTGACCAAGGCGCTCGGCGTGGAACTCGACCTGACTGCACGAGGTCTCGGCATGCGCTGCCAGCGTTTCGCCCTGGTGGCGAAGGACGGGAAGGTGACGCACGTCGCTGTTGAGGCCGCTGGCGCCTTCGAGGTCTCCAAGGCAGAGGCCGTTCTGGCCGTCCTCTGATGGCCAAGGATCCGATGCACCCGGCTGCCGTGGCGATGTTCGCCTGGCAGTCGAGCTGGGTTTTCGCGCTCCGCAGCATGCAACTCATGATGCAGCCCGATACGGCTGCGGGTTCGCTGGCCCAGATGGTGGCCGAGAAGCAGCGCGCCTTCGCCGATGGCATGATGGCTGCCGGCAAGGCGGCGATGATGGGCGCGCGGCCGGATGTGGTGGCGGCCGCGGCGTTGCGGCCCTCGCGCCGCCGCGTCTCGGCGAACCTGCGCCAGCTCAAGCGCGACGGTTTGGGTTAGCCGCCTACCGCGGGGGCATTCCGCGCGACGCCGCCATGCAGGTCCAACATCCGCTCCTGCCAGGCGAAGACTGAATCGTCCGCCGCGAGGACGCGCAGCGGGCTGACGCAGCGCGCCCACATGAAGCTGCCGAAAACGGCGTAGTCCGCGTAGTCCGGCTCCTCGCCGCCCAAGTAGAGCTCGGTCTTCACCACCATGCGCAGGGGCTGCAGGCTGGCGCGGAAGGCGGGCAGCTGCGCCTCGCGGTCTGCGGTGACCTGGGCGAGCGGCCTGCCGAAGCGCTGCTCGCGGCTTTCGACGAAATAGGCGCGGTCGGCATCGTCGAGCAGTGCTGGGATGTCGCTGACGATCAGCCGCGCCAGGCCGGCACTGATCACGCTTTCGGCCCAGGCGGCGATAAAGCGGTAGGAGGCGGGGCGGCCATGCAGCAGGGCGGGCGTCTCGGGATAGGCGGCATCGAGATGCTGCGCGATCGCCCAGCTGTCTGGCACCACGGCCGCGCCATCGACCAGCACCGGCACTTTGTCGTGCTTCGCGAAGTCCAGATTCGCGCCTTCTGTGAAGCGCCAGGGGATGGAGGTGAAGCCGAGGCCCTTATGCGCCAGCGCCATGCGGGCGCGCCAGCAATAGGGGCTGAACACCAGCTCGGGGTCTCGGCCACAGAGTTCATAAAGCTGGCGTGCCATGAGGCGATCCTTCAGACGCTGATTCGGGGCGCAGCGCGCACCGCGGCAGCGAGTTCGCGGACCCGGCCGAGCACGGCTTGCGCTGCACCAGGCAGGGCCGCGCCAGTCGCGTCGAGGTTCTGTACCAGGACCTCGATCAGCGCCGAGGCCACCACCGCGCCATCGGCGACGCGCGAGGCTTCGGCCGCCTGCTCCAGCGTGCGCACGCCAAAGCCGATGGCGATGGGCAGGTCGGTATGCGCTCTGATGCGCGGGATGGCGGCGGCGAGGTCAGCGCTGCTGGCACTGCGCGTGCCGGTGATGCCGGTGATGGCGACGTAATAGACAAAGCCCGTGGTGGAGGCGAGCACCTTGGGCAGTCTGGCGTCGTCGGTGGTCGGCGCGACCAGGCGGATCAGGTCGAGCCCCTGCGC
>JBBSCP010000447.1:0-3230 GCA_038250135.1 Acetobacterales bacterium | reverse complement strand
GCGATGCCGAGCGTGAAGGCCACGGGAATGCCGGCGACGACGCCGCCGGCGAAAACGATGAAGATCAGCAGCAGGCCGAATTCCACGCGCAGCTACTCCAGGAAGGCGGCGGCGACGCCGCGCTGTTCGGGCGCACCCTTGCGCTTGATGTCGAGCAGCACCTGCTCCAGCGAGAACAGGGCGATCAGCCCGCCGCACACCATCAGCGGCACATAGGTCCAGCCCTGCGAGATGCCGAGCAGCGGAATCTTGAAGGTCCAGACCATGTCAACAAGCTCACGCGAATTGATCATCATCGCGATGCCGAACAGCCCGACCAGCGTGTCGCACCCCACCGCGATCCAGCGCTGCGCCTGCGCGGGCAGAGCCTCGCGGAAGCCGAGCACGGACAGGTGGAAACGCTCCCGCACGCCCACCGCCGCGACGGGCAGCGCAATGGAGAGGATGGCGAGCGTGGCGCCGCGCTCGATCCAGGTCGGCGTGTCGTTCAGCACGTAGCGGCCGAAGACCAGCCAACCCATCATCAGCACCAGCCCCACCAGCGCGCAGCCGGCGATGACGATGACGATGTGGCAGAACCAGTCGAGAAGACGCGAAAAATTTGCCAGCATCGTCCTATCCCCGGTGCCGTGGAGGCGGGGCGGCAGGCCGCCGCCCCACCCGATTCAGCGCAGGTCGCGAATCTGCTGCACCAGGCCCGAAAGTCGCGGATTGCTGCCCGTGTACTTCTCATAGACCGGCGCCATCAGCGCCGACCACGGCGTGCGATCGGTGATCTCGATCACGGTGGTGCCGGCGGCCACGACGCGCTGGCGCGACACCGTCTCGCGTTCCGCCCAGAGCTGGCGCTGGAAGGTAGCACTTTCGCGCGCCGCGTCGCGCAGGATGTTGCGCTCCGCGTCGTTCAGGCGCTGCCAGCGCTGGCGCGACACGGCCAGCACTTCCGGCACGTTGCTGTGCTCGGTCGTGGTGTAGAAGCGCGCGACCTCGAAGTGGCGCGTGCTTTCATAGGACGGCCAGTTGTTCTCGGCGCCGTCGATCACGCCGGACTGCAAGCTGGTGAACACCTCGCCGAAGGGCAGCGGTGTCGGGTTGGCACCCAGCGCGCGCATCAGGTCGATCCACAGATCGGAGGTCTGCACACGGATCTTCATGCCGCGCAGGTCGGCGGGCGTACGCACCGGGCGCGTGGTGTAGAGGCTGCGCGCGCCGGCATCGTACCAGGCGAGCGCGATGATGCCGATGGCCTCCAGATCGCGCGCGATCTCGACCCCGGCCACGCCGTCGATCGCGGCATGGCTGTGCGCCACGTCGCGGAACAGGAAGGGCAGCGTCACCACATTGGTGGAGGGCGCGAGATTGTTGAACGGCGAGAGGTTGAAATTGGCGAAATCGATGGCGCCGAGGCGCATCTGCTGGATGGCCTCATCCTGCTGGCCGAGCTGGGCCGAGTGGAAGGTGCGCATGCGGATGCGGTTGTTGGTGCGCTGCAACACGAGCTCACCGAAGCGGTCCATGCCGCGGCCGTTCGGGTAGTCGGCGGCGTGGATGTTCCAGCCGCGCCATTCCTGCGCCTGGGCGGTGCCGCCGGCGAAGGGAAGCAGGGCGGTGGCGGCGGCCAGCGCCGCCGCACGCAAGAAGCCAAGAGCCTTCATGGTGTTTCTCCTCCTCCCGCACGCGGCCGGTTCGCCGCGGCGTCATACGACATCATACAAGTAGGTCAGGCCGGTCTGTCAAATGCATACCAAGCACGCCGCCACCAGGGTTGCCCCCCGCTGCGCTTCGCCTCAGCATTGCACCAACGAACCGGGACGAAAACCAACATGTCGCACCAGACCATCGCCGAGGCCGCCGCCGATCTCGCGGCAGGGCGGACCACTGCCCTGGCTTTGGTCGAGCAGGCCCTGGCGCGAATCGCCGACCCGCAGGGCGAGGGCGCGCGCGCCTTCCTCATCGTGCATGCCGACAGCGCCCGGGCCAGCGCCGCCGCGATGGACCAGCTCCGCGCCGTGGGCCGCGCGCCGAGCCCCTATGCCGGCATCCCGATCAGCGTGAAGGATTTGTACGACGAGGCAGGTCAGGTCACCCGCGGCGGTTCCAAGGCGCTGGACGACGCAGCCCCCGCCACCGCCACCGCACCCTCCGTCGCCAGGCTGGAGCGCGCGGGCTTCGTGGTGCTCGGCCGCACCAACATGGTGGAGTTCGCCTTCTCCGGCCTCGGCGTGAATCCGCATTATGGCACGCCGAAAAGCCCCTGGGACCGGGGTACGGGGCGGCTGCCGGGCGGGTCCTCCTCGGGCGCGGCGGTGGCGGCGGCGGATGGCATGGGCTTCGCGGGGCTGGGCTCGGATACCGGCGGCTCCTGCCGCATCCCCGCGGCGCTGTGCGGGATCGTCGGCTGGAAGCCCACCGCCTCGCGCGTGACGTTGGCCGGCACGCTGCCGCTGTCGGCCACGCTGGACAGCCTGGGGCCGATCGCGCGGTCCGTCGGCTGCTGCGCGCTGCTCGACAGCTACATGGCGGGGGCCGAGGCCTATATGCCGGCACCGAGGCTGCCCGTGGCGGGACTCAGGCTCGGCGTGTTGCAGGGCTACGTGACCGAGGGCTGGGATGCCGGCGTGACGGCGGCTTTCGAGGCCACGCTCGCGAAGCTCGCCGCCGCCGGAGCGCGGATCGAGCTGCTGCATGTGCCCGAACTCGCCGATATCCTGAAGGTGAATTCGGCGGGTGGTTTCGCCGCCAGCGAGGCCTTCGCCTGGCACCGCAAGCTGATCGGCAGCAAGCGCAGCGCCTATGACCCGCGCGTGCTGTCGCGGATCGAGCGCGGCTGGCTGATGTCCTCGGCCGACTACATCGCGCTGAGCGCCGAGCGGGCGCGGATCATCGCGGCCTTCGCGCAGGCAACCGCACCCTTCGACGCGGTGGTGATGCCGACCTGCCCGCTGACGCCGCCCGCCATAGCCGAGGTCGCGAGCGACGCCGACTACACGCGGATCAACATGGCGTTGCTGCGCAATCCGACGGTCGGCAATTTCCTCGACCGTTGCGCCATCAGCCTGCCCTGCCACGCGCCGGGCACGGCCCCGGTCGGTTTCATGCTGATGGGCGAGCACATGGGAGATTCAAGACTTTTCGCCGTGGCGCAGGCGGTGGAAGCCGCCCTGGCCTGAGGCTACTTCTCGCCCGGCAGCTTGATGCCGGTCAGCGCCGCGAAAACGCGGATGACGAAG
>JBBSCP010000446.1:0-3241 GCA_038250135.1 Acetobacterales bacterium | reverse complement strand
TACGGCATGCCCTACAAGGAGTGGCAGGCGCTGCACCAGAAGGAAGCGACGGCCGAGCAGAAGGCCGCTTTCTCCACCGCCAATCCGGGCCACTGAGCGCCCCACCCTTTGCCTAGTCTGACCGGGCGGCTTATACCGCGCGGCCCTTTGCATGCCTGGAGTACCCGCATGAGCGATACCGACGCCGCCACCAGCCGCGAGCGCCAGAAGAACGACCCCGAGAGCGAGGTCGGCGGCATCGCGGCCGATCGCCTGCGCTCGATTATCGAGCGCGTCGAGCGGCTGGAGGAGGAGCGCAAGGCGCTGGCCGGCGACATCAAGGACATCTTCGCCGAAGCAAAGTCCGCCGGCTTCGACGTGAAGGTGATCCGCCAGATCATCTCCATCCGCAAGAAGGAGCCTTCCGAGGTCGAGGAGCAGGAGACGCTGCTCGACCTCTACCGCCGCGCGCTGGGGATGTAAGGCCGGTGTTCTACGAGCCGAAGAAGGGCAAGGCCGCGCATGGCCTGCCCTTCGACCCGATCAAGGCGATCATCGCCCCGCGCCCGATCGGCTGGATGTCCACGCTCGACGCGCAGGGCCGGCCAAACCTTGCCCCTTATAGCTTCTTCAACCTGGTGCAGGGTTCTCCGCCGATCATGGTGTTCGGCTCCGAGGGGCTGAAGCACAGCGCCGCCAACGCCTTCGCCACGCGTGAATTCGTCTTCAACCTGGCCACCCGCCCGCTGTTCGACGCGATGAATGCGACCTCGGGCACGCTGCCCGAGGGCGAGAACGAGTTTTTGGCCGCTGGCCTCACCATGGCGCCGTGCCATTTCGTCAAGGCGCCGCGCGTGGCGGAGAGCCCGGCGAGCATGGAATGCCGCGTGCTCCAGGCGATGGAGTTGCATGACCTGGACGGCGAGCCGACCGATGGCTTCCTCATCATCGGCCAGGTCGTGGGCATCCATATCGACGAGCGCTACATCGTGAACGGCCGCTTCGACGCCGTCGCCGCGCAATCCATCGCGCGTTGCGGCTATCGCGACTACGCGCAGGTGACCGAGATGTTCGAAGCACTTCGCCCGAACGATCGCGGCGCCTTCACCCCGGCCACCAGCGACCGCGTCTGATCGCCCGGAAGGGTTCCGTTCTGGTCGTCACCCTCGCTTGTGCAGCCCGTCCAGCAACTCGGCATGGGCGGCGACCACCGCGCGGCGCTTCACCTTCATGGTCTGCGTCAACTGCCCGTTCTCGACGCTGAAGGGCGCCACGGATGCGTGGCGGCGGATTCGCTCGATGGTGGCGAGCTTGCCGTTCACCCGCGCCACCGCGGCCGGCACGCGCTCGGCCATGCCCTCGGCCGGGACGATCAGCGCCACGATGCCGGGCTGGCCCTCGCCGGCCACCACGGCCTGCGCGATCTCGGGCTCGGCGGTCAGCAGCGCCTCGATCTTTGAGGGACTGACCATGTCGCCGCCCAGCGTCTTGATGAAGTCCCGTTTGCGGTCGGTGATGCGGATGTAGCCGTCCTCGATCTCGGCCACGTCGCCGGTGTGCAGCCAGCCATCGATCAGGGCGCGCGCGGTATTCTCGGGATCGTTCCAGTAGCCATCCATCACCAGCGCGCCGCGCACGCACAATTCGCCATCCTCGGCGAGCCGCATCTCGACGCCGGGCAAAGGCGGGCCGACCGTCTCGCGGCGATTGGCCCAGGGCGGATTGACGCTGATCACCGGCCCGGCCTCGGTCTGGCCGTAACCCTGGATCACCGGCAGGCCGAAGGCGAGAAAGAAGCCCGACAAATCGGGGTCCAGCCGCGCGCCGCCCGAGACCAGCGCCTGCAGGTGGCCGCCGAAGCGCGCACGCACCTTCTCCCCCACCAATTTGTCGAGCACGAGGTGTTGAAGCCGGTCGAACAGGCCGAAATCGGGTCCGTCCAGCCGCTTGAGGCCGAGTGCCAGGGCGCGGCGGAACAGCTTCTCCTTGAAGCCGCCTGCTTTTTCCACGGCGCCCTCGATCCGCCCGCGCAGCAGTTCGAACAGCCGCGGCACCGCGGTGATGACGGCAGGGCGTATCTCCTGGAACTCGACGGCGAGGCGATCGGCGCCGCGCGAATACACCACTTCGAGTCCGAGCGAGGGCAGCAGGAAGCCGCCCACCGTGTGCTCGTAGCTGTGTGACAGCGGCAGGAAAGACAGGTAGGCCTTGCCGTCCAACTCCAGCCTGTTCGCGATGCGCGCCACGCCTTCGCGGTTCGCCAGCATGGCGCGGTGCGGCAGCATCACGCCGCGTGGCAGCCCGCCGGTGCCGGAGGTGTAGACCAGGCAGGCAAGGCGCCCGGTGGGGATCTGCTCCACCTCCGCCGCCAGCGAGTCGAGCGAGGCGGGCGTGGCCTCCAGCGTGGCCCAGGCGATCTGGCGGGGCGCGCCTTCGACCGGCGCGTCGTCCATGCCGATCAGCAAATCGAGCCCGTCGGCGAGCGCCGCGCCTTCCAGCACCCGCCGCGCGAAGGCGGAGGTCGAGACAATGGCAACCCTCGCGCCGGAGTCTCGGAGAATATGCGCGTGGTCGGTGGCGGCATTGGTGGTGTAGGTCGGCACGGTGACAGCGCCGATCGCCATCAGCGCGGTGTCGGCGATGACAAATTCGGGGCGGTTCTCGCTGACCAGCAGCACGCGTTCGCCTGGGCCGACTCCAGCCGCCCGCAGCCCGGCGGCGACTGCCGCCACGCGATTGCCGAACTCGCCCCAGGTGACCTGTCGCCAGCCACCGTCTTGCCAGAAACGCGACATCGGCCGTTCCGGCCGCTTGCTGGCGATCTCCAGCATCATCTGCGGCAGGCTGTTCCAGCCCGCGCTCGCCTCAACCATCATGTGCCGATCGCTCCTTCCCGACACGCCCCCGCCTTGGCCTGGGGCGCTGCCGGGCTATATCCAGTGGCGAATGAGCCTGGATGCAAGAGACACCGTGACGAATCCCGACAAATCCGCCGAAGAACTGCCATCCTGGGACCTGGCCGACCTTTATGCGGGCGCCGATGACCCGCGCCTCGCCGCCGATCTCGACAAGGCGGAGGCGGAGGCGCGCGCGTTCAACGCGAGCCATGCCGGCAAGCTCTCGGGGCTGAGCGGCGATTCGCTCGCCGCCGCGATCGGCACCTATGAGGCGATCGAGGAGGTGCTGGGCCGCGCGATGTCCTTCGCGCAGCTGGTGTTCTCGGGCGATGCGCAGGCTTCGGCCAATGGGCGCTTCTACCAAT
>JBBSCP010000445.1:0-3246 GCA_038250135.1 Acetobacterales bacterium | reverse complement strand
CGCTGCGCCTCTACGGGCTGCCGGAGGCCGCGCCCGCGGTGCTGAACGGCACGCCGCTGCTGACAGGGGCGCTGGTCGGCTCAGGGCGGCGGGATTTCGCGGCCGAGGTGTCCTGGGATCTGCCGAGCCTGGCGCCGGGGGCGACGGCGCTGGTCGACGTCACGGTGAACGGGGCCCGGGCGGGCGATCTGGCAACGGCGTCGCTGGTGTCGTCGACCCGCTTTATCGAACTCGATGCAGCGGTGTGGTCGAACAACACGGTGCGGGTGATGGCGCGGAACATCTCCGGCGCGACGTTCGACCTGGCGGCGGCGACGCTGTCGGTGGGGGTGGCGAAGCGACGGGTGCCGTGAATTGGTACGGCGCCGCTCGAATTTGCCGGAGTTTCCACGACAGTGAAGCGCACTGCGGCCACAACAGCTATTAGGCATCCACCACTCGCGCCCGCCAAATTTCCAGTAGCGTTTGGGCTCCAGCGACAATGATAGGCCCCAGAACGATGCCCGAAGTGCCGAACAGCAACAGGCCACCAACCACGGCGATGAATGACGGCACTGTGTGGAGCATCAGGCGCCTGCCGACGAGGATCGGGTAAAGCACGTTGTCGACCAGCCCGACGACCAGTGTCCCCCAGAGTGTGAGCAGGATGGCAGACTGCACGTCGCCACTAAGGCCGAGGAAGAGCGCGGCTGGAGCCCAGATCACGAAAGCGCCCAGGAACGGCACGATGCCGAGCAGGCCCATCAATACCCCCCAGAAAAGCGGCGCCGGCAGATCGAGCCACCAGAACATTACGCCGCCCAGCCCACCCTGCAGTATGGCGACTACGGCCGTCCCATAGACCGAGGCGAAGATGGTGTTGGTCAGGCGATCGGTCAGCCGCGTGTATTCCGGTGCGGTCAGCGGCAGGACGCGCCCTATCGCCGCGATCGCAAGCTCACGATCCCTCAAGGAATAGAACAGGAAATAGAAGGCCAGAAGCAGGGTGATCAGGCCGGACACCGAGCCCTGGATAAAGGAGCCGCTCCAACCGGCGAGCCTGGCACTGGCCGCCTGAAGAAGGCTCGGAATGTTGAGGCGCTCGACAACAAAGTGGATGGCGGGAGCGAGGCGTGGGTGGGAGTCGATCGCACGGGTCCAGGTTTCCGCGTCAAGGAATGGTCTGAGCCGTGGAGCACTGCTGGCCGCTTCGTTGAGCAGGATGCCTACGACAGTGATTGCAGGCAGGACGACGATGCCGGCAATGATGGCGACGGTTGCCATGGCTGCCAGTCCCGGCCCAGGCATGACCTTGCGCAGCCGGGTGTCGAGCGGCGTGAACAGGACCGCCAGCGCAAACGACCAGACGATCGCAGAGAAGAACGGGATCAGGATGATCGCGCAGAAGATGGCGGCCGCGCCAAGCATGGTGGTGAGCAGCACGGTGGAGGAGCGCTGGCGGTGCATGGGATCGTTGTTGAACATCTGACTGCATTCACACCATGACTACGCCTGCGGTCCGACGGGCGGAAAACGGAAGCAGCGGACCATACCCGAACCGCATGACGATGTCGGGACGCCGCCCGGGCATCCCGACAAGGGCCGCGAGGTCTGGCCGCAGGCTCGCCACTTCGACGGGCTGGTTGATGAAGGCGTGCCTGATGCCAAGCGCCGTGGCTTGCAAGGCAAACCGCTGACAGGCATGGCCAGCACGAACCCAATGGCCCCGGTCATCCTGCTGCGACACGAAAACCGCCACGCCCGCGGAGGAGCGGAGCTGGCTTCCGTATTTGTCGTTCTCGGCCGCCACGCGAAAGACCCAGTCAAAGACCTGAGGCCCCAGCCATGCGGGTAGCGTTGGACTGCCACTTGCCGCGCTGAACAGGCCGTCACCGGAGGCGATCGCCTCGCTGGGACTGAACCGCAGCCAGCGTTTGAGTTCGCCCACGAAAGCGGCGTCGGCCATCTGTGTACTGTTCCCTGAGACCACCAGGTCGCGCACCCGGTCGATCTGCGAACGATCGCTGATGATGGCCAGGTCCACACCTGGGACGGCGGCCGCCAAGGCCAGCGTTCGGAGGTCTGCGGCGCCAACCGGCCTTCCGTCGTAATCGGCGCGCGTCGATTGGCGGTGCGGGATTGCGTCGAAAAGCGGCGACGCTTCCGTGCTGCCAGGCCTGAACCTCAGGGATACATGCCCGCCACCCGTCGCATCGAAGCTGAGCTCGGCTGAGCGCCCCCTGGCCCGCATGGCGAGGGCGAGGTTCTCCGCGGCGCAGCCCAGGCTGACGAACAGATGATGGTCGTCCGGATCCACCACCGGCGTGCGGCGCGCGATATCCGGCAGAATGTCGATCCGCTCGGCCGCGACGCGATAAGCCCAGGGCTGGGCGTTGTGGCCGCTCGGGGCGAGCGATGCGAAGCGAATGAACTCCGCCACGTCCGGCTGTGCGACAAGTTCGGCCCGCATGGCAGCGACCGAGGTGCCATAGGCCCTCATCGCAGCTCGTCGTTGAACGACAACCGCTGTCGCGCCGACCGCGACGAGCCCGGCCGCACCGCCGGCAACAAGGATCTGGCGCCGGTTCATGCTCTTGTCTCACCTGCCGGGTTGGGATTGGCGCGGGATCGCCATCCCATCATCATTTTCACCAGTTCCACCACGACCACCGGCGCCACCGACCCCGCCGCCACCACGCCCCAATCGGCCCATGACAGGGCCACCGTCCGCAGCACCTCGCGCAGCAGCGGCACCTCGACGGCGGCGATCTGCAAGGCCACGCAGATGCTCGTGGCGCCCCAGAGCCAGCCATTGGTGAACAGTCGCGACGTCAGCGCCGATCGGGTGCGCGAGCGTGCGCTGAAGGCGTGCAGCACCTGCGCCATGGCCAGCGTCATGAAGGCGATGGTAACGGCGTGGCGCAGCCCTTCGCCCTCCATCCCGTACCAGCGCATCCCGACCGCGAAGGCCGCGAGCGTGCAGCCGGCCAGCAGGCTCCCTTGCCAGACGATCAGCCAGCCGAAGGACGGCGTCATCAGCGGTTCGGCCGGGTCGCGCGGCGGGCGGCGCATCACATCCGGCGCCGAGGGTTCCAGCGCCAGGGCCATCGCCGGAAAGATGTCCGTGACCAGGTTCAGCCACAGGATCTGCATCACACCCAGCGGCAGCGGCCAACCGAGCATGATGGCGGCGCCCACCGTGACGATCTCGGCGAAGTTGCAGGAGAACAGGTAGTGGATGAAGCGCAGGATGTTGTGGACGATGAT
>JBBSCP010000444.1:0-3249 GCA_038250135.1 Acetobacterales bacterium | reverse complement strand
GTCTCCCGCACGCCCTTGCGCGCGGCGCTACGCCTGCTGGAACAGGCCGGCATCACCGCCAGAAGCGGCCGCGCCACGGTGGTGGCGAACCTCGCTTTCGACCTGCCCGAGGAGGCGGCGCGCGACCCGGCCGAGACCCTGGCCGCTGACATCGTCCGCACCCATGCCGAGGGCGCCTTGCAAGGCCCGCTGCGCGAGGCGGACCTGATGCGGCAGTTGGAGCAGCCGCGCGGCGTCGTCTCCCGCGCCCTGGGGCAGCTCGAGAAGCTCGGCGTCGTCGCGCGCAACCCCGCCCAGGGCTGGCATTTCGCGCCGGGCCTGACCACGCCCGAGGACCGCGCGGCGGCGCAGCGCTTCCGCCTGGTGCTGGAACCCGCCGCGCTGCTGGAGCCCGGCTATCGCCTCGATGCCGGCTTCGCCCGCACCATGCGCGCAGGCCATCAGGCCGTGCTGGCCCGCCGCTGGCGCGACCAGCACGCGGTGGGCTTCTTCGAGATGAACGCGGCTTTCCATGCCGGGCTTGCTGCCGGCAGCGCCAACCGCTTTTTCGTGGATGCGGTGGAGGCGCAGAACCGCCTGCGCGCGCTTCGCAATACCCATTGGCGCTTCGGCGCCGAACGCGCCCATGCCTCCTGCCGCGAACATCTTTGCGTGCTGGACGCGCTGGAATCCGGCAACCCCCCGCGCGCCGCCGCGCTGCTGGTGGAACACCTGATGAGTGCCGGGCCATGAGGGCGCAACACGGCCTTTGGGAAGCCACCGCCGAACCCGCCCCACCGCTGGCGCCGCTGGAAGGCACGGCGGAGGCGGAAGTCGCCATCATCGGGGCCGGCTTCTCGGGCCTGTCCACCGCGCTGGCGCTCGCCGAGCGTGGCGTGGCGGTCACGGTGCTGGAGGCGGTGGCGCCTGGGGCCGGGGCCTCGGGTGCCAATGGCGGGCAGGTGATCCCGGGGCTGCGCCACTTCGTGGGCGACCTCGTCGCCGAATATGGCGCGGTGCTGGGCCGCCGCCTGCACGAGCACGGCGCGCGCGACGCCGATGCGGCCTTCGCCCTCATTGAACGGCATGGCATCGCCTGCGAGGCCACGCGCAACGGTTGGCTGCAGGTGGCCGACAGCACGACGGAACGCGCCGCCTGTCATCAGCGCGCCCGCGCCTGGGCCGAATGGGGCGCCCCCGCCCGCACGCTGGACGCCGAGGAGGTGGCCGCGCTGACCGGCACCCACGGGTATCTGGGCGGCTGGATGGATGCGCGTGGCGGCACGGTGCAGCCGCTTTCGCTGGCACGCGGACTGGCGCGGGCGGCGCTGGCGGCCGGCGCGCGCATTCACGCGCCTGCGCGCGTCATCGCCATACAACCCGATGGGCGTGACTGGCGGCTGTCCACCGCCACCGGCCATCTGCGCGCGCGCCGCGTGCTGCTGGCGACGAACGCCACTGGCGGCGCGCTCTGGCCGGGGCTGGCCGCCACCATGATCCCGGTCTGGTCGTTCCAGACCGCCACCGCCCCGCTGCCGGCGGACAGCCCCATCCTGCCCGGCCATCAGGCGGTGTCTGACACACGGCGCGTGCTGCGCTACTGGCGGCGGGATGCGGCGGGGCGGCTGGTGGTGGGCGGCAAGGGCACGCTGCGCCCGCCGCGCGGGCCGCAATCCTTCGCGGTGCCAGAGCGCATGCGGGCGCGGCTTTATCCGGCGCTGCCGGACGCTCCGCCCGCATACTGGTGGGGCGGCCAGGTGGCGGTGACGCTCGACCGCCTGCCGCGCCTGTTCCAGCTGGCCGAGAGCGTTTTCGCCACGGTGCAGTGCAACGGCAAGGGCGTGGGCTGGTGCACAGCCTCCGGCCCCGCCTTCGCCGATCTGCTGACGGGCGCCGATGCGCGCGACCTGCCGCTGCCGCCCGTCACCCCGCTGCGTCCCATCCCGCTTCACCCGTTGCGCACGCTGTACGCCGCGGCCGGATCGCTCTGGTTCCGGACCCGCGATGCGCTCGACCGCGCGAGACCCATGCCATGAACCTGCTCCGCAACACGCCAGAGCCGGAGGAGGGCTTCTGGCTGCCCTTCACCGCCATGCGCGCCTTCCACGACGCGCCCGTAATGTTCGAGCGTGCGGAGGGCATGCACTACATCACCCCCGAAGGCCGCCGCGTGCTGGACATGATGGCGGGCCTGTGGTGCGTGAATGCCGGCCACGCGCATCCCCGCGTCACCGAAGCGATCCGCGAGGCAGCGGGCGTGCTGGATTTCGTCTCCTCCTTCCGCATGTCGCACCCGGCGGCCTTCACCTACGCGCGTCGGCTGCTGGACGCGGTGCCGATGATGGGGCGGGTGTTCTTTTCCAATTCGGGGTCCGAGGCCGTGGACACGGCGCTGAAGATCGCGCGCGCCTATCACCGTGCGCGCGGCGATGCGGGGCGGACCAAGTTCATCGGCCGCGCCAAATCCTATCATGGCGTGGGGTTTGGCGGGCTGTCGGTGGGCGGCATCGCGCGGCACAAGCGCGATTTCGGCCCGCTGCTGGCCGATGTGTTCCACATGCCGCTGCCGCATGACCCGGCGCAGCGCTTCCTCACCACCCGCCCGGCGCAGGATCCGCGCTGGATGGCGGCACTCGAAGACATCCTGTTCGTGCAGGACCCCTCCACCGTGGCCGCCATCATCGTCGAGCCGGTGACAGGTTCGGGGGGCGTCTATCCGCCGCCGCTCGGCTATCTGGAGGGGCTGCGCGCGATCTGCGACCGGCACGGCATCCTGTTGATCTTCGACGAGGTCATCACCGGCTTCGGGCGCCTCGGCGCCTGCACCGCCGCCGAGGCGCTGGGGGTCACGCCCGACATCATGACCATGGCCAAGGGGCTGACCAATGGCGCGGTGCCGATGGGTGCCACGCTGGTCACGCCAGCGGTGTTCGAGGCCTTCATGGCACAGCCGCGCGGTGCGCCGGAATTCATGCATGGCTACACCTATTCGGCGCATCCGCTGGCCTGCGCCGCCGGAATGGCCACGCTGGACGCCTACCAGCAGGAAGGCATGTTCGAGGCCTCCGCCCGCATCGCCGAACCCTTTCGCGCCGCGCTGTTGGGGCTGCAAGGCGCGCGGCATGTGGTGGATGTGCGTTGCTGCGGATTGCTGGGCGCCGTGGATTTGGCGCCGCGCGCCGATGCGCCAGGCGCGCGCGGTGCTGAAGTGGCGGACCATTGCCTCGCCGCCGGCGTGCTGGTGCGCGCGGCGGGCGACATGATGGTGCT
>JBBSCP010000443.1:0-3267 GCA_038250135.1 Acetobacterales bacterium | reverse complement strand
GACCATATGTATCTCGTGATCGGCCTGCTGCGCGACGTGGCGCGCCGGCCCGAGCTGCTCGGCGCCGTCATCATCCCGGAAGGCACCGCGCGGCGCCACTTCCGCCTGGAGGGCCCGAGCCTGGTGGTGGTGGAGACCGGCATCGGCGCCGCCTACCTGATCGCCGAGCAGGCGCGCGCCGCGCTGCGCCCCGATGAGCCGCAGGCGCTGCGCGTGCAAGTGCCGCGCGAGCCGCGCAGGGTGCGCGACGAGGTGCAGACCGATCTCGACGTGATGTTCCTGCTGCTGGGCGGCCTCTCCCTTGTCGTGGGCGCACTTGGCATCGCCAACACCACCCTGGTAGGAGTCATCGAGCGGACGCCGGAGATCGGGCTTCGCCGCGCCATCGGCGCGCGGCGTGTACATATCGCGAGACAATTCCTGCTAGAAAGTGCGGCCATGGGTATCGTGGGCGGCATCATTGGGGCGAGCGTCGGCGTGCTGGTGGTGGTCGGCGTTTCGGCCTACCAGGTCTGGACACCGGTACTCGATCCGCTGGCACCGTTGCTCGCGCCCTTCGTCGGTGGCCTGATCGGCCTCCTGTCCGGCTTGTATCCCGCCCGCCGTGCCGCGCGGCTCGAGCCCGCAGAAGCCTTCCGCCAGTAGATGCGCGCCGCATCGCCCCAGCAGTGCCGCTGCACCTTCATCGCCCTCGCACTGCTGCTTCTGGCTTCGCCAGCCGCCGCGGCGGGTAATGAGGATCTGGCGGAACTCCGCCGCCTGCTCGTCGAGACGCAGGCGCAGAACCGCGCCCTGATGGACCGCATGAACCGGATCGAACAGGAACTGCGCGGCCAGCGTGCGCGGAATGGCCCGTTGGAGCCGGCGCTTGCCGCACGCCCGAACGGCCGGCGCCAGCCCGCCACGCCACAGACTGCCAGGACGGAGCCGGCCGCGCCGCAGGAGCTGCCTGCGCCGCCCCTCGCTACTCGGCCTCGCAGCGTCGAGGAGCGCGTGCAGGACCTCGAGACAAATCAGGCGGCGCAGGAGGGTGCGACACGCGGCATCATCGCCGGCGCGCTGCGCGGTCTCGGCCCTGCCGTCAACGAGTTCGTCTCGCTGAGCGGCGCGGTGGAGATCACCTCCTTCCGCGGACGCGACTTCAGCGGGCCGGCGCGGGACCGGATCGGCGTGGGCACGGCCGAGCTCGACCTTGACGTGCGGGTCAACCCCTGGGTGCGCGGCAATCTCCTGGTCGCCTACGATCCTGGCCTCTCACCGCTGTTCCAGACCGTGGACGGGCAGGCGACCGGGCTGGACCGGCTCACGCTCGACCGCGCGGTGGTGCTGGTCGGCGACCTTGATCGCTTTCCGCTTGCCTTCAAGGCCGGGCGCGATGTGCTGCGTTTTGGCACCTCGACGGGCGTTGCCCGGCTGGACTCGCTCTCGCTCTCCGGCCCGCTGCCGACCGATGCGTTCGAGAGCCGGCAGGAGCTGATCGAGATCGAATTCGCGTTCCCGAGCCCAGCGCTGGCGGCCCTGCCGCCGCCGGTGGTCATCCCGCCGTCGCGTCCGATGGTGATCGCGCCGCTGATCCAATCTCTCGCCGGCCGGATCGGCTACAACGCCGCCTTGGCTGCCCCCGGCCGCCTGCCGGCCACCCAGGCGCCACCCGAGCTGCCGCCGATCTACGGCTCGATGGCGCTGTTCGACAGCAGCGCCGAGTTCGGCACCAACCGCAGCGTGTCGCAGAACGTGAATGCGAGCATCGGCTATCGGACGCGCGGGACGTGCGGCAGCAACTACGAGGACTTAGAGGGCAGTTGGAGTTGCCCTTGGAGCTTCGACGTGCGGCTCGACTATGTCAGCTCGCTGTTCGACAGCCGCTTCCTGCGCGAGGAGTATCGGCAGTTCCTGCCGCAGATCGGTCAGGTTCCGGGCGTAGCCGCGACGATGCGGCTCTCGGCGGGGCCCTTCGCCTTGGTCGGAGAACTCAGCGGGGCAAGTGGCAGCGCGACGATGGTGGATGATGCCGGGCGGCGCGTGCGGCTCAACCCGGCGGCGTGGGCCGCTTCCATCGCCTACCAGTTTGACTGGAACCCATGGCTGGAAAAGATCGGCGAACAGGGCACCTTCGTCGCGTTGATGTATTCCGGGACCAGCGACATGGCGGGCGTGCAGCGCTCGGTCAACGGCGCGTTCACGCGCGTGGGAACACTACCGCGCACCCGGGTCGCCCTGACGGGCGGCGAGTGGCTAACCGACAACCTCAAGATCACCGCGGAGATCTCGAGTAATTGGGATTACGCCATACGGGAAGGCGGGACGGGCAAGCAGGCACTGGGCTTCCTCACTTCGCTGATCCTGACCTTCTAGAGCATGTCTGTTTCTGACTGAATCGGGATTCCGGAACGGACGATTATCTGATTCACTATGTTGGCTGATGAGGGGTCCAGCCTGCATGACACGTCCATATTCAGGTGATCTACGATTTCGTGTGGCGTCGGCGGTGTTGAACGGCCAGACCTGCCGTAAGGCGGCGGCGGTGTTCGCAGTGAGCGTCTCGTGCGCTGCGACCTGGTCCAAGCGGATGCGCGAGACTGGTAGCGCTGCGGCCAAGCCGATGGGCGGCGCTAGACGAGATGCTCTTTTGGGGGAGAGGCAGTGGTTGCTCTCCCGCATGGCAGAAACCCCGGATGTGACCCTGCGGCAGCTTCGGTCGGAACTGGCCGGGCGTGGCGTCATGGTCAGCCTCTGGACGGTGTGGAAAGTGTTTGTTTCCGCGGGCGTCACCTGTAAAAAAAGTATTCTGTCCGCCGAACAGGAGCGGCCCGACATCGCCAGCCGCAGGCAGCGGTGGGGTAGGCTGCAAGCCTGCATCGACCCGTCACGCTTCGTCTTCATCGATGAAACCTGGGCCAAGACCAACATGGTGAGGACCCATGGCCGCAGCCTCCGTGGCCAACGTCTGCATGCGAAGGTGCCCTACGGGCATTGGAAGACGCTGACTTTCCTCGCCGCGCTGCGCAGTGACCGCATCGATGCGCCTTGCGTCCTCGACCAACCGGTCAACGCCGGAAGCTTCCTCGCCTACGTCGAACAATTCCTGGTCCCAACCCTGCGGCCAAGTGACATTGTGGTGATGGACAACCTCTCCTCGCACAAAGGGCTGGCGATCCGTCAGGCCATACGCGCCGCAGGAGCCAAGCTCTTCTTTCTTCCGCCCTACAGCCCAGACCTGAACCCCATCGAGCAGGTCTTCGCCAAACTCAAAACCCTGCTACGCCG
>JBBSCP010000442.1:0-3269 GCA_038250135.1 Acetobacterales bacterium | reverse complement strand
CCGCCTCATCGAGGGCCTGGGGCAGGGCGACGGCGCGGGGCGCGGAATCGGGCTCGGGCGGCGCGCGCATCCGCCACAAGGCCATTCCGTCCCACAGCGTGCCGGCGATGCTTGTCATGGGACCACCTTAAGAGCCAAGGCTCCGCGGAGGAAGCCGTATCTGGTGGGTCAATCGTCTTCAACCCCCAATATCCGGTGGATAACGGAAAGATGCTCGCGGCGTTCATCAGGGGCTTTTTGCACTGCGGCAGGGGCTGTGGCATGACAGGCGCCCGTCACCTCCGGCGGCTCAACCTGGGACAGCCCGATGTCGGTGGTCAGCCGTTTTTTCGCCTCCCTGTCCGGTCGTGAGATCGGCACGGATCGCTTCGGCAACACGTATTACGAGTCGCGGGCGGACTACCTCGCCTATGGCCGCAAGCGCCGCACCGTGGTTTTCGCCGGCGCCACCGACCCCACCAAGGTGCCGCCAGAATGGCATGGCTGGCTGCACCATACCGCCGACGCCCCGCTGCCGGAGGCCAAGCGCCACCCCTGGATGATCGAGCATCGCCCGAACCCGACCGGCACGGCGCAGGCCTGGCGCCCCGCCGGCCACGACTATTCGGGCGGGAAGCGCCAGCTCACGGCCGGCGACTACGAGGCCTGGACCCCGGGAAGCTGACGCACCAATGAAGGGACGTTCGATCGTCGAGGTTCTGGCCGGCGCGATGGTGCTACTGATCGCTGGCGGATTTCTGGCCTATGCGCTGACCAATAGCGGGCGCTCCACCATCTCCGGCCCGGCCCTGACCTTGCAGGCGAAGTTCGACCGGATCGATGGCCTGGCACCCGGTGCCGATGTGCGCATCGCCGGCGTCAAAGTCGGCAGCGTCATCGCCCAGCGCATCGACCCGACGAGTTTTCTCGCCGTGCTCACCTTCCGGATCGATGGCAACCTCCGCCTGCCTTCCGATACCTCTGCCGAGATCGCAAGCGAGGGGCTGCTGGGCGGCCGGTTCGTCTCGCTCGTGCCGGGGGGGGCCGACCGCATCCTGGCCGAGGGCGGCGAGATCACGATCACGCAATCCGCCATCAGCCTGGAGAGCCTGCTCGGCCGCTTCATCTTCTCGATGACCGAGGGCCAGGGTAACCGTCCTGCCGCCGAGGGCGCGACACCCCCTGCCACCCCAAGATGAGTGCACTCGCCCCCCCGCCCGCCTGGCCCGGTGCCGATGGCGCCCCCGTAGCCTGCCGCGAGAAGCTGAAGATGCTCGCCGAGAACCACAACGAAGCCGCGCAGGTGCTGCGCGATACCTTCGAGGATGCGGTGTTGATGGGTGTGGATGAAACGGCGATGCGTGCGATCCTCACCGCCCTCATCGCCGAACTGCCGAGCCCGAAGCGGCCATGAAGCGGGCCGTGCTAATGGTGGCCCTGGCCTTGCCGTTGGCCTTTCCTCTGGCTTTGGCCCCCGGGGCGCAGGCGCAGGAGTGGCGGCCGCAGCGGCTCGCGGAGCTGCAGGCGCTCGACAAGGTGACGGCGCGAGTCACCAGCCTGCGCGCCACGCTGGATCAGCCCGAGCGCTTCGGCAGCCTGACCATCACCGTTCGCGCCTGTTTCTCGCGCCCGCCGGATGAGGTGCCCGATGCCAGCGCCTGGATGGAGATCACCGACAGCCGGGCACCCGCCAATGGCGCGCCCGTGTTCCGCGGCTGGATGATTGCCAACGCCCCTGGCGTGAACATGCTGCAGCATCCCGTTTACGACATCCGCGTGATGGAGTGCCGGGCGCAGTAGCGCGCCTGCCGGTTCTGCCGCAGGCTGTGGCACCGTTGGCCAAGGAGAGCGGCGATGGGCTTCACCGACGCGGTACGCAAATGTCTCAACAACTATGCGACCTTCAGCGGCCGTGCCCGGCGCTCGGAGTTCTGGTTTTTCTGGTTGTTCAATCTGATCGTGCAGGTCCTTGCCGGCATCCTCGACAATGTCATCCTTGGCGACGCGGGCGCGCTGAGCGCCGTGGCCTCGCTGGCGCTGCTGCTGCCGGGCATCGCCGTCTCCGCCAGGCGCCTGCATGACGGCGGACGCAGCGGCTGGTGGCTGTTGATCGGCCTGGTGCCGCTGGTCGGCATCATCCTGCTGATCATCTGGTACGTCGCGCGCGGCGAGGATGGCCCGAACCGCTTCGGCCCCGATCCGCGCGGCGGCGTGGTGGAGCCGCCCTTCCGTCCCTGGACGCCCTCCTAAAGTCAGCGCGCTTTTTTCACCTTCACGCAAGGGGATCCCGGCGATGAACTCACCCTATGAGGGCCTGCCCGAGTCCAGGTACTGGCGAAGCGGCGTCTCCCAGAAGCACCCCTTCGACATCCAGGCGCTGTATCGCAAGAAGTTCGAGATCACGGCCACCGATCGCATCGCAACGGCGGGCAGTTGCTTCGCGCAGCACATCTCGCGCCATCTGCGCGCGCGCGGTTTCAGCGTGATCGATGCCGAACCCGCGCCAGCCGGCCTCGATTCCGCGCAGGCGCAGGCGCATGGCTATGGCCTGTACTCAGCGCGCTACGGCAACATCTACACAACGCGACAGCTGATCCAGCTGGCGCGCGAGGCGCTTGGCCAGTTCACGCCCGCGAACGCGGTGTGGGAGAAGGAGGGCCGCTTCTTCGACGCGCTCCGCCCCTCGGTTGAGCCAAAAGGCCTGCGCGGCGCCGCGCACGTGGCGCTGCAGCGCAAGCAGCATGTGGCGAAGGTGCTCGAGGTCATGCAGACCGCCAACATCTGCATCTTCACCCTCGGCCTGACCGAGACCTGGCTCGACCGCGCCAGCGGCACCTGCTACCCGACCGCGCCCGGCACCATCGCAGGCAGCTACGACCCGGCGACAACGGTGTTCCACAATCTCACCTTCGGCGAGGTGATGGAGGATTTCCTGGCTTTCCGAGACCTGATGCGCGGGATCAATCCCGGCGTGCGCTTCCTGCTGACGGTCTCGCCAGTGCCGCTGACCGCGACGGCGGCCGAGGATCATGTGCTGGTCGCCACCACCTATTCCAAATCCGTGCTGCGTGCTGTCGCCGGCGAGTTGCACCAGCACTACGACGACGTGGACTACTTTCCCTCCTACGAGATCATCGCCGCGCCGCCGTCGCGC
The DNA here is from genome assembly GCA_038250135.1 of Acetobacterales bacterium. Taxonomy (GTDB): domain Bacteria; phylum Pseudomonadota; class Alphaproteobacteria; order Acetobacterales; family Acetobacteraceae; genus Falsiroseomonas. The sequence continues at coordinate 136 of JBBSCP010000442.1, read as the reverse complement.
GCCTTCTTCTACGAACCCAACCTGCGCTCGGTGAACAATGGCGGCGTGTCGCATGTGATGCAGAGCTTCTTCGCCGAGCACGGCAGCGCCGGCGCCTCGCCTGGCCGCACCGCCAAGGCGGCGCCGGATGGCGGGG
>JBBSCP010000441.1:0-3291 GCA_038250135.1 Acetobacterales bacterium | reverse complement strand
CGCATCGCGCGCGGCTCGACAGCGTGATCGCGGGCCTGCCGCAGGGGCTCGACACGCTGATCGGCGAGCGCGGCGTGAAGCTATCGGGCGGGCAGAAGCAGCGCCTCGCCATCGCGCGCATCTTCCTGAAGGACCCGCCGATCCTGATCCTGGACGAAGCCACCTCGGCCCTCGATTCCGAGACCGAGCGCGCCATCCAGCAATCCCTGGCGGAACTGTCGGAAGGCCGGACCACGCTGATCATCGCGCATCGGCTCGCCACCATCCGCGATGCCGATCGCATCCTGGTACTGACCGAGGCGGGCATCGCAGAGAGCGGCACCCACGCCGCGCTGCTCGCCGCCGGCGGGCTGTATCGGGCGCTGCATGAGGCGCAGTTCGGGCCGCCGGACGCAGCGTAGCGCGCCTGGCTCACCCAAGCGCCCATTGCGCTGCCCAGACCGCCGCGACGCCAGCGCAGATCGCCACGCCGATATTGCGCAGGAACAGTTGTACCAGCACCACCGCCAGCGCACCGAGCCAGGCCGGCAGCGCGCCGGCCAGCAGCGGTGGCGCGCAATAGGCCACGAACAGGCAGCCCGGCAGGTGCCGCAGCATCGCCTCGGCGAAGGGCGGCGGGCGCACGGCGCGCAGCACGGCATAGCCACCGGCGCGGCAGGCATAGGTTACCAGCGCCATGCCGAGGATCGCCAGCAGCACATCGCCGCGAAGTTCCATCAACGTGGCACCCCACGCCCGCGCAGTTCCAGCCAGGCGCCGAGCGATGCCCCCGCGAAGGTGCCCATCAGCAGCGGCAGCGGCACCGGCAGGCCCGCGCGATGTGCCGAGATGGCCACCAGCCCTGCCACCACCCAAGGCGCGAGATCGACGCGCGGCCCGCGCCAGAGCGGCACCAGGATCGAGATGAAAGCCGCGACCGAGGCGAAGAACAGCGGATGCCCCGGCGGCACCTGTACCAAGCTGCCGCCCAGATGGCCGACGCCCACGCACACCACCCAGGCGACCCAAAGCCCCGCGCCGACGCCGAGCAGGTAGCCCGCATCCCGCCCGCCCGCGCGCTGTTCCGCGATGCCGAGCGCGAAGCTGTGGTCCACCAGCGTCGCCAGCGTGCCCCACAGCTTCCAGCCACGCAGCTTGTCGAGCCAGGGCGCCATCGCAGCACCCATCGGCGCCATGCGGATGTTCACGACGAAGGCGGCGATGGTGGCGGCAACGACCGGCGCGGGGTCGGTCCAGAGCTCCAGCGCCAGCAACTGTGCCGCGCCGGCATAGACGATGGCGCTCATCAGCACGGTTTCGAGGAAGCTGAGCCCCTTGGCATCCGCCAGCAAGCCGATGACCAGGCCGAAGGGCACCATGCCGATCCATAGCGGCAGGCTCGCGCGTGCCCCACGCAACACGCCGTGGCGCGTGAAGCTGATGCGCGCGCGTTCGCTCATCCCTGGCGAAGTGCGATCAGCCGGTCCTCGGCCAGGGCAGGGTCCATGCGCAATGCCTGCGCGGCGATGCCATGCGCGAAGCCGGCGCGCGCCAGGGCGGCGAGCGCCTTGCGGCGCGCATCCGGGTCTGCCTCGGCGCGGGCGAAGGGGCCGATGCGGCGGCGACGGCAGAAGGCGATGGCGGCATCGAGTTCACTTTCCGCGCCTTCGGGCAAGGCCGCGGCGGCCGTCTCGGCATCCACGCCTTTCTGCGCCAGATGGGCGAGGGCGGCGCGGCGGGAGCGCCCGGTGCGCAAAAGGCGCCGCGCGCGGCTGGCGGCGAAGGCCACGTCATCGACCGTGCCGGCGGCGGCCAGCTTGCTGGCGATCTCGGCGATGGCGGCTTTCGCGGCGGCGGCGCGGGGGGCGACATCGGCCTCCCCCGCCTGTTCCGCCGCGCGCGCCCAGCGATCCACGCGCCGCGCCAGCACGCGGCGCAGCCCGGCCTCGGTGGTGGCGAAGCGGGCGAGGTGCGCCAGCGCCGCCTCCTGCAGGCGGGCAGCACTGGGCGCCGGACCGGGGGGGCGCGATTGCCGCTGTTCGGACATGCCAGGACATTGCCATGCCGGCATGTCGGATGGCGACCCACCGCGCGCGCGACTGCTGCGCGGCGCGCGCATGGCACCTGTTTTTGACCCTGTCGCACTTTTCGGGCACTTTCGTCCGCTTCCGCGCCCGTCGGGCGAAGGGCGCCAGGCCGCGCGGAATGACGGAGAACGATCCCGTGATCCCCGCCCTGATGCCGACCTACAACCGCGCCGACCTCGCCTTTGAGCGGGGCGAGGGCGCCTGGCTGTGGACGGCGGAGGGCCGACGATTCCTGGATTTCGGTGCCGGCATCGCGACCAGCAGCCTCGGCCACGCCCACCCGCACCTGACCCGCGCCATCGCGGAGCAGGCGGCGAAGGTCATGCATGTGTCGAACCTGTATCGCGTGCCGCAGGCCGAGGAACTCGCCGCGCGGCATGTCGGCGCTTCCTTCGCGGACAGCGTGTTCTTCTGCAATTCGGGCGCCGAAGCGAACGAAGGCATGGTCAAGGCGGTGCGCAAGTACCAGGCCGAGACCGGCCACCCCGAGCGCTTCCACCTGATCTGCTTCGAGGGCGCCTTCCACGGCCGCACGCTGGCCATGCTGAGCGCCACGGGCAACGAGAAATACCTGGCCGGCTTCGGCCCACCCGTGACCGGCTTCGACCATGTGCCGTTCGGCAACATGAACGCGGTACGTGCGGCCATCGGCCCGCAAACCGCGGGCATCATGATCGAGCCGGTGCAGGGCGAGGGCGGCGTGCGCCCGGCCGATCTGCGCTTCCTGCGCGAACTGCGCGCCGTCTGCGACGAATACGGCCTGCTGCTGGCACTCGATGAGGTGCAGACCGGCATGGGCCGCTCCGGCAAGCTCTGGGCGCATCAATGGGCGGGCATCGAGCCCGATGTGATGAGCAGCGCCAAGGGCATCGGCGGCGGCTTCCCGCTCGGCGCCATCCTGGCGAAGGAGAGGGTGGCGAAGTATCTCAAGCCCGGCACGCATGGCACGACCTATGGCGGCGGCCCGCTGGCCTGTGCTGCCGGCAATGCGGTGCTGGATGTGGTGCTCGCACCGGGCTTCCTCGACCAGGTGGACCGCGTGGCGCGGATATTGTGGCACGGGTTGCTCGACCTCGCCGCGCTTCATCCGCAGGTGATCGAGGGCGTGCAGGGGGCGGGGCTGCTGCTCGGCCTCAAGCTGCGCGCCGAGGTCATGAACGGCGAGATGCAGACCGCCGCCGTCGCCGAGGGTCTGCTGACCGTCGCCGCGGGGATGAACGTGCTG
>JBBSCP010000440.1:0-3303 GCA_038250135.1 Acetobacterales bacterium | reverse complement strand
TCCGAGCCCATCCGCGGGCCACCCATCGGGTCGCCCTGGTCGAGACCTTCGGGCATCTCGATCTTGATGACGTTGGCGCCCCAATCGGCCAACTGGCGCACGCAGGTCGGGCCGGAACGCACGCGGGTCAGGTCCAGCACGCTGAAGCGCGACAGCGCGGTCGAGGCCTGGGGCATCGTGGGTTCCTCCTGAATCGCGCCTGCCATAGCACTACCGCCCGGCGACGCAAACTGTTGACAGCCAGCAGTCCTGCCCGCCACCTTGCAGGCCATGGAGGAAGCAGCACCATCAGCAGTGCGCGTCGGCGCACCAGCCGCACCCAGCGCGCTCGATATCGTGCGGACCAGATCCCTGTCCTCCCTCGTCGCCCAGGAGATCGAGCGCCTGATCCTGGGCGGCCAATTGCCGGCCGGGGAACGGCTCAATGAGCAGCACCTCGCGGCACGGCTGGGCGTCTCCCGCGGGCCGGTGCGTGAGGCGGTGCGCGGGCTCGAACGCTCAGGCCTCGTGGTGGCCGTGCGCAACCAAGGCTCCTACGTCCGCAAGATCAGTGCGGAGGAGGCGTTGGAGATCTATGATCTGCGCGCCGCCATCACGGGCATGGCCTGCGCGCACCTCGCCACGAGCATCACCGCCGCGCAACTCGCCGCGCTCAAGGCCATCGTGAAGCGCATGGATGCGGCACGGCGCGCCGATGACGCGCCGAGCTACTACACCGCCAACCTCGATTTCCACACCTCGCTGTTCCGCCATGGCGGCGGTCCCCGTACGCGGCGACTCTACGAGGACCTCGGCAACGAACTGCACCTGTTCCGTCGCCGTGCCCTGGTGGAGCCGGAGAACATGCGCCAGAGCAACGCCGAGCATGCGGCCATCCTGCGTGCCATCGTCACCGGCGACGTCGAAGCGGCGCGCGCTGCCGGTGAGGCGCACATCATCGGCGGCAAGCGCCGCTTCCAGGCGACCGACCAACCTCAGCCGCTGCAGGCGGCGTCCAAGGGAGACAAGAATGATCACTCAACCGAACAACGGCCCAACCCGCCGCAACCTCCTCGCGGCGGCCTCGGCATTCACCGCCGCACTCGCAGCACCCGCTAGCCTTCGCGCGCAGGCCGCCTTCCCTGAGCGCACCATCGAGGTCGTGACACATGCCGGCGTCGGCGGCGGTACCGACATCACCGCGCGCATGATGATGGTGCAGGCGCCAGGCGAGTTCAAAGTCGAGTTCACGGTGGTGAACCGCACGGCGGGCAGTGGCGCGCAGGCGCTGCAATACCTCGCCGCCAAGCCGGCGGATGGGCACACCATCGCGCTGATCACGCAGACGCATCTGCTGACGATGCTGCGCAACCCGAACCTGCCGCAATTCGCGGATTTGATCCCCCTGGCCCGCGCCACGGATGACCCACAACTGCTGCTGGTGCGCCGCGACAGCCCCTTCCGCACACCGGCGGACCTCGTGAACGCCGGCAAGCAACGCTCGCTGCGCTTCGGCGGCACGCATGTCGGCGGCGTCGATCATGTTGCGATCTTCGCCTTCGGCCGCGCCGCCGGCATCACCCGGCCGACGCTGGTGCCCTTCCGCGGCGGCGGGGATATCGTGATCAACCTCGTCGGCGGCAACATCGACACGGCGGTGGTGAACCCGAGCGAGGCCGAGACGCAGCTTCGCGCCGGCGAACTCCGCCCCCTGATCGCCCTGACCGAAAGCCGGCTCGCCGCCTATCCCGACCTGCCCACGGGCAAGGAACTCGGCATCAACACCACGGCCTCCACGGTGCGCGGCTTCGTGGTCTACAAGGGCACGCCGGAGGATCGCGTGGCGCGGCTCGAGCAGGGGCTGATCCGTGCCATGTCGGGGCCGATCTTCCGCGGCTATCTGGACAATTCCGGCCAGGCGACGAACAGCGTCGCCGGCCGGGAGGCCTGGACGGCGCAGCTCGCCGCCTTCAACACCGAAGGGCGGGAGGCGTTGCAATCGCTCGGGCTGCTGCGGGGATGACAGGCGGCCGCAACCCGAATCACGCGATCGCCGCCACGGTGGCGGCGGTCGCGCTGCTCGCCTTCGCCGGCACCTGGAGCTTCGACGAGGTGCCGCCCGGCCTGCCCGGCCTTGGCGCGGTGGAGTTTCCGCGCCTGATCTGCCTCGTTCTCCTTGGCTTCGCCGGGCTGCTCGCGCTGACCCCGGCCGAGCCCTACACGCAGGAGGACGTGCCCTCGATCGGCCGCGGCGCCTGGGCGATCTTCGGCGTCGCGGCATTGTTCCTGCCGATGATGGAGGTGATCGGCCTGTTCGGGGCAATTCCCGCTTTCTTGGTCGCCGCCGGCCATCTCTGGGGTGGCGCCAGCCTGCGCGTGCTGGTCTTGAACGCGCTGGGCCTGACGCTCGCGATCTGGCTGATCTTCGCGAAGCTCTTCAAGTTGACCCTGCCGAGCGGGTGGCTCGGCGCCGCCCTGGGCTATTGATCGATGGACGCTTTCATCGGCGGCATGGCGATCCTGGTCGATCCCCAAGTCATGCTCATGGTGTTGCTGGGCACGGTGCTTGGCATCTTCGTCGGCGCCCTGCCAGGCATTTCGGGCAGCACCACCATCGCGCTGCTGCTGCCGATGACGATCACCATGGGGCCGATTCCTGCGATCTGCTTCCTCGGCGCCATCTATTGCGCGGCGAATTTCGGCGGCTCCATAACCGCCATCCTGGTGAACGCGCCGGGCGACCCCTCGGCCAGCGCGACCGCACTCGAAGGCTACAAGATGGCGGAGAAGGGCCAGGCAGGGCTGGCGCTTGGCATGTCCGCCATTTCCTCCGCCATCGGCGGCATCTTTTCCGTCGTCGTGCTGATCTTCGCGGCGCCGATGCTCGCCAAGGCCGCCTATTCTTTCGGGCCACCGGAGTACTTCGCGCTGGCGTTGTTCGGCTTGTCGATGTGCGCGGCGATCGGTGGCGACAGCGCGCTGAAGAACCTGATGGCGGCAGCACTCGGCGTATTGATCGCGACCGTCGGCATGGACCTGACCACCGGGGTCGAACGCTATGCCTTCGGCGTCTCGGAACTCTCCGACGGAATCGGCTTCGTGCCCGTGCTGATCGGGCTTTTCGCGATGGGCGAGATGCTCGACCAGGCCGTGCGCCGGGCCGAGAAGGCCAAGATCATGAGCATGGACGCCGCCCGGGTTCCGGGCTGGGCCGAAATGAAGAAGTGCAACCGCGCCATCTGGCTCGGCAGCGTCATCGGCACCTTCATCGGCGCCTTGCCCGCACTCGGCGCCACCACGGCCGCGCTGATCGGCTATAACGAG
>JBBSCP010000439.1:0-3324 GCA_038250135.1 Acetobacterales bacterium | reverse complement strand
GAGGCGGCGCTGCGCGAGGCCGGCATCGCGGCGCCGCTATTCGTCACGCAAAATGACGGCACGGTGATTCGTGCCGAGCTCGCCGCGCGCTTCCCCGTGCTGTCCTTCGCCTCCGGCCCGACCAATTCGATGCGCGGTGCGGCCTTCCTGACCGGGGTGAAGGATGCGCTGGTGGTCGATGTCGGCGGCACCACCAGCGATGTCGGCGCGCTGCGTCACGGCTTCCCGCGTGAGGCGAATGCAGTGGTGGAGGTGGGCGGCGTGCGCACGCTGTTCCGCATGCCGGACCTGTTCTCCTTCGGCCTCGGCGGCGGCTCGCTGGTGCGGGAAGCCGCGGGGCGCGTCAGCATCGGGCCACAGAGCGTGGGCTTCCGCCTGCCGCAACTGGCGCGCATCTTCGGTGGGCCGGAACTCACCACCAGCGACATCGCCGTCGCGGCCGGCATGCTGGCACTCGGCGATGCTGCGCGCGTGGCGGAGATCACGCCGGCGCAGATCGCCGCGGTGCTCGCCGAGGCCGCGCGGATGCTGGCCGAGAGCGTCGATCGGATGAAGACCGATGCCGCGCCGGTGCCGCTGCTCGCCGTCGGCGGCGGCGCCTTCCTGGTGCCGGACTCCCTGCCGGGCATCTCCGCGGTAATGCGCCCGGCCAATGCGGCGGTGGCCAACGCCGTCGGCGCCGCCATCGCGCAGGTCAGCGGCGAGGCCGACCAGGTCTTCCAGGGCCTGACGCGTACCGAGGCGATGGCCGAAGCCGAGCGGATCGCCCGCGCACGCGCCCTGGAAGCCGGCGCCGATGCCGCCACCCTCGTGCTGGTCGATATCGAGGATTTGCCGATCGCCTATCTTCCCGGTGGCGCGCTGCGTGTGCGCGCCCGCGTGGTGGGGGAGATCGCCGCCTGAATCTGGCGGCGGCGTTTACGAAGGCGTAACACATGGCCTGCTAGACCCTGCGCTAGACGCGGTTCGCATCGGCGATCCGCCAGTGGCAGGAGGCCACGTCGCGCATGGAATTCGGCTCGCGCAGTATCAGGTCGGCCGGGCAAGGCAGTGGCAGCGTTGAGGTAACGCTGCCCACCGCGTTCCGCGGGTTGACGGGCCTGTCCTGCCGCCTCGCGCTGCGTGACGGGCTACGGCCGGAAATCGTGCTGCAGCCCGAACTTCGCCCGGCCCGGCTGGCTTTTGCGGCGCTGTGGCAGATGCTGACAAAGGCCGTGCAATTGGAAGCCAGCGCTGAGCCGCCGCTGGCGGATTTCGCCATCACGCTGTGGCCCAGCCAAACCGCCGGCGCCGCGCCGCGCCTCGCCTGGGTCGATGGCTTGGCCTTGGCCGGCGCGCCACCGCATGAGCCGGCCGCCCTCGCCCGCTGCATCGATGCGCTGGCGCAGCGCGCGGCGGCTTTTCTGGGCATCGATGCCGCGCTGCGGCCAAGCTTCGGCGTGGCCTGTGGCTTTGCATTGAGCGGCTTCGTCACCACGCCGGAGGCGCAATCCGCCTGCGACATTGCCGCCGCCCTGCTGCGTGGCCACGGCCTTGTGCCTGGCGAAGCTCTGGCGTTGGCGAATGACGACGCCGCTGCCCCTGACTTCCGCCACGCCGCCCAGCCGCTGCTGGCACGGCTGGCGGAGGCGCATCTCGACTGGACGGCGGAGCCAGACCGGCATGCCGCCCTGCAGGCAGCCTGGCGCCGTGGCGTCACCCTTGAACTCGGCGGAGCATGAAGACCATGGCACGACCACAGCCGGCGGTGACGGCGGAAAACGACACTTTGCTGCGCCTGCAACCCGGGCCGGAGCATGTGCGCACGCCAGCCACGGAACGCCTCGCGGCACGCGCTCTGGCCTATCTGGAGGCTGGCTTCCCGGTGCATTTTCGTGGCCCGGCCGGCAGCGGCAAGACCAAGACCGCGCTCGACCTCGCGGACCGTCTCGGCCGGCCGGTGCTGTTGCTCGTCGGCGATGCCAGCTTCGACACCGCGGCGCTGATCGGGCGCGAGGCCGGCAGCCGCACGAAGCGCGTGGTCGATCGCTACATCACCTCCGTGATGAAGGTGGAGACCGAGACGGTGCCGGTGTGGCTCGATCGCGCGCTGACGGTTGCCTGCGCCGAAGGCTGCACGCTGGTCTATGACGAATTCAACCGCGCGCCGGCCGCCGCCAACAACGTGCTGCTGACGGTGTTGGAGGAACGCGTGCTGTCGCTGCCCAAGGCGCGCGGCTCCGATACGGCGATCCGCGTGCATCCGAATTTCCGCGCCATCTTCACCTCCAACCCCGAGGATCATGCCGGCACGCAGGAAGCGCAGGACGCGCTGCTCGACCGCATGGTGACCATCGACCTCGATGGCTTCGACCGCGAGACCGAGGTAGCGATCGCCGTTGCGCGCTCCGGCCTCGACAGCGAGGAGGCAGGGCGCATCGTCGATCTGGTGCGGGATTTCCGCCTGTCGCGAGAATGGAGCCGGCGGCCGACGCTGCGCGCCTCGGTGATGATCGCGCGGCTGGCCAAGGCGCAGGGCCTGCGCGTCTCGGCGGAGGAGGAGCGCTTCGTTGAGCTGTGCCTCGACGTTCTCGGCAGCCGCGTGAAGCCGGCCTCGCCGGGCGTGCCAGACCCGAAGCACCGGCAGATGCTGGTGCGCCTGGTAGAGCATTTCTGCGCGCCACGCGTGATCGGGGCGACCGCCTGATGCGTGCGCCGGCCCGCGCCACCATCAAGACCACGCGGCCGCGCAACCGCCGCCAGGGCGTGGAATCCGCGTTGGAAGGCGCGGCCACCGAATTTGCGCTGCTCGCCCAGCGCCGCGCGAGGATCTCGCGCCAGCTCGAATTGCTGCGGCGACAGAACGAGGCCGCGGAATCGACGCTCGCGCAGGTGATGGCGCGCATGTCGGCGCTGTCCCAGCGCATTGCGATGCTGACCCCGGAGGAGGCCAACCCGGCTATCCCCGAGCCCCGGCCACAGGCTGCCCCGGCCCGTCGCCGCGGCACGCTGCTGACCTATTGAAGGAACCTTGCCCATGGAACTCACCGAAATCGTCGAGACGGCGAAGCGCCAGATGGTCGCGATCACCGGGCTGCCCGCCGACACCGTGGCGCGGCTCGATCGCGCCGAGGATGGCTGGGCCGTCGCCATCGACATGCTGGAACACCGCGCCATCCCGCGCACACATGACCTGATCGCGGCCTTTGAAGTGACGCTCGACGATGGCGGCAAGGTCGTGGGCGGGGAGGGCCCCCGCCGCGGCCCCCGCCGGGCCGGGCCGGGAGAAAGGGGGACCAAAGCGGTGGAGCACCCCCCCGGCGGGGGCAGCCCCCCCCCAAAACG
>JBBSCP010000438.1:0-3388 GCA_038250135.1 Acetobacterales bacterium | reverse complement strand
GGCGCCCACGTTGGTGACGGCCGCCGTGCTGCGCAGCGTGGACCTGCTGCGCTTCTTCGACATCATCTACATCACGACCCAGGGCGGGCCAGCCAATGCCAGCACCACGCTCAACATCCTGGCCTATCGGCGCGGCTTCGAATTCTTCGAATTCGGCTACGCCGCGGCGCTGATGGTGACGCTCTCCGCCATCGTCTTCGGCAGCGTCCTGGTCTTCTCGCGCCTGCGGCGGGCCGTGGCATGGTGAGCGGCCGCCAGCGCCTCGCGCGCCTCCTGGACGCAGTGCAGCTTGCTCTGGTCGTCGTGGTGCTGATCGCCCCCATTGCGTGGATGGTGCTGTCCGCCTTCAAGCCGCGGACGGAGGTGGCGGTGCTGCCGCCGCGCCTCATCTTCACCCCCACGCTGGACAATTTCGTGGAGCTGTTCGCGCGCACCGACTTCTTCGAAAACACGTTGAACAGCCTGATCGTGGCCGGCGGGTCCACCACCATCGGGCTGCTGCTGGCCTTCCCGGCCGCCTTCGCCATGTCCTGGCATCGCATGACCTGGCCGGCGACGGCGACGCTGTTCGCGCGCATGGCGCCTGGCACGCTGTTTCTGCTGCCCTGGCTGATGATGTTCTCGGCGGTCGGGCTGGTCGGTAGCCATCTCGTGCTGATCCTGACGCATGCCGTCATCACGCTGCCCGTCGCCATCTGGGTGCTGCTGCCCTATTTCGATGGCCTGCCGCGGGAGGTGATCGAGAGCGCCGAGATCGACGGCTGCCGGCAGCATCAGACGCTGCTGCGCGTGGCGCTGCCGATGGTGATGCCCGGGGTCGTGGTCGCGGCCATCCTGTGCTTCGTCTTCTCCTGGAACTACTTTCTCTTTGCGCTGGTGCTCTCGGGGTTCAGCTCCAAGACCGCCATCGTCGCCAGCTTCAACTTCATCGGCGAAGGTGTCACCAATTGGGGGGCGCTGATGGCAGCCGCCACGATCATCGCCCTGCCGCCGCTGGTGCTGACCTTGTTGATCCAACGCCACCTGGTTGGCGGCCTTTCCGCAGGGGCGGTCAAGGGATGAAGGCTGCGTCTTTCACCGGTGACGGCCGCATCGCGGTGCACAATGTCGCCACGCCGCAGGCCGGGCCGGGCGAGGTGCTGCTGCGCGTGCGCGCCTGCGCGCTCTGCGGCAGCGACCTGCGGCCGCTCAAGCGCGGCTGGGCCTGCACGCCGGGGCACGAGATCCTGGGCGTGGTGGACCAGCCCGGCCATGCCTGGCACGGGCGCCGCGCGCTGGTCTACATCCCGGTCTTCTGCGGCCATTGCCCCGAATGCGAGGCGGGACTGACGCAGCTCTGCCGCAACGCGACCGACCTGATCGGCTGGCAGCGCGACGGCGGCTACGCCGAAGCCGTGGCGGTGCCGGAGCAATGCCTGCTGCCGGTGCCGGACGATATCCCCGACGACCTCGCGCCGCTGCTGCTCGACACCATCGGCACCGCCGCGCATGGCGTGCGGCTGGCCAGGCGCGTGGTGCAGGGGGGCGAGGCGCTGGTGCTGGGCGCCGGTCCCATCGGCCTCGGCGCCATCCTGGTGCTGCGCGGCATGGGCTTCGCGCCGGTCTGCGTGGTGGAGCCCGGCGCCTACCGCGCAGCTTTCGCCCAATCGCTTGGCGCCACGCTGCTGACGCCGCAGGAAGCCGCGAGCCGCCGCTACGCGCTGGTGATCGAGGCCAGCGGCAAGGACCCCGCGCGGCAGCTCGGCCTGGAGGTGGTGGCGCCGATGGGCGCGATGCTGCAATTGGGCGAGGCCGACGCCTGGGCGGTGACGGAGCACAAGCCGATCCGCCGCAAGGACTTCTTCATCATCCGGTCGTTCTACTTCCCGATCGCCGACCATGACGCCAACATCGCGCTGCTGCGCTGCGACATGGCCGCCTATGCGCGCCTTGTCGATGCGCGCGCCGGGCTCGATGGGCTCGAGACGCTGTTCGGCGAATTCGCGCGGGGAGAACGGCTGAAGCCGCTGTTCGTGCCATGAGCGGCGCCAGGATCGTTTGCGTCGGCATCGCGGTGTTCGACCGCGTCTATGAGATGCCGGTGCTGCCGCTCACGCCCGGCAAGCACATCGCGCAGGGCTACCGGGAGACCGGCGGCGGCATGGCGGTGACAGCGGCCGTCGCCGCGGCCGCGCTGGGCGGGCGGGCGGCCTGGTGCGGCAGGCTCGGCGCCGATTCCACCGGCATCGCGCTGCGTACGACCATCGAGCGGCATGGGGTGGACTGCGCCGGGGTGACGATGGCCGAAGGCGGCAAGACGCCCACCTCCAGCATCACCGTGGATGCGCAGGGCGAACGGGTGCTCGTCGTCTTTCACGGACAGGGCATGCCGGAAGACGCGCCGGTGCCGGACGCGGTGCTGGCCGGCGCGCAGGCCGTGCTGGCCGACCCGCGCTGGATCACGGGGGCGGAACGGGTCTTCGCCTATGCCCGCGCCCAGAGCCTGCCGCGCGTGCTGGATGCCGATATCGCGCCGGGCGCGGTGCTGCATCGCCTCGCGCTCGGCGCCGACCACATCGTCTTTTCGCAGCGCGGGCTGCTCGAATTCTCGGGCACCGATGATCCGTACGCCGGGCTGGCGAGCGCCGCCGCGCGGCTGCCAGGCTCGCCTGCCGTCACGCTTGCCGTCACCCTTGGGGCTGCTGGCAGCCTTTGGTGGCGCGACGGCCGGCCGCTGTGCCTGCCCGCACCGCGCATCGAGGCGCGGGATACGACGGGCTGCGGGGATGTGTTCCATGGCGCCTATGCGCTGGCGCTGGCCGAAGGGGCGCCGGTCGAACAGGCCGCGCGCTTCGCAACCGCCGCCGGCGCGCTGAAGGCGGGGCGTGGCAATGGGTGGGATGGGATGCCTGACCGCGCCGCGGTCGAGGCGCTGCTCCGGGAGGATTGGTGATGAAGATTTCGCCTGGCAAGCTCTGGGGGATGCGCCGCCTGGCGGACCCCTCCGGGCGGTGGAAGATGGTGGCCATTGACCAGCGCATGCCGCTATTCGGGCCGATCGCGCAGCGCCGCGGCGTGGCGGAGGCAGCCTTCGAGGATGTCGCGCAAGTCAAGCGACTGCTGGCGCGGCATCTATCCGCGCAGGCCTCCGCCGTGCTGATCGACCCGATCTATGCCTATGGGCGGGCGATTCCGGAACTGCCGGCGCAGAAGGGCCTGATCATCGCCTATGAGCATTCAGTGACGGAGAACACGCCGCAGGGGCGGAAATCCGTCCCCATCCCGCATTGGTCGGCCGGGCAGATTCGCCGAATCGGCGGCGATGCGGTGAAGGTGCTGGTCTGGTACCGCGCGGATGCGGCGCCCGAGATCCGCGCGCACCAGGAAGCCTTCGTCCGCACCGCCGGGG
>JBBSCP010000437.1:0-3400 GCA_038250135.1 Acetobacterales bacterium | reverse complement strand
GGCATGGTCATCGAGTTCGAGGGCCAGCGCTACACCATCATCAAGCAGAACATCATGATCCCCGGCAAAGGCAATGCCATCATCCAGGTGGACATGCGCAACATCAAGTCGGGTGCGAAGAAGGACCAGCGCTGGCGCACGGCCGATACAGTCGAGCGCCTGACCACCGAGGACAAGGAATTCACCTTCACCTACGCCGAAGGCGACAACATTGTCCTCATGGACCCCGAAAGCTACGAACAGACCCAGGTGCCCAAGGATATCCTCGGCGACCGCCTGCCCTTCCTCGTCGAGAACATGACCGTCAACGTCCGCCTCATCGAGGGCGAGCCGGTGTCGATGGACCTGCCGGAAACCGTCGTGCTCGAAATCGTCGAGGCCGATCCGGTCGTGAAGGGCCAGACCGCCACCAGCTCCTACAAGCCGGCCCTCCTTGCCAACGGCATCAAGACCATGGTGCCGCCCTTCATCACCGTGGGCGAGAAGATCGTGGTGAAGACCGAAGACGGTAGCTATTATGAAAGAGCCAAAGGCTAAGCAGCCTTTGACCCTTTCTTGTGCCCTCAGGCGGCGGGCGCGGGCATCCGCCCGCTTGCCTCGCGGCATTAGCCGCGGGCCGCGTTCGCGGCCTCGGACTCAGGCGAAGTGCCCGGTCCGCGTGTTCTGATATTCTTCTGTCGGAGGCCCTGCCTCCCGGCTCATTGAACGCCAGGAATCCCGATGGTCGTCTCCTCGCCCCGTCTCTCCCCCGCCATGACCGTGCTGCAAGCCGCGATCCAGAAGGCCTCGCGCCGGCTGCTGCGCGACTTCGCGGAGGTCGAGAACCTCCAGGTCACCTCCAAGGGCCCCGGCGATTTCGTCTCCCAGGCGGATCTCCGCGCCGAGCAGACACTGCGCGAGGAACTCTCCACGGCTCGCCCGGCTTGGGCCTTCCTCGGCGAGGAAGGAGGCCAGGCGGAAGGCGATTGGGAATGGCGCTGGGTGGTCGATCCGCTCGATGGCACCACCAACTTCCTGCACGGCATCCCGCACTGGGCGATCTCGGTGGGCGTCGAGAAGCGCAACGCGGATGGCAAGACCGAACTCGTCGCGGGCTGCATCTACAACCCCGCCGGCAATGAGATGTTCTGGGCCGAGAAGGGCATGGGCGCCTACCTCAACGACAAGCGGCTGCGCGTTTCCGGCCGGCGGGAGATGGTGAACGCGCTGTTCGCCACCGGCATCCCCTTCGCCAAAATTCAGCGCAAGGCCGAATTCTCCGCGACGCTCGCGCGGCTGATGCCGCAGGTCTCGGGCGTGCGGCGCTTCGGCTCGGCGGCCCTCGACCTCGCCTGGGTGGCGGCGGGGCGGTATGACGGGTTCTGGGAACTCGGTCTGAACAAGTGGGACATCGCGGCCGGGCTGGTGATCGTGAAGGAGGCCGGCGGCTTCCTCTCCGACCCCGCGGGCGGCGACACGCATTATGAATCGGGCGACCTCGTGGTGGGCAACCAGGCGCTGCACCCGAAGCTGCGTGAGGTGGTGGCCGAGGGCATCGCCGCCGCCCAGGCCGCACGCACCGCGATCAGCAACGAAGCTCGCGCATAGCGGTTTCGGGCGCGGCCCGTTAGGCTGCAGGAACATGCGAGTCCTCCCTGCCCTCCTGATCCTGGCCCTGGCTTCGCCCGTGGCCGCGCAAGCGCCCGCCCCTCGTGGTGCGCCGGCTTCGCCGCTCGCCCTACCCACAGGCATGTCGCCCCTCACCCAGGGCGCCTATCGCCTGACATTCCGCACGGGCGAGACCGCCCTGCCCCCGGGCACCGAGCCAACGCTCGCCGAGATCGGCCGCCGCCTCAACGCCACGACCCTGCCCGGCCTCGGCCGCGTGACGGTCGAGGGGCACGCGAGCGGCCCGGCCAGTGATGTCTCCGCCGCGCGGCGCATCTCGCTCTCGCGCGCAACCGCGGTGCGCGATGCGCTGGTGGCGGGCGGCATGGATGCCACGCGCATCGATGTGCGCGCCCTCGGCCGCACCCAGGCCGCGCTCGATGCCGCGGACATCCTCCCGCCCGGCGTAGCCCGCCGCACCGGCCAGCAGAGATGAGCGCATGACCAGCCCGACCGTCTTCCTCTGGCGCATGCTCGCCTTCCTCGCGGCGGTGGCCGTGCTGGTGGGGCTGCTCGCACCGGAACTCGCCACGGCCTTCGGCGCCAACCCGGTGCTGAACGGTGTGATCGCGGGCGTACTCGGCCTCGGCATCGCGTGGAACATCCGCCAGGTACTGCTGCTGACCAGCGAGGTCGAGTGGCTGGATAATTTTCGTGCGCCTGGTCGCAACCCGGCGAAAGTCACCTCCAATCGCGCCGCGCCGAAGCTGCTGGCGCCGATGGCGAACATGTTCGCGCAACGCCGCAGCGAACGGCTCCAGCTCTCGGCCACCGGCATGCGCAGCGTGCTGGACGGCATCGAAAGCCGCCTCGACGAAAGCCGCGAACTGTCGCGCTACGCCACGGGGCTGCTGATCTTCCTCGGCCTGCTCGGTACCTTCTGGGGCCTTTTGATGACGATCGGCTCGGTCTCGACAGTCATCGGCAACATGTCGGTCGGCACCGGCGACATCAATGCGCTGTTCAACCAATTGAAGTCGGGGCTGGCCGAGCCGTTGCGCGGCATGTCGGTGGCGTTTTCCTCCTCGATGCTGGGCCTCGCCGGCGCGCTGGTGCTGGGCTTCCTCGACCTCACGGCGGGGCAGGCGCAGAATCGTTTCTACACCGAGTTGGAGGATTGGCTGGCAGGGGCTACGCGGCTGTCCTCCGGCGCGCTGGGAACGGAGGGCGAGGGCAGCCTGCCCGCCTATGTGCAGGCGCTGCTCGAACAATCGGCCGAGAATATGGACGAGTTGCAGCGCGCCATGGCGCGGGGCGAGGAAGGCCGCGCGCAGTCCAACCAGGCGCTGATGACGCTGACGGAGCGGCTTTCCATCCTCGCCGACCAGATGCGTGCCTCGCAGACGCTGATGTCGCGCATGGCGGAGGCCCAGGCGCAACTCGCACCGACGCTGGCGCGCCTCGCGGACGCCAGCCAGCACGGCGCGCTGGACGAGGCTTCGCGCGGGCATCTGCGAAACCTTGAGCTTTACATGGCGCGCATGCTCGAGGAGGTGAGCCAGGGCCGCATGCAGGCCACCAGCGAGATCCGCAACGAGATCAAGGTGCTGGCCCGCACCATTGCCGCGCTGGCCGAGGAACCGCCGCGATGAGTGCGCCCGATCGGCGCAGGGGCGAAGGCCCCGAAGCCGTGAATCGGCCGCGCGTGCCCGCCAGGGCACACCAAACCACGCCCGATCGGCGCTGGGGCGAAGGCCCCGAAGCCGTGAATCGGCCGCGCGTGCCCGCCAGGGCACACCAAAACACGCCCGAT
>JBBSCP010000436.1:0-3414 GCA_038250135.1 Acetobacterales bacterium | reverse complement strand
GCCTAACGCCAGTCGCGGCGCCCATGGCCGAAGCCATGTCCCCAGGCATGGCCGCGGCCTCGCCCGTAACCCTGGCCATAGCCCCGACCGCCGCCATAGCCCCAACTGCCGCGCGGCGCCTGATAGTAGGGGCGGAACACCGGCTGTGGCGCGTAGAAGCGCGGCGGGGGCGCGGCGTAGTAGTGCGGCGCGGCATAGCCGTAGCCGCTTCCATAGTAGCTGTTCACCGGGGTGACCCCCCCGGCAATGACGCAGCCTGGCGCAAAGGCCAGCGGCAGGATCAGAAGAAGCGAGCGGAGGCTACGCATGACGGGTCTCCCCCGCGGCGAGGGTGAAGTCTGCGCCGCTTGAGAGTGGTTATCGCCCGCCCGCATGCTCGGATGCGGGCAACATCAAGGTATCATGAAGGCGGGAGCTGATTGCCCCCTCAGACGGCGGGCGGCGGCAAGGCACGCCGCCCATCCGACGCAATCACTGGTCGGCGTAGACGTGGCTCTCTCCCGCCGCGCCGGGATGGGTCACTGCGCCAAGCGAGGCCGGTCCCACCGTCTGCGCGTATTTCCACAAGGCGCCGGAGGTGTATTGCGTGACTCGCGGCGTCCAGGCGGCGCGGCGCTTTGCCAACTCGGCCTCATCCACCAGCAGATCGATGGTGCCCTTGTCGGCATCG
This sequence comes from Acetobacterales bacterium, assembly GCA_038250135.1. Lineage (GTDB taxonomy): Bacteria > Pseudomonadota > Alphaproteobacteria > Acetobacterales > Acetobacteraceae > Falsiroseomonas. The sequence continues at coordinate 2,744 of JBBSCP010000436.1, read as the reverse complement.
ATGACGATCCTGTCGCCGTTCTGGAGCAGCGCGATCGGCCCGCCCACCGCCGCTTCCGGCCCGACATGGCCGATGCAGAAGCCGCGCGTCGCGCCGCTGAAGCGCCCATCGGTGATCAGCGCCACCTTGTCGCCCATGCCCTGGCCGTAGATGGCGCTGGTGGTGCTCAGCATCTCGCGCATCCCAGGGCCGCCCTTCGGGCCCTCGTAGCGGATAACGATGATGTCGCCGGCCTTGTAGGCGCGCTGGTCCACGGCGGCGAAGGCATCCTCCTCGCAATCGAAGCACAGCGCGGTGCCCTCGAAGCGCAGGGTCTTCATGCCGGCGATCTTCACGATGGCGCCCTCGGGCGCGAGCGAGCCCTTCAGCGACACCACGCCACCGATCGGCGAAACCGGGTCACTGGTCGGGCGCACCACATCCTGGTCCTTCGGCACGATCACGTCGCGATGGTTCTCGGCGAGCGACTTGCCGGTGACGGTGATGGCATCGCCCCGGAGATAGCCGCCATCGAGCAGCGCACGGATGATCGTCGGCACACCGCCCACGTTGAACACGTCCAGCGCCACGTATTTGCCGCCCGGCTTGAGGTCCGCGATATGCGGCGTGGCGCGCATGATCTCGGCCACGTCGTGGATGTCGAAACGGATGCCGGCCTCATGCGCGATGGCGGGGATGTGAAGTGCTGCGTTGGTGGAACCGCCGGTCGCGCCGACGATGGCCGCGGCGTTGAACAGCGCATCGCGCGTGACGATGTCGCGCGGGCGAAGGTTGCGGCGGATGAGCTCCACCACGGCCTTGCCCGATTCCACCGCCCAATGGTCGCGCCGTTCGTCAGGCGCCGGCGCGCCGGCCGAGCCGGGAATGGCAAGGCCGATCACCTCGGAGATGCACGCCATGGTGTTGGCGGTGAACTGGCCGCCGCAGGCGCCCGCCCCCGGGCAGGCATTGCGTTCGAGCTCGTCGAGTTCCTCGTCGCTCATGTTGCCGGCGGCGTGCTGGCCCACGGCCTCGAACACGTCGAGCACCGTGACATCGCGGCCGCGATGGCGGCCCGGCATGATGCTGCCGCCATACATGAACACGCTCGGCACGTTGAGCCGCACCATCGCCATCATCAGCCCGGGCAGCGTCTTGTCGCAGCCGCCGACGCCCACCAGCGCGTCGTAGCAATGCCCGCGCATGGTGAGCTCCACGCTGTCGGCGATCACATCGCGCGATGCCAGCGAGGATTTCATCGACTGATGGCCCATGGCGATGCCATCGGTCACCGTGATGGTGGTGAATTCGCGCGGCGTGGCGCCGGCCTCCTTCACGCCGATCTTCACGCTCTGCGCCTGGCGCGACAGCGCGATGTTGCAGGGCGCGGCCTCGTTCCAGCAGGTGGCGACGCCGACGAAGGGCTGGTCGATCTCCTCCTTCGTCAGGCCCATCGCGTAGTAGTAGCTGCGATGCGGCGCGCGTTCCGGCCCGATGGTGGTGTGCCGGCTCGGCAGCTTGGACTTGTCCCATTTGGTCATCTGACGATCCCTCGATTCTCTGGATATCAACCGGCGGCGAGCAGGAAGCCCACGCCTAGCACAAGCCCCACCACCGCGCCGAGCGCCTGTGCCTGCGCCCGGTTGAGCCTGCGGCCGAGGACGTCGCGCTTGGTCAGCACGTCCGAGGCGAAGATCACCGGCGCCGAGAACAGCGCGATGGCGAGCAGCAGCTTGACGGTGGCGGGCTCGAACATCTCAGTCGGCAAGCCGCGCCAGCGCCGCATCGAGCCGCAGCATCTCGGCCTCGAAACTCGCGAGGCGCTCGCGATTCTCCTCGATGATCTCGACGGGAGCGCGGGAGACGAAATCGGCGTTGCCCAGTTTCTGCACGACCTTCTTCGTCTCGGCCTCGGCCTTGGCACGTTCCTTGGCGAGTCGCGTGCGCTCCGCGGCGAAGTCGATGACATCGGCGAGCGGTAGCATGACCGTCGCCTCGCCCACCACCACCTGCGCCACGCCCTTCGGCGGCGGGCCTTCAAGCGCGCTCACCTCGGTGGCGCGGCCGAAGCGGCGGATCGGCTCGATCCAGCGCGCGGCGCGGGCCAGCGTGGCCGGGGACGCGCCTTGCAGCAGCAACGGCACCGTCACTGAGGGCGGCACGTTCATTTCGGTGCGCACGGCGCGCACCTCGCTGACCAGCTTCACCACCCAGTCGAGCTCCTCGCGCGCTGCCTCGGCTTCCACGACGCCCACGGCCTCCGGCCAGGGCGTGCAAATCAGCGTACATTCGGCGCCGTAGCCGAATTGCGCCCAGAGATCCTCGGTGATGTAGGGCATCGCCGGATGCAGCAGTTTCAGGATGGTGCCGAAGACATGCTGCGCCGCGCCCTTCACCTCGGCCTTTGCCGCCTCGTCCTCGCCGAACAGCACGGGCTTGGCGAACTCCAGGAACCAGTCGCAATAGCTGCCCCAGACGAAGCGATAGACGCCGGCGGCATATTCATCGAAGCGATAGGCCTCCAGCGCTGCCGTGCATTCCGCCACGGCACGGTTCGCGCCATCGAGGATCCAGCGCGCCAGCGGTGAGCGTGCCTTCGCCGGATCATAGCCCGCATCGGCGACAACGCCGTGCATCTCGAGAAACCGCGCCGCATTCCACAGCTTCGTGCCGAACGAGCGAAAATCCTCCACGCGCTTGCGGCCGAGCTTCACGTCGCGCCCGGGGCCGGTCAGCGAGGCGATGGTGAAGCGCAGTGCATCGGC
>JBBSCP010000435.1:0-3420 GCA_038250135.1 Acetobacterales bacterium | reverse complement strand
GGGCTGCTCGCGCTATTGCGCGCGGGCTGAAACCGGCGTCGCGGGGGTGGTGATCGGCTCGGCGCGCAGCAGTACGGCGGTGGCGGTGCCGATCCAGCGATTCACCATCTCGACTCGCACCGGAATTGGCGGCGCGCCGGCATAGGGGACGGCGATCCAGACCGTGCCGAGCTGGGGCGTGGCCGCACGCTCGCGCGGCTGGTCGCGGCGGAAGCCGGCGATCATCCGTCCCTCGAAGCCGCAGCGCAGCGCCTCGCCATGCCAGGCACCGCGCCAGGGGGCGATCCTTTCCTGGCCGATGGTGCGCGCGCTATAGTTACTGCGGCGGCGGCCATCGAAGACCGCGGCCTCGCCCTCGCAACGCCCGGAGGTCTGCACGGCGCGGGAGAGGAAGGCCAGCGCCGAGAGTGAATCCATCGTACCGGTCTGCTGCTCGCGCGGCACGGGCTCATGCTCGTCGCTGTCGGCCGGGAGCAACTCGACCCTGCTCGGATCGGTGCCGGTCCAGCCGAGCACGGTGCGCCGCGCGGTGCCGCGCCAGACGCCCTCGGAACGGTAGTCGCTCGGCATGGCGCGATTGCCGGCCCAGGCGCCGGTGACGCGCGTTGCCTGCTCGCCGGGGACGAAGGTGGCGACCATGCCTCGGGTGCGCAGCGCGGTCGCCATGCGGTAGCCGGCGGGCGTGACCTCGATCTCCGCCTCGACCTGCAGCACGGTCATGCCAGCGGCATAGACCTCATAGATCGCGCGCATCGGCTGCGCGGCGGCGGGTGCGGCGGCAAGCAACAGCAGGGCAACGAGGGATCGAACCATGAGAGTAATATTGCCCCTCGCCCCGCATCTGCCAAGGCATGGCCGCTTGACATACGCGGCACCAGCGCCCTATCCACCGCCGCCCGGGATGGGCGCGTAGCTCAGCGGTAGAGCATCGCCTTCACACGGCGGGGGTCACAGGTTCAATCCCTGTCGCGCCCACCATCCCGGGGTTTTTTTGGCGCCCTCAGGCGCCGGCGGCGGCATGCTGCCGCATTTCCAAAATATTACGCCGGCAGTCTTTCGACCGCCGGCGCCGTTCAGGTCAAACGTCGAGCCTCAGTTCGAGGTCGCGGGCGCCTGCGCCGGAGCGCCGGGGCCACGACCCTGGCCGCCACCGGGACCACGGCCCTCGCCGGGGCCGCCGCGACCATGATGGCCTCGCTCGGGGCGGATTTCTTCGCGCGTCAGGGCGCCATCGGCATTGGCGTCACGGCCCCGGAACATCGCCTCGGCGAAGGGGCGCAGTTCGTCGATCGTCACGCGGCCATCGGCGTTCACGTCCATGGCGCGGAACATGCCCGTGCCACGCTGTTCGGCGCGCTCACGCATCTCGGCCGGGGGGGTGCGGCCGCCCATGAGGGCCTGGGCGTAGGCGCGGAATTCCTCGACGGTCACGCCGCCATCGCGGTTCGCGTCCACTTCCGCGAAGCGTGCCTGTAGCCAGACGAGGCCTTCCTCGCGCGTCACGCGGCTGTCGTTATTGGCGTCGGCGCGGGCGAAGGCCTCGCCCATCGCGAAACCGCCGCCGCCGCGCTGGCCGCCATGGCTTCCATCGTGCCGCCCTTGGGCTATCGCGGCGCCGGTCGCGGCCACCGCCATCAGCGCTGCACCTGCGAATAGCGCCATCTTCGTCTTGGTCATGTGAGCTTCTCCGTGTGCGGACCGGCGGGGTGCCGGCCATGGCGGGAAGATGCGCCCCGATTGCAACAGCGACGTGTCGAAGCCTGTGTCGCGCTGTGAGGAAGGGTAACCGAATTTGTAACACTCAGGCGTGGCCGATTCACGCCTCCGCGCCTTTCGGCGCTCCGGCGATCGGACGCGCTCAGCGCCCCGGCGTGCCACCCTCACCCAGATCCCACCAAAGCCCGGCGAAGGCGGCGATGCCCTCCCGCGCCACGGCGATCAGCAGGTGCTCGTCCGGCCCGTGCTGCTTGCAGCCATTGTAGCTGTGCGGCACCCAGACCAACGGCACGTGCAGATGGTCCACGAATACGTCGCCCGGCAGGCCGCCCGAACTGCTCGGGATCACCTGCACCTTCTTGCCGAGGCTCGCCTCCATGGAGGCCTGCGCCCAGCGTACCCAGGGGTGGTCCGGCGCGGTGCGGCTGGCGGGCATGCGAATGCCAGCCTGCTCGATCCGTACCTCGGCGAGGCCATGCGCGTCGAGATGCCGGCGCAGCGCGGGTTCGAACACCACCGGGTCGGTATCAACGGTGTAGCGGATCTGGCAATGCGCCACGGCATCGGGTGCGACGGCATTCACCGGGTTCTCCGGCCGGCCCGAGAGCATCGCCAACACGATAAAGCTGTTCCAGCCATAAATCTTCTCGGCCGAGGTCAAGGTGGGCTCGCCCCAGCCGGCATCGATCGTGGCCGCGCCATCGCCGCCGCCCACCGGGCAGCCCGCCAGCACCGCCTTCACCGCCTGCGGCACGCCGCCGCGCGGCAGCCAGTCCCGCACCAGAATTTTGCCCTCGCGATCCATGATGGTGCTGAGCGCATGGGCGAGGATGATCGCGGGGTCGGTGGTCAGCCCGCCCCAGTGGCCGGAATGCACGCCGCCCTGGCGCAGCCGCACGGCCAGCGTGAAATGAAAGGTGCCGCGCGTGCCGGTGGCGATGGTTGGCCTTTCGGGCTCGACGCGCGGGCCATCCGAGGCGATCAGCGCATCCGCCGCCAGCAGCGCCGCATGGCCCGCGACGAATTCGCGCAGGCCGCGCGAGCCGCGCTCCTCCGCTGTCTCGATCACCAGCTTGAGGTTGGCGCCGAGCCTGCCGCCGCGCTCGGCCAGCACGGCCTCCAGCGCGGCGAGGTTGAGCGCGTGCTGGCCCTTGTTGTCGGCCGTGCCGCGGCCGTACCAGCGGCCATCCTCGGTGGTGACGCGCCAGGGGGTGAGGCCCTCGCGCCACTGCTCATCGAGACCGCGCACCGTATCGCCATGGCCGTAGAGAAGAACGGTGGGTCGTGCCGGATCCTCGATCCGCAGCGCGGTCAGGATCGGGCCGAATTCGGGCAGCGGGTTGTCGTGCAGCGCGACGATGAAACCGAGCCGCGTCAGCCAAGGCTCCAGACCTTCCGCCAAATAGCGGCGCAGCGCCGGCGCGGAGGCTTCCTCCTGCGAGGTGGAAGGAATGGCCACAAGACTGTCGAGCCGTGCGCGGAAAGCGCCGCTGTCGAAGTCGTTAAGGGCGCGGGCGATGGCACCGGCACGAGTCGCGTTTTGCAAAGCACGTCTCTATTATTTATACATCCTTAAGATGCTCCCGGAAGCGCCCCAGGTCCACCCTCTTTTCAGCGCGTAGTCGAGGGCGCGCTGGTCCCACCGCCCGAACCGGGCAAGGCGCCGCCGAGCAGCGCCGCCGCGGCGAGGGGCAGCAGCAAGCC
>JBBSCP010000434.1:0-3452 GCA_038250135.1 Acetobacterales bacterium | reverse complement strand
GGCCGCCAGCGGTGCATCCCCGCGAAGGTCGTCACCAGATCCCAGGGTGCGTCGAGGGTGATGGCATCGAGGAAACGCTGTTCGTCAGCGGTGATCGACATTGTATGCTATCCTTGAAAATTCGCTCGGCACGTCGCGCCGATGGCAGCACCGCGCGCCGCGTTGCGCAAGACACGCAATTCGTCACAGGACAGTGGCGCAGGTGGCACGAATCATGCTGATATTCGCCCAACCGGAAGAGGATGCCTCCATGAACCGCCGCGCTCTGCTGCTCGCCGCCACCTCCCTCACCGCGCTGCCGCAGTTGGAAGCCCTGGCGCAAGCTGGGCAGGGCGATCAGGTTCGCCCCCTGGTGCTGCTGACGCGGCCGCAGGCGGGCGCGCCGGCAGCGTATCAGGCGGCGGAGCTGATTGCCCAGGAATGGCGCAAGCTCGGCCTGCTAGTTGAGCTTCGCCCGATGCCGAACCAGGCGCACAGCCAGGTGGTATGGAACGAGCGGCAGCGCTGGGACGCGACGATGTGGCAGATGGTCGGCCGCCCCGAACGCGGCGACCCGGATGAACTGGTCTTCAACCTGTTCCACTCCGCGAACATCGCGACGGGTTTCAACTTCGTCGGCTACAACAACCCCGAGTACGATCGCCTCGCCCAGGCGCAGCGCGTGGAGATGGACCAGCCGCGGCGCCAGCAGATCGTTCGCGAGGTGCAGGAGATTGTGAACCGCGACCAGCCCTACGCCTTCCTCGTGCATCCGGTGAATCTGCAGGCGTTCAACAAGCAGGTCTTCGCCGAAGCCAGCGCGGTGAACCAGGCCGGCCTTGGCATCCGCAATTTCTGGAACTGGATCAGCCTGACGCCGACCGGCCGCCAGCGCGACATCATCGTCAACAGCACCGAGCCGGTGAAGGCGACCAACCCCTTCTACATCAGCGGCTCCCCCGATTCCTGGGTGACCGACCTGGTTTGGGACCGCATGATGCGGGTGGGCCCGGACGGCCTGCCACAGCCCTGGGCGGCCGAGACGGTGACGCAGCCGGACCCCACCACGATCGACTGCGTGCTGCGCGCGGGCATGACCTTCCATGATGGCGCGCCCGTCACGGTGGAGGACGTGGTGTTCAGCTTCGAGGCACCGGGCATGGGCAATGAATCGCCGATGTACCGCCCCTTCGTGCAGAACATCGAAAGCGTGAGCGCGACCGATGCGCGCACCGTGCGCTTCAAGCTCAAGAACCCGGACGCGGCCTTCCGGATCTCGGTGCTGGCGAAGCTCAACATCGTCTCGAAGGCGACCTGGGCGCCGGTGTTGGCCGACTACCAGAACCGCCCGCAGAACCTGGAATCCTACGTCGAGGAGCGGCCGATCGGCTCCGGCCCCTATCGCTTCGTGCGCTCGCGCGTGAATGAGGAAGTGGTGCTGGAAGCGAACCCGAGCCATTGGGCAAGGCCCAAGGCGGATCGCTGGATCATGCGCATCATCACCAACATCGAAGCTACGCTGGGCGCCTTCCGCCGTGGCGAGATCAACGTGATCGCCGACTACACCGGCGACCCAGACCTGCTGAAGGGCATGGCACGAACGCAGTCCGCGATGATCGCGATCCGCGAGGGCGTGGATATCGGCTTCCAGTTCGTGGGCATGAACATCCGCCGCCCACCCTTCTCCGACCCCGCCTTCCGCCGTGCCATGTCGGCCGCCGTGAACCGGGAGATGATGGCCGGGGCGGCGTGGAACGGGCAGGCGGTTCCCTCCAACTCGCTGGTCTCGCCGGCGCTGGCTGCCTGGCATTATCCGGGGATCGAGAGGCGGGTGCCCGGCGGTAACATCGAAGGCTCGCGGCGCCTGTTGCAGGAGGCCGGGTATCGCATCGTGAACGGGCGTCTGCACTATCCGCCCGGCGTGCGCGAGACGACGCCCATCTTCCAGTGATTGCCGCATTTTGAAGCGCGTTCTTGGGCGGTTTGGCCATGCATTGTTCGTGCTGTGGGCGATCGCGTCGCTGACCTTCCTGCTGTTCCGGCTGATGCCGGGGGATCCGACACTGAATTTCCTGTCGGAATCCTTCAGCGAGGAAATGCGGCTCGCGCTGCTTATTTCCTTTGGCCTGGACAAGCCGTTGCATGAGCAATACGGGCTGTACATGCTGAGCCTTTTGCAGGGCGATTTCGGGGTGTCTTTTCTGCAAAAGCGCCCGGTGCTCGACATCCTGCTCGAAGCGTTGCCGAACACGGCGGCGCTGACGGTCAGCGCGCTGGTGGTCGCCTACGCCTTCGGCATCATCGCCGGTGCCTATCTCGCCTTCGCGCGCGGCACGGTGGTGGAGGGCATCGCCATTCCCGCCGCGCTTATCACGCGCGCCGCACCCGAATTCTGGCTCGGCATGATCCTGCTGGCGTGGCTGTCCTTCGGCCTGGGCATCTTCCCCGCCTCGGGCGCCAACACGGCGGGATCCGAGTTCACCTCCGAATGGGCGCGGCTGACCTCGGCGGATTTCCTGTGGCACCTGGTGCTGCCGGCACTGACGCTCGCGCTGTATCTGCAAGGACTGCCGCTGCTGTTGATGCGCGCCACCATGCTGGAAGTGCTGAACGACGAGTTCATCGTGATGGCGCGCATGAAGGGCCTCTCGCGCTGGGCCATCGTGATGCGCCACGCGGCGCGCAATGCGCTGCTGCCGGTGGCGACGGCCTTCGCGCTCGGCCTCGGCCAATCCTTCGGCGGCAATGTGGTGATCGAGACGGTGTTCTCCTGGCCCGGCCTCGGGCGCGTGCTGGTCTCGGCGGTGCAGGGGGCGGATTACCCGCTGGCGCAGGGCGCCTTCATCATGATCGCGGGCGTGCTGGTGCTGATGAACATGGTGGCGGATTTGCTCTACGCCTGGCTCGACCCGAGGGTGTCCGTCGGTGCAAAGCGCTAGCACCGTGGCGGCACGGGCCGCTAAGCCGGGTTCTGTGCGGCGCGTCTCGGGATTCCTGCGCAGCCAGCCTTTCGCCTCCGTCGGCATCGGGATTTATCTGCTGTTCGCGCTGGTCGCGATCTTCGCGGAGCAGATCGCCACGCACGACCCGCGGGAGATTCTGTTCAGCGGCGCCTATCGCGTGGCGCGCTACCTGCCGGCCTCGGCCACGCATTTCCTCGGGACCACGGCGGGCGGCCGGGATGTGTTCTCGCAACTCGTGCACGGCACGCGCTCGGCGCTGACCGTGGGCGTCACCGCGGCCTTCTTCGTGGTGGTGCTGGGCACGCTATTCGGACTGCTTTCGGGCTATCTCGGCGGCTGGGTGGACCGCCTCATCATGCGCATCGCCGATGTGGTGATTAGTCTGCCCTTCCTGCCCTTCGTGCTGGTGATCTCGGCGCTGACACGGCCGAGCACCACCACGCTGGTCGCCTCCGTCGCCCTGTTGTTGTGGCCCAACACGGCGCGCGTCATCCGCTCCCAAGTTCTCAG
>JBBSCP010000433.1:0-3479 GCA_038250135.1 Acetobacterales bacterium | reverse complement strand
GACACGACATCTGAAAAGGCAAGCAGCGCGTGCAGCGAGCTAGCGCGCGATACCGGTTCAATGTCGTCGCGCGCGGCAAGGGTCGGGCTCCAGGCCGCAACGCGCATGCCGACCGCGAGTGCGATGTTCGCCACGCGCTGCGCGATCGCGCCATAGCCGACGAGGCCGAGCCGCCGACCGCGCATCTCAAGCCCGAGTCGCGGGCGCGCCCCCCCCCCCCCCAGGGTAGCCGGATTTTGGCCCGCGCTGTTTGGCGCCCCCCCCACCCAAACCCCGCCCGGCAGGTCGGCTACCGATTGCGCGTTGGCGCCAACCGCCCTGAGCACCGCGATCCCCTGCGCCGTCGCCGCCGCAACATCGATGCTATCAAAGCCAACGGCGGCGCGGGAGATGACGCGGAGCGTGGGGCAGGCCGCCATCGCCTCCGCCGAAATCGGCAGGAAGCGCGAGATCACGCCATCGAACGGTGCGGCGGCAAGCTTCGCCTGCATCTCCGTGCGCCCACCTTCGAGGCTGACGAAATCGAGTGTTGCACCGACTTCCTCCAGCAGGCGAACTGCCGAGGGGTCGAGCTGCGGGGCGGTGATCAGGATGTGGAGCGCCATGCGCCGCACATCCCGCGCCGTCCCTATGCGGTCAAGCCTGACGCTTCAGACGTGAAAGCTTTCGCCGCAGCCGCAGCGGCCCTTTTCGTTCGGATTGGTGAAGGTGAAGCCGGCGGACATGGCCTTCACCTCGTAATCCATCACCGTGCCGATCAGGAACAGCGTCGCCTTGCGGTCCACCAGAACGGTGATGCCCTTGTCGGTCACGACCTCATCGCCCGGCCCCGCCGCTTCGACCCAGCTCAAATCGTAGGACATGCCGGAGCACCCCTTGGTCTTCACCGCGATGCGCAGCAGCTTGCCGGCCTCGCCCTTGGCGTAGAGGCCTTGCAACCGTTCGGCCGCGGCATCGGAGAGGCCCATCAGCGGCGGCAAGGCGCGGCGTGGCCGAGGGATGGGGCTTGGCGCGTTGGTGGTGCTCATCGGCTCCCTCAATACATGTTCAGGGCGAGACGCGCGTCTTCGGTCATGCGCCCCTGGTCCCAGGGCGGATCCCACACGACTTCGACGGTCACGTCGGTGACGCCAGGCACGGCACGCACAGCTTCCTCCGCCTGGGCGGGCAATTCCTGGGCGGATGGGCAGGAGGGTGTGGTGAGGGTCATTTCGACCTTCACGTGCCCCTCGTCGCCGATCTCAATGGCGTAGATCAGGCCGAGTTCGTAGATGTCCACGGGGATCTCGGGATCGAACACGGTCTTGAGGACCGAGATCACCGCGTCCTCGCTGATCCTCACCGGCGGCTCCGTGCTGCCTTCCGGCGTCCAGGCCCCGTGGTTGGGCACGTTCGGCAAGGTCGGGGTGTCACTCACTGCTCGCCTCCTTGGTCCCACCATCCAGCGCCGCGTTGAGCGTGTGCCAGGCGAGGGTCGCGCATTTCACGCGGCTCGGGAATTCATGCACGCCAGACAGTGGCGTCAACCGCTCCATCGCCTCGGCGAGGGCGCCCTCGCAGGCGGGGCAGGTGCCCGTCATGGCGAGGGTGCGGAATTTTTCGCTCATCTCGCGCGCCTCGGCCTGGGTGCGACCGGCGATGGTGTCGGTCATCAATGAGGCGGACGCGATGGAGATGGCGCAGCCGCGACCCTGAAAAGTTGCATCTTCGATATGGCCATCCTCCGCGAGGGCGAGGAACAATTCCATCCGGTCGCCGCACATCGGATTGTCGCCGCGCGCCGTGCGAGTTGCGTTGTCGAGCCTGCGAAAATGGCGCGGCTTGCGGCCGTGATCGAGGATCACTTCCTGATAAAGGTCACGCAGATCGTGGAACAACGCCGTCATTGGGCGCACCGGTCCAGCTCTTCGGTCGCCGTGCTGACGCCCGGCGCTCTTCTAAAATCGGGGCACCTCACCGGAAGAAATCCCGCGCCTGCACCAGCGCCTCGGCCAGCACATCCACCTCCTCGGGCGTGGTGTAGAGGCCGAAGGAGGCGCGGCAGGTGCTGTCCACACCGAAGCGCGCATGCAAAGGCTCCGCGCAATGCCGGCCCGAGCGAAGCGCGAGGCCGGCGCGATCCAGTAGCGTGGCGATGTCATGCGCATGCGCCGTGTCGATCGAGAAAGCGAAGACCCCGCCGCGATCCTGCGCATTGCCAAGCAGCGTGAGTCCCTCGATCTGCGCAAGCTTCGCCATGGCGTGATCGACCAGAGCACGCTCATGCGCCTCGATCGCCGCCATGCCGATGGCGTTCACGTAGTCGATCGCAGCGTGCAGGCCGATGGCCTCGATGATCGGCGGCGTGCCGGCTTCGAACTTGCCCGGGATGGGCGCCCAGATCGAGCGCTCGAAGGTCACTTCCGAGATCATGTCGCCGCCGCCCAGAAACGGCGTCATCGATTCAAGCACTTCGGCCTTGCCGTAGAGCACGCCGATACCGGTCGGTCCGTACAGCTTGTGGCCGGTGAAGACGTAGAAGTCGGCATCGAGCGCCTGCACATCCACGCGCCGATGCACCGCGGCCTGGCTGCCATCGAACAGCACGCGCGCGCCGTGCGCGTGCGCGAGCTTCGCAATGCGCTCGGCCGGTGTCACAGTGCCAAGCACGTTCGACATGTGGGTGACGGCGACAAGCCCGACCTTGCCATCGGCGAGCTTGGCCGCGAGGTCATCCATATCGAGTTCGCCGGCATCGGTGATGCGCGCCACGCGCAGCTCGATACCATGCGAATCACGCAGCATCTGCCAGGGCACGATGTTGGCGTGGTGCTCCATCTCGGAGATAACCACCGCCTGTCCGGGCTTCATCACGCCGCGGCCATAGCCGTGTGCCACGAGGTTGATGGCCTCGGTGCTGCTTTTCGTGAAGATGATTTCGCGCGCATCGCCGGCGTGCAGAAAGTGCTGAACCGCGATTCGCGAGGCTTCATAAGCCTCGGTCGCTCGTTCGCTCATCTGATAGGCGCCGCGATGGACGTTGGCGTAGGCTGTCTCCATCATCGTCACCATCGCCTGGATGACTTGGCGCGGCTTTTGCGCACTCGCGCCGCTGTCGAGGAAGGTGAAGTTCTTGCCGCGAATCTTCTCGGACAGGATCGGGAAATCCGCGCGGATTTTCGCCAGGTCGAGCCTGGGTGCAAGATGCCCGTCCATCACGCGGCCTCGATCCCCTGGTGTTGCCACCAGGCGGCGACTGCGCCGGCGAGGGAGGCGCGGATATCCGCATCGACGACGGCTTCCACCGCCTCGGTCAGGAAAGCCTCGACGAGCATCGCCTTGGCCTGTGCCTCGGGAATGCCACGGCAGCGCAGGAAAAACAGCTGCTCGGGATCGAGCGCACCTACCGTGGCGCCATGGCTGCACTTCACATCATCGGCATAGATTTCAAGCTGCGGCTTGCAGTTGATCTCGGCCTCCGGGCTGAGCAGAAGCGCCTG
>JBBSCP010000432.1:0-3498 GCA_038250135.1 Acetobacterales bacterium | reverse complement strand
GATTTGCCGTCATCGACCGAACCGCAGGTCAGAAAGCGCAGCAGCCCGTGTGTCGCGGCGCCGGCCGTCAGATCCATCGGCGTGTCCATATCGGCTCAGTCCTCGTGCTGACGCCGGGACGGCCCCGGTTGTGGCCCGGTCATCCCACGATCAAGCTTGTCGCGGCAAGCTGCGCGCCTTTGGTGAACAGCCTGTTCACGCCAGCGTGCCATGCTGTGTAGCATCTGGGCCGGAGCGATGATGAACGACCTTGCGCTGCTGCTCGACCGCCTGTTGCCCCTCGCCGCCGAGGCCGGCGCGCGCATCGTCGCGATCCGCGCCCGGCCACAGGCGGTGCTGGCCAAGGCAGATGGCAGCCCGCTGACCGAGGCCGACCTCGCCGCCGAGGCCGTCATCGCGGCTGGGCTGCCAACCGCCGCGCCGGGCATCGCCGTGGTGTCCGAGGAAGCGGCCGAGCACACCCTGCCACCGCCCGGCGCCCCCTTCCTGCTGGTCGATCCGCTGGACGGCACGCGCGAATTCCTCGGCCCCTCGGGCGAGTTCACCGTAAACATCGCGCTGATCGCGGCGGGGCGCCCGGTGGCTGGGGTGGTCTATGCGCCGGCCCTGGGCCGGATCTGGCGCGGCGCTTCGGGGCATGGCGCGGCGATGGCGGAGCTTGCGGCCGGCGCGCCGCTGGCCGGCGCACGCTGGGTGCCGATCAGCGCCCGCCCCCGGCCTAAGGCTGGCTGGATTGCGGTGGCCAGCCGCAGCCACCTCGACCCAGAGACATCCGCCTTCCTCGCGACGCTGCCGGTGGCGGAGCGCCGTTCCATCGGCTCCTCGCTCAAATTCTGCCTGGTGGCGGAGGGGGTGGCGGATGTCTATCCGCGCTTCGGCCAGACGATGGAGTGGGACACCGCGGCAGGCCAGGCGGTGCTTGAGGCCGCCGGCGGGCGCGTCACCACGCCAACGGGCGAGCCCCTCACCTATGGCAAGACCGGCTTCCGCAATGGCGGCTTCGTCGCCTGGGGTGGTTGACAGCGCCCCGCTTAGCCTTTTGACCACAGCCATCGCGCGGCCTTGCGCGCCAACCCATGGAGGCCCCTCGGCGCGTGTCGGGTGATGAGACGCTGCAACTCGGCCTGGAGTGCGTGGCACCGCTGAGCCCGCGGCGCTGGATCGCCTATGGCTTCGCGCGCACGCCGCGCGGCCTTGGCAGCCGCCTCGCGGTCACGGCCGGCCCTGCGGGCGATTGCGCCATCGAGCATGTCGCCTTCCACCCGGACCTGGCCGGCTCGACCGATGCCCATGTCCGGCACGGCTTCACGCTGGCCTTCGTCGCCCCCGAGGAACGGCCCGCCGAGGCGGTGACGCTCACCGCCGGTGGCGCCACCATCCGCGCCGATCTGAATGCCGCGGGCCTCGGCACCGACCTCACCGCCGCCACCGCCGCGCGCGACTGGTCGGCAAGCTTTCGCCTGTTCGAGGCCTGCGGCACCGAATCCGCCCTGGCGCCGCTGCTGCAAGGCGCCGATTTTGGCGCCTTCGCCGGCTGGATCGCAGGCCTACCAGCGCTGCCTGGCCGTGCCGGCAAGACCGGCCCCTTCGCGGAGATCGAGGCGTTGGCCTCCCCGGCGGGCGATTTCCTGCTGGTGCTGCGCGCCCTCGCCCCCCTGCCCGCCTCGGCGCGGCTTTCGATGGTGCTGGCGGCGCGGCTCGACAGCGCGGCGGCACCGCCCCGCGTGCTGGCGCTGCTCGACCAGCGCCTGGGCGTGCAAGCGAACGCGCTGGTGCTTTACGGCCGGGTCGAGGCCGATCTGCGCGGGCGCCTGCAGGGGATCGAACTGCTCGGCGAGGCCGAGGCGGCGCCCGGCCAGATGCTGCGGCTGCGCGCCCATCCCCGCCTGGTCGCCGCGCCTGATTTCCTCGACGCCGCGAGCCGCCTGGCGCCTGGGCCTGGGGGCCAGACCGGCGCGCTTGCCTTGGCCGGCGCGGCCCTGCTGCGCCCAATCCTGGCGGCGCGCGAGGCCGCCTTCGCGCCATTGGTTGCCTCCGCCCCCCTGTCCGCCCCTTGGCCGGCCCCCCCAGGTGGCACGCCGCGGCTGCTTGCCATCCTCAACGCCGATGACCCGGTCTCAGCCCGGCTTTTCCAGGTGATGGCGGCCGCCTTCGAGCAGCGCGGCGACCGCCTGCTGATTCTCGGCGAGGCGGCCGAGGAGATCGCCGCCATCTTCATGCGCCGCGGCCGCCTCAGCGTCGAGACCGGCCCCGCCGCGCTCGAATCCCTTCGCGCCGCGCCCGAGGGCGTGGTCGCCATCGAGGCCGTGCGCTTCGCCGAGGCCGTCATCGCCCATCAGCCCGAGAGCGCCTTCACCCAGGCTCTCGACGGTGGGGCGCTGGCGCGGCTGATCACGCTGCACGGGCTGGCCGGCTTCAGCCTGGCGCTGGACGACAGCCTCGCCCGCAAGCTGCGCCTCGACCGCCTGGCGCAGCAGGGACGCAGTGGAGAGGCTGCGCTGGTGCCCCTGATTCGCGCCTGGAGCAGCAACCTCGCCGCCGAGATGGTGCATGAACACCTGGCGCGGCTCTGGGCCGGGCTGCCTCCCACCGAGCAAGTCCGGGCCGAGGAAACCCGGGCCGAGGAGGCAAGCGCCAGTGCGTGACGCAACCGCCTCGCCCTCGCAGGGCGGCATCTGCATCCTCAGCCACGCGCACCCCGATTTTTCCAAGGGCGGCGGCGAGATTTCCGCCTACAACCAGTTCACCTCGCTGCGCGCCGCAGGCCGGCGCGTGGTGATGGTTTCGGCCAGCGAGCCCGCCACGCATTACGCGACGAGCCGCCCCATCGAGACCATCCTGCAGCAATCGCCCGACGAGTATTTCTACAACTTCGCCGGCATGACGGAGGATCGCCTCGCCTGGGCGGATGCGCAGCAACGGCGGCTGCTGGTCGAGTTCCTCGCGGGCCTCGATTGCGCGGTCTATCACCTGCACCATTATTGGCGCGTCGGCACCGACCTGATCGCCGAGCTGATGGCGGCGCGGCCGGATGCGACCTTCGTGATGACCTTGCACGAGATGCTCGCCATCTGCCTGCACCGCGGCCAGATGGTGATGACGCGATCCCGAGAATTGTGCCGGCGCGAGACCGCCATGCGCTGCCTTTCCTGCTTCCCTGAGCAGACGCTGGAACGCTTCGCCTTCCGCAAGGCGACGCTGCTGGAAACCCTGCGCCGCTTCGACAGCCTGCTCTACCCCAGCGCCTTCATCCGCGACCGCTACGAGGATTGGGGGCTGCACGGCCCGCGCGCCGCGGTGCTGGAAAATTACCTCGGCGACGCCACCCACGCGGCGCCCCGCCCAACGACGCGGGCGCCCGGCGCCCACTCGGCGCATTTCGGCTTCTTCGGCCTGCCGAGCGCCTTCAAGGGCCTCGACGTGCTGCTGCGGGCGCTGCCTCTGGCGTTGCGTGCAAAGCCCGAGTTGATCCTGAGCATCCATGGCGCTGATCGCGCG
>JBBSCP010000431.1:0-3498 GCA_038250135.1 Acetobacterales bacterium | reverse complement strand
TCCAGGCGAAGACCGCGATCACGTGCAGCGATTTGGTCCAAGGATACCAGGGCGCCAGAAAGTCGAGCGTCATCCCGGGGCGACGCCCTCGACAAAGGCGACGTCACCATCGGCCGCAGACAGCCGCAACGCCAGCAGCGGTGCATATGCAGCGCTGTCATAAAAAGCCCGGGCCGAGGCCATGTCCGGGTACTCCAGAATGATGACGCGGTTGAGGTTTGGCGTGCCCTCCTTCACCTCCACCGCGCCGCCGCGCACCAGATATCGCCCGCCATGCGCCGCGATCATCGCCGGCACCGCCTGCCGATAGGCCTCGAACTTCACCGGATCATGCACGGTGAGGTTGGCGATCAGGTAGGCGGGCATGGTGCAACTCCGCGTCGGATGGCGCGCCAGCATCGGGGGCCGCGACGGTGCTGGCAAGACCATCCGACGCTGAGCGAACGTGGCCCCGGCCCATCCGTCAGCCCGGGGTAGCTGCCCTCAGGCCGAGCAACGCCGGCAGGTCGCGCATGTTGCTGAAGGTCTCGGCGCCGAGCCCGGCCAGCGCCGCGGTCTGCGCGCCATGGCCGTAGCCGAGCACCCGGCAGCCGGCGGCGAGACCGGCGCGCGCCCCTGTCACGCTGTCCTCCACCACCACGCAATCGCGCGGCGACACGCCACAGGCCTCGGCGGCGGCGCGGTACATGTCGGGCGCCGGCTTCGGGCGGTCCACATCGTCGCGGCTGAAGGCGCGGCCGCGGAAGGTCTCCACCAGCTTGAGCTTGCGCAGTTTGGTGGCGAGTTCGGGCCGGGTCGAATTGCTGGCGACCGCCACCGGCACGCCGGCGGCGACAATGGCCTCCAGCGCCGCCAGCACGCCCGTGATCGGCGCGACCTCCTCGTTCAAAGCGTGCATGACGCGGCGGACGAGGTCGTCGAGGAAGGTTGCCGGCACCGCGTCGGGGCCGAGGCGTTCATACAGCTTCGGCAGGATGCCTTCCCAGGACAAGCCGATGAACAGCCGCTCGCAGGTTTCGGCATCCATCTCCCAGCCGAGCGCGGTGATCTCCTCGGCCATGATGCGGTTGTGCATCGCCTCGGTATCCGCCAGCACGCCATCGCAATCGAACAATACGGCAGCGGGGATTTTGGCGCTCAACCCGCCAGCTCCTTCACCTGCGGCGCAGGCGCCCCGGCGCGGGCATGCGGGCAATCCTTGTGCTGCTTTGGGCATTGCCTGGCGCCGGCAAAGGAGCACAGGCTCCGCCCCTCCTCGCGGCGCCGCCGGCGAGCGGTGCGCACCAGATCGGCCAGCGCGCCGATGAAGCCAGGGTCCGAATTCTGCGCCGGCGATCGGTAATAGGCCGGCACGCCGAGCTTCTCGGCTTCCTCGCGGTACTCGATATCGAGCTCGACGAGGGTTTCCGAGTGTTCGGAGGTGAAGGCGATGGGCACCACCAGCACCGCCACCTTGTCGTGCCCGGCGCGCTCCAGCTCATCCTCGGTCGAGGGGGTGATCCATTTCTGCGGCGTGACGCGGGACTGGTAGCAGACGATGTGATCGAGCCCGGGCAGATCGAGCCGCGCCACCACCTGCGCCACCGTCTGCTCGACCTGCCATTGATAAGGGTCGCCGGCCTTGACGATGCTTTCGGGCAGCCCGTGGGCGCTGAACAGCACGCGCAGCGGGATCGCGGGGTCGAGCTCGGCGCGGGCCTTCACATAGGCGCCCTTCACCATCGCAGCCGTGCCGCTGGCGAAGCCGGGGTCGGAGTGGAAGCAGCATACCGTGGTGGTTGTTGCCTTGAGGCCGACCTTGCCCGCCGCACGGGACCATTCGAGGATGCTGCTGCCCGTCGTGGTGGTGGAGTATTGCGGATAGAGCGGCAGCAACACGATCTCATCCGGCGCCCAGGCCTTCACGGCGCGTGCCGTCTCGTCGCTCATTGGGTGCCAGTAGCGCATGGCGACGAACAGCTTCACCTCGGCCTCGCCATCCGCGACAAGCAAAACCTGCAACGCCGCGGCCTGCTCCTCCGTCAGCTCGCGCAACGGCGACTTGCCGCCGAGGAAGGCGTAGTTCTCGCTGGCCGGCTTGGTGCGGCGCCAGGCGATCAGCCGGCCGAGCCAGGGGCGGATGAAGCCCGGCACCCGCAGGATCGCGGGGTCGGTGAACAGATTGACCAGGAAGGGCCGGACGCTCTCGGGCGCATCGGGGCCGCCGAGGTTGAACAGCACCACCGCCAGGCGCGGCCGGGCGGTGATGGTCATTGGGGTGGTCTCGACGGGGTGTGGAAGGTCCATGATGCCACGGGACATGCCACGTCACGGCGCCGGGTCAAGGGCGATCAGGCCCACTGGCGCATGAATCGACCGGTTCGGCCGCGATTATCCGGTCGCGGCCAGAGCCTCGGGCTGTCCGGCGCGGGCCAGCCAGCCGTGGATGGCGCGCGTCATCGCCCGGGCGACGCGGGCGCGATGCTCCGGCCGGCGCAGCGCCGCCTCGTCCTGCACGTTCGACAGGAATCCCATCTCGACCAGCACGGAGGGGATTTCCGGCGCCTTCAGCACGACGAAGCCGGCCTGGCGATGGGTGTTGGGCAGCAACGGCACATCCTGGCCGAGTTCGTTCACAACCTGCCTTGCCATGCGGGCCGACCCGGCGCGGGTTTCGGCGCGCATGAGGGAAAGCAGAATGGCCTGCACCTCAGGCGGCACGGAGGGCAGCCGGAGCCCGCCGGCGCGGTCGGCCAGGTTCTCGCGCCGCGCCAGGGCCAGGGCGAGCGGATCGCTGCCCTCGCCGAGGGTATAGACGCTGGCGCCGCGCGCGCCCGGCGCACTGTCGGCATGCAGTGAGACGAACAGCGCCGCCTCCCGCCGCCGGGCGAAGTCCACCCGGTCGCCGAGCGGGATGAAGCGATCGGTGCTGCGCGTCATCGCGACACGGCAGCGGCCCCCGGCTTCGAGCTGGCGTTTCAGTTCCTCGGCCGCGGCCAGGACGATGCGCTTCTCCTGCGTGCCCTGGCCGCCGATCGTCCCGGGATCGCGACCGCCGTGGCCGGGGTCGAGCACCACGAGCGGCAGGTTGGCGGTGCGTCCGCCCTCGGCGAGGGCCAGGCGGCCGCTGGCCGCACGGGCGAAGGCGGCGGCGGGGCCGGGGATGATGTCGAGCGTCAGCCGACCTTCGGCCTCGGCAGCGTTGCGGACGCTGACCGGCCCGACGAGGCTGAGCGTCAGCCGACCGCCGGCATGGCTGCCGCCACGTACCGGCCCGGCGCCGGCCAGGCGCGACGCGGTGCGCCAGGGCTGACCCGGCAGGTCCAGGACCAGGCGGTTCGGCCGTTCGGCTGCACTCAACCGCCAGCGGGCACCCGCCGGCAGGCGAAGCGTCAGCCTGGCGCCGCCGCCCACGATGTGGGCGAGCGTGGCCTCGGTGACGGCGGCTTCGGCCGGTGGCGGCAAGACGGCAAAAGCCGCCAAGAGACCCGCCAGCCCGCGGCGTCGGAGCATGGTATG
>JBBSCP010000430.1:0-3511 GCA_038250135.1 Acetobacterales bacterium | reverse complement strand
AGGGTCGCATCATCGCGGCCCCGGTTCCACAATACATGAAAGTCGCTGGCCAAGTCATGGAGAAAGAACGCGATCCGATGCGGCTCCCGCGCCGCAGCAGCGGACTCCACCGTGCGCGGCCAGGCCGCCATGCGCCGGATCAGGGCGAGTTCGGCCGGATCGGTCAGGCTCGCCAACGGTGCGGCGGCGAGATCGCCGACATCGCCACCTTGGCGAAGCACGGAGCGGCAGCGCGCATGGGCGTATTGCACGTAGAAAACCGGATTGTCTCGAGTTTGCTCGACGACCTTATCGAGATCGAATTCCATCTGGGCATCGGCCTTGCGAGTCAGCATCGTGAAGCGGACAGCGCTGCGGGCCGCGATCATGTCGCCCCCGACCATGGCTGCCACATCATCGATCAGATCGCGCAGCGTGACATAGGTGCCGGCACGTTTACTCATGCGAACCGGCTCACCGCCGCGCACGACGCTGACGATCTGCGTCAGCACGACGTCGAGCGAGACGGTGCGATCCGAGAGTGCCGCCACCGCTGCCTGCATGCGCTTCACATAGCCGCCATGATCGGCGCCCCAGACCTGCACGAGGTGCGGGAAGCCACGCTCGATCTTGGCCAGGTGGTTCGCGACGTCGTTGGCGAAATAGGTGCCGCTGCCGTCGGATTTGCGCAGCGGCCGATCGACGTCATCGCCGAACTGCGTGGCGCGGAACAGGGTTTGCGGGCGCGGCTCCCAATCCTCGGGCGTCTTGCCCTTGGGCGGTTCCAGCACGCCGACATAAATCAGGTCCTTGGCCGCGAGCATGGCCTCGGCCCGTTCGAGCAAGCCTTCCGCCACCACCTGGCGCTCGCTGATGAAGATGTCGTGCTGCACGCCGAGTGCGGCGAGATCCTCGCGGATCGCCGCCATCATCGCGGCCACGGTGAAGTCGCGCACTGAGTCGAGCCAATGGGTCGCGCCCGCCGGCAGCGCGCCGGGCTCGGCGAGGCTGTCGCCGAACTGCGCGGCCAGCGCCTCCCCCACCGGCACCAGATATTCGCCCCGGTATTGCAGCCCGCCGGGGATGGATTGCGCGTAGTCGTCCTCGGTCAGCGTCGTGCCGAGCGCCTGGAGGTAGCGCCAATAGGCGGCATAGGCGAGCGCGAGCACCTGCGCGCCAGCATCGTTCACGTAGTATTCGCGCGTCACGTCGAAGCCGGCCTTGCGCAGCAGCAGCGCCAAGGCATCGCCGACCACCGCGCCGCGGCAATGCCCGACATGCATCGGCCCGGTTGGGTTGGCGGAGACATATTCGACATTCACCGCGCCGCCGTCGCGCGCCGGCCCATCGCCATAGGATTCGCCGAGCGACAGCACCACCGGCACCAGGGCGCGCAAAAACTCCTCGCGCAGCTTGAGGTTCACGAAGCCCGGCCCTGCCGCGCTCGCCACCTCGACCATCGGCAGTGCCCGCAGCTTGTCGCACAGCATCGCGGCGAGCTTTGGCGGCGGCAGCTTCGCCGCCTTCGCCACCACCATCGCTGCGTTGCTCGCCATGTCGCCATGCGTGGCCTCGCGAGTCGGCTCCACCACGACGCGGGCGAAAGCTTCGGCGGGCAGTTCGGGCAGCAGCGAGGCGAGTGCCTCCACCACATGGGCGCGCATCTTGGCAAACAGGTCGGCAGTCGGGGTCATCAGGCGCGTTTCCAGGACAAGGCGAGAAGAAATCAGCCGGGGATTGACGGGTCGGTGAGCCGCTTGTGCTCCTCAAGCGCATAGCGGTCCGTCATGCCGGCGAGGTAGTCGCACACCGCCTGCGCCGCGGCGAGGCTGCCGGGCTCGCCCGCCTTTGCCTGCCACCAGGGCGGCAGCAGGCGGGGTTCGCCATGCAGCAGGCTGAACAGCATCTGCAGGCTGCGCTTGCACTTCTGGGTCATGCGGTTGACGCGCCAGTGGCGGTACATGCGCTGGAACAGGAAGGCGCGGAGCTCATTGTTCGCCTCCATCATGGCTTCCGAGAACGCCACCACCGGGCGGTCATGCGCGCGGATATCGGTGGCGCTGGTCGGCTTGAGCACCGCCAGGCGCCGGCGCGTCTCGGCCACCACGTCGTTCACCATGGCGTTGATCACGCGCCGCACCACCTCGGCCGTGGCGCGGTCCTTCGGCAGATGCGGGTGCTGCTGCTTCGCAGCCTCATGCGCGGCGCGCACTAGCGGGATCGTCGCCGCTTCTTCCAGCGTGAACAGGCCGGCCTTCACGCCGTCATCGAGGTCATGGTTGTTGTAGGCGATGTCGTCGGCGAGCGCGGCCACCTGCGCCTCGGCGGCGGCATGCGTGGTGAGGTCAAGCGGGTGCAGCCGGTCGTATTCGACGATGTAGGGCGTGGGCCGGCGCAGCGGGCCATTGTGCTTGGCGAGCCCCTCCAGCGTCTCCCAGGTCAGGTTGAGGCCGTTGAAATCGGCGTAGCGCGCCTCCAGCAGCGTCACCGCCTTGAGGCTCTGCGCGTTGTGGTCGAAGCCGCCATAGGGCTTCATCGCCGCATCCAGCGCATCCTCCCCGCCGTGGCCGAAGGGCGGGTGGCCTAGGTCATGGGCCAGCGCCAGCGCCTCCGCCAAATCTTCCTCCAGCGCCAATTCGCGGGCGATGGAACGGGCGATCTGCGCCACTTCCAGGCTATGGGTCAGGCGCGTGCGGAAATGATCGCCCTCATGATAGACGAAGACCTGCGTCTTGTATTGCAGGCGGCGAAACGCCGTGGCGTGGATGATGCGGTCGCGGTCGCGCTGATAGGGCGAGCGCGCGCCCCCGCCAGGCTCGGCATGCAGCCGGCCACGTGACTCGGCGGCACGCACCGCCCAGGGGGCCAACCCATCGGCAAGCCGGTTCGGATCCATCCCTAGGGCCGTAGCACCGCGCCCCGCCGCGCCGCAATGTCTGGCGATTGGGCGTGGAAATCCGCGCTGTCCTTGCCTATGTTGCCCAACAAGGAGTAACCGCAGGCCATGGACACCAACCTCGCCCAAACTCTTCCGGTAGCCAGTTTTCGGGTCACCGCCCGCGCCGCCGCCCAGGTGGCGGAGATCGCGCAGCGTGACGGCAAGCCCGATGCCGGGCTGCGGGTTGCCGTCGATGCCGGCGGCTGCTCGGGCTTCCAGTACCGATTCGCGCTGGAGGACGCCCCGGCCGAGGATGACATGGTCCTGGCGGAAGGGCCTGGCCGCGTGTTCGTCGATCCGGTGAGCCTGGAACTGCTCGCCGGCGCCGAGCTCGACTGGGCGGAGGCGCTGATCGGCGCGCATTTCGCGGTGCGCAACCCACAGGCGGTCTCGGCCTGTGGCTGCGGCACGAGCTTCAGCGTCGGGTAGCCAAGCGCCGCCTCGCGGGGCAGTCTTGGGCCGATGATTCGCCTCGCCACCTTCAACGTGAATTCCGTGCGCAAGCGCGCGCCGCATATCCTGCGCTTCCTCGCGCGGGAACAGGTGGATTTGCTGTTCCTCCAGGAACTCAAGTGCAAAACCGAGGAGTTTCCT
>JBBSCP010000429.1:0-3519 GCA_038250135.1 Acetobacterales bacterium | reverse complement strand
CCCGTCGAACCAGCTATTCGATGCGGACCGTTCGCTGACCGCCTTCTTCCACACGGTCTCTGGCCAGGCGGGCATTGCCGACGCCGCGCTGTCCGCCGCCATCGAGCGGGCGCGGCACGAGGTGGATGCACCGGCGCGGCTGGCGCTGTATCACGCCATCACGCGCGACGTGAATGAACGCGCCTTGCAGGTCTGGCTGGTGCGCAACAACGACATCTACGGCCTGTCGCGCCGACTGGTGTGGCAGCCGCGCGCCGATGGGCTGATCCTGGCGCGGGAGATGCGCGTTCGTTGACGCCGCTACTTGAGCGGCTGTGGTTCGGCGCCATCACGGTCCTCGGCGTCACCATCATCGTCTTCGTGTTATCCCGCCTGGTCGGCGACCCGGCGGCGCTGATGTTGGCACCCGATGCCACCGCCGAGGATCGCGCGATGCTGCGCGCGGCGCTCGGCCTGGATCGCACGATCTTCGAGCAGTTTCTGCTGTTCCTGCGTGATCTCGCGCGCTTCGATCTCGGCACGTCCTTGTGGCAGAAGCGCCCGGCCGCCGAGATCGTTCTGGAACGCCTGCCCTGGACCCTTGCGCTCGCCGCGCTGGCGATGCTAGTGGCGGCGCTGTTCGGCACCACGCTCGGTGTTCTGGCGGCGCTGCGGCCGGGCAGCCTGCTGGATACCGGCGCGACGCTGGCGGCGCTGGCCGGCTTGTCGGCGCCGCAATTCTGGCTCGGGCTGCTACTGGTCTATCTGTTCGCGGTCGAGCTGAACTGGCTGCCATCGTCCGGCGCCGAACAGGCAAGCTCCATCATTCTGCCCGCCCTCACTTTGGCGCTGCCGGCGGCCGGGCGCATCGCGATGATGGTGCGGTCCGGCATGGTGGAGGAACTGAACGCGCCCTATGTGCTCACCGCGCGCGCCAAGGGCACCTCCGGCCCGCGCATCGTGCTGGTGCATGCGCTGCGCAACGCCGCCGGCCCCGCCATCTCCATCACGGGGTGGGAGGCGATCCGCGCCCTGGCCGGCTACACCGTGGTGGTGGAAACCGTGTTCGCCTGGCCCGGCCTCGGCAGCCTTGCCATCGCGGCGATTCAGAATCAGGATTTGGTGCTTTTGCAGGGCATCGTCTTCACCACGGCGCTGATGGTGGTGGCTCTAAACATCGTGACGGATTCGCTCCAGCGCATGGTCGATCCCCGGATCGGCGCATGAGTGCCAGCCTGCGCGAGCGACCCACGCTGATGGCGGCGCTGTTGATCCTCGGCCTGCTGGCGACCCTCGCATTGGTGCTGCCGTTGCTGGCCCCGAACGACCCGACGGCAACCAGCCTGCGCCTGCGGCTCCGCCCGCCCGCCTGGATGGAGCGCGGCCTGCCGGCGTATTGGCTCGGCACCGATCATCTGGGGCGGGATGTGCTGTCGCGCATGTTGAACGGTGCGCGAATCTCGGTGGTGGTCGGGCTGTCGGTGGTGGTGCTGGCGGGAAGTTTCGGCACGCTGATCGGCCTGATCGCCGGGTTCATCGGCGGGCGCACGGATGCGGTGCTGATGCGGCTGGTCGACATGAACATCGCCTTTCCCGGCCTGTTGCTGGCGCTGTTGATTCTCGCCGTGGTCGGGCCGGGGCTGATCCCGGTGATCCTCGTGCTGTCGGTGAATGGCTGGATGATTTTCGCGCGCACCGTACGCGGCCTGGTGCTGACGCAGCGCGCGCTGCCCTATGTGGAGGCTGCGATCCTGACCGGCTGCCGCCGCCGCACGGTGATCGCCGAACATATCCTGCCGAACCTCGCCGCGCCCCTGCTGACCCTGGGCGTGCTGGAATTCGCCCGCGTGGTGCTGGCCGAGGCGGCGCTTTCCTTCCTCGGCCTTGGCGTGCAGCCGCCGCTGGTGTCTTGGGGGTTGGATGTCGCGGCGGGGCGCAACTACCTGAGCAACGCGTGGTGGCTGGTCGTGGTGCCGGGGGCGGCGATCGCACTGACGGTGCTGGGCTTGAACCTATTGGCCGGGCGGCTGCGCATCGCGCTCGACCCGCGCGAACGCGAGAAACGTTTCGCGGCGCGGGCGCGCGCATGATGCTCTACGATGTGCGAGACCTGTCCGTGCATTTCGCGACGCAGCGCGGGCTGGTGCGCGCGGTGCGCGGCATCGATTTCGCCATCGCTCCCGGCGAGGTCCATGCGCTGGTCGGCGAAAGCGGGTCCGGCAAATCCGCGGCCGCGCTCGCCATGGCCGGGCTGATGCGCCTGCCGGGCCGCGTGGCGTCGGGCCGTTTTACGTGGGAGGGGCGCGACGTCACTGGCCCCGCCGGGCCGCAACTCGTCGCCGGGCGCGATATCGGCATGGTGTTCCAGGACCCGATGGTGGCGCTCAATCCGCTGATGACCGTGGGCGGCCAGATTGGCGAGCCGCTGCGCCGGCATCACGGCATGTC
Source organism: Acetobacterales bacterium (assembly GCA_038250135.1). Lineage (GTDB taxonomy): Bacteria > Pseudomonadota > Alphaproteobacteria > Acetobacterales > Acetobacteraceae > Falsiroseomonas. Next base: position 1,092 of record JBBSCP010000429.1, on the reverse strand, counting down.
GCGCCGCGCGGCCGCTGCGCGCACCGCCGAACTGCTCGCGCTGGTCGGCATTCCGCGCCCGGCGGATCGGTTGGCCGATTATCCGCATCAATTTTCCGGCGGCATGCGCCAGCGCGTGCTGATCGCCATGGCGCTCGCGGGTTCGCCCAAGCTGCTGGTGGCAGACGAGCCGACAACGGCGCTCGACGTGACGGTGCAGGCGCAAATCATGGCGCTGCTGCGCGAATTGCGAGCGCGGCTGGGGCTCGCCGTGCTGCTGATCACCCACGATCTCGGCCTGGTCGCCGCGCTGGCGGACCGCGTGACGGTGCTCTATGGCGGCCGCGTGGCCGAAACCGCCGAGGCCCAGGCGTTGTACGAGGCGCCTCGCCACCCCTACACGGCCGGTCTGCTGCGCGCCACGCCGAGGCTCGACGACGCCATGGATACACTGTGGTCGATCGAGGGCAGCCCGCCCGACATGCGTGACGATCCGCCCGGCTGCGCCTTCGCGCCACGCTGCCCGCACGCGGATGCCCAATGCCTCGTCGAGCGCCCGCTGCTCGACCGCGCGGCCTGCCACCATCCGCTGGTCCCCGCCTGATGCTGCTGGAGGTCGAGGGGCTTTCCGTGGTGATCGAGGGGCGGCGGCGCCATCCCTTCGAGCCGCGCGCCCAGGCGCGCATCCTGCGCGACGTATCGCTGCATGTGGCAGCGGGCGAGACACTCGGCCTGGTGGGCGAATCGGGATCGGGCAAGACCACGCTCGGCCGCGCCATCCTGCGGCGCCTGCCGATCACCACCGGCCGCATCAGCTTCCAGGGCGAGGACATCACGCATCTGGAAGGCGAGGCGCTGCGCCAGCGCCGGCGCCACATGCAGATGATCTTCCAGGACCCCTACGCATCGCTCAACCCGCGCCGCACGGTGGCGGAGATCATCGCGGAACCGCTGCGCGCACACGGCCTCGGCGCGGATCGTGCCGCCGTGGCCGCGCGTGTGGCGGAATTGATCGCGCTGGTCGGCCTGCCCGGCGATGCCGCGACGCGCCACCCGCATGCCTTCTCCGGCGGGCAACGCCAGCGTGTGGGCATCGCGCGCGCACTGGCGATG
>JBBSCP010000428.1:0-3520 GCA_038250135.1 Acetobacterales bacterium | reverse complement strand
TAGGCGCCGCGATGGACGTTGGCGTAGGCTGTCTCCATCATCGTCACCATCGCCTGGATGACTTGGCGCGGCTTTTGCGCACTCGCGCCGCTGTCGAGGAAAGTGAAGTCCTTGCCGCGAATCTTCTCGGATAAGATCGGGAAATCCGCGCGGATCTTCGCCAGGTCGAGCCTGGGTGAAAGATGCCCGTCCATCACGCGGTCTCGATCCCCTGGTGTTGCCACCAGGCGGCGACTGCGCCGGCGAGGGAGGCGCGGATATCCGCATCGGCGACCGCTTCCACCGCCTCGGTCAGGAAGGCCTCGACAAGCATGGCCTTCGCCTGCGCCTTGGGAATGCCGCGGCTGCGCAGGAAAAACAACTGCTCGGGATCGAGCGCACCTACCGTGGCGCCGTGGCTGCACTTCACATCATCGGCATAGATTTCAAGCTGCGGCTTGCAGTTGATCTCGGCCTCCGGGCTGAGCAGAAGCGCCTGGTTCATCTGGTAGCCGTCGGTCTTCTGCGCGACCTGGCGGACCAGAATCTTGCCTTGAAACACGCCGCGCGACCGGCCGGAAAGCACCGTCTTGTAGGTCTGGCGGGACGCGCAGTCAGGTGCGGCGTGATCCAGCGCCGTGGTGGTATCCGCGTGCTGGCCATCGGCCACCAGCTGAACGCCGTTCATATGCGCCTCGGCCTTGGGGCCATTGAGTGCCACGTGAATTTCGTTGCGCGACAGGCGCGCCCCGGCGTTCAGCGTGAAATTGTCGTAGGTGCCGCCGGCGGCGACGCGCGCATAGACCGTGGAGAGAAAGAACGCCTCGCGCCCCTCCATCTGCAACCGCCCATGATTCATCCGCGCACCCGCTGCGACCTCGATTTCGAAGACAGGGTTGTGCAGGTACCGCGCAGCGGCGGGGCCGGCCGCGGTCTCGATCAGCGTGAGCGAGGCACCCTCCCCCAACTGCACCAGATGCCGCGGATGGTAGGCGGGCGCACGCTCCGACTGCGCCGCGCAGGAGAGCAGTTCCAGCACGCCTGCGGCCACACCGGAAGGGATGGTGATGACCACGCCATCCTCGAACAACATGCCATTCAAGGCGGCGAGCGCCTGCTCCTCAGGCCGCGCCATCGCATTGAGGCGATGCTGCTGTGTGAGCAGAGTCACGGCAAGACTTTCGACCGCGTAGCCGAGGCCCTCTAGCGTCGAGAGATCGGCGCGAAAGCGCCCATCGATGAAGACCGCGCGGGGGTTCGTCGTCGCAGGCAGGTCAAGCCCGTCATCGACGCCGGTCAGTGGCTCGCCGAACACGCTGCCAGTCACGGCCGCGAGGTCGGTGTATTTCCAGGCCTCGACGCGCCGCGTCGGAAAGCCCTGCGCCCGAAATGCCGCCGTCGCGCGCTCACGCATCGCGATCACCCAGTCGGTCTGCGCGCCGGGCAGCCTCGCGCGAAGCCCTTCATGCCGCGCAAGGAACGCGGCCGCGCCCGTGATGCCGACCGCCGTCATGCCGCGACCGACGGGGCATAGCCTGTCGCCTCGAGTTCCTCGGCAAGTTCGGGCCCGCCGCTGCGAATGATGCGGCCAGCCGAGAGCACATGCACGCGGTCCGGCACGATGTGGTTCAGCAGGCGCTGGTAGTGCGTGATGACGAGCGCGGAGAAGCTCGGCCCGCGCAGGCTGTTCACCGTATCGGCGACCATCTTCAGCGCATCGATGTCGAGCCCGCTATCGGTCTCGTCCAGCAGGGCGAGGCTCGGCGAGAGCATCGCCATCTGCAGCATCTCGTTGCGCTTCTTCTCGCCGCCGGAGAAGCCGACATTGACGTTCCGCTTGAGCATCTCGTCGGCCATGTTCAGCACCTTCATGCGGGCGCGCGCCAGCTTGAGGAATTGCATGGCGTCCACCTCGGCCTCGCCCCTGGCGCGGCGCACGGCGTTCAGTGCGGTGCGCAGGAAATTCGCGTTGCCCACGCCCGCTAGCTCGACAGGTGCCTGGAAGGCGAGGAACACGCCGGCGACCGCACGCTCCTCCGGCGTCATCGTCAGCAGGTCATGGCCGTTGAAAGTCACAGAACCTTCCGTCACCTCATAGCCTTCACGCCCGGCCAGCACGTAGCCCAGCGTCGATTTGCCAGAGCCGTTCGGTCCCATGATGGCGTGCAACTCGCCCGGCGCGATGGTGAGCGTCAGGCCGTTCAGGATCTGCTTGCCGTCAATCGTGGCGTGCAGGTTTTCGATCTTCAACATGGTCAGCCCACAGACCCTTCTAGAGAAATGGCAAGCAGTTTCTGCGCTTCCACGGCGAATTCCATCGGCAATTCCTTCAGTACTTCGCGGGCGAAGCCATTGACAATCATGCCCACGGCCTCCTCCTGCGTCAGGCCGCGCGAGCGGCAGTAGAACAGCTGATCCTCGGCGATACGGCTGGTGGTGGCCTCGTGCTCGACCTTCGCACTCATGCAGCGATTTTCGATGTAGGGCACGGTATGCGCGCCGCATTTGTCGCCGATCAGCAGACTGTCGCACTGGGTGAAGTTGCGCGCATCGGTCGCCTTCGGGCTGATCTTAACCAGCCCCCGATAGGTGTTTTGCCCGTAGCCGGCCGAGATGCCCTTGCTCACGATCGTGCTGCGTGTGCGTGCTCCGATATGAAACATCTTGGTGCCGGTATCGGCCTGCTGGCGGTTGTTGGTGATCGCCACCGAATAGAACTCCCCCACGCTGTCATCGCCGATCAGCAGGCAGGAAGGATACTTCCAGGTAATGGCGGACCCCGTCTCGACCTGCGTCCAGCTCACCTTGCTGCGCTTGCCGCGGCAGGCGGCGCGCTTGGTGACGAAGTTGTAGATGCCGCCGCGACCTTCCGCATCGCCCGGATACCAGTTCTGCACCGTGCTGTACTTGATGCTGGCGTCATCGAGAGCGACGAGCTCGACCACTGCCGCATGCAGCTGGTTCTCGTCGCGCATCGGCGCGGTGCAGCCTTCGAGGTAGCTGACGATCGCGCCCTCATCAGCGATGATCAGCGTGCGCTCGAACTGCCCGGTGCTCTTCGCGTTGATGCGGAAATAAGTGCTGAGCTCCATCGGGCAGCGAACGCCCTTGGGGATGTAAACGAAGCTGCCATCGGTGAATACCGCGCTGTTCAGCGCGGCGTAGTAATTGTCGCCCTGCGGTACGACGCTGCCAAGGTATTCGCGCACCAGTTCGGGATGCGTTTGCACCGCCTCGCTGATCGCGCAGAAAACGATGCCATCCTTCGCCAGTCGCTCCTTGTAGGAGGTTGCGACCGAGACGCTGTCAAACACCGCATCGACCGCGATCGGCATACGGCCCTCGGCCGGCGTGTCGCCCGCACCCTCGACTCCGGCGAGGATCGCCTGCTCCTTCAAGGGGATGCCAAGCTTCGCATAAGTCTTGAGAAGCTCGGGATCGACCTCATCCAGAGATTTCGGCCCCTGCTTCGGCGCGGCGTAATAGTAGGCGTCCTGGAAATCGATCGGCGGATGGCTGACGGCAGCCCAATGCGGCACCT
>JBBSCP010000427.1:0-3566 GCA_038250135.1 Acetobacterales bacterium | reverse complement strand
GCCGGCGGGAGGCGACGGCGGCACCGATGCCGGTTACCGCCATGGCCACCGGCACCAGCAGCACGCACAGGCCCAGGATCAGCCCCGACGTCGGATCGACGGACGCCGCCAGCGCAATCGCCATCGCCGGGCCGATCAGCGCCATGGCGGCGGCGGGCGTCCAGCGCGCGACATGGCCGTCCAGCGCCTCGACCCGGTCCACCACGATCGCGGCGCTCTCGCCGACGGGTCGGCCATCCGCCGCGCCGGTCGCCAGCAGGCGCGCGAAAGCCGCCTGGCGCAGGCGGGCCTTCGCGGCCTCCCCAGCCGCGATCAGCGCGCGTTCCTGCGCGATGCCAAGCCCGGCCGAGAGCAGCGCCAGCGCCGCCGCGGCCGCCAATTCCCCCCAGCCCGCCGACCCGAATCCCAACAGCCCGGCCAGCAGGCTCGCGATCAGCCAAGCCTGGGCGATCCCGATGGCGACCTGGCCGGCGCCGAGCGCAACCGGCAAGGCGAGATGCGCGCGCGCCGCCCTCGCCTCACGGCTCAGCAGCGCCCCGGCGGCGTCATCACCCTTGGCTTGCCCCTTGGTCGCTCTCTCCATGCGCAAAACCTTAAGGCAGGTCGGCGCGGCGGTCATCCCACCCCGACGCCGGACTTGCGTGCATCGCGAAACGGCCCGACATGCGGCGCGCCGACGGAGACAGAGTGCATGCTGCCGACCCATGGACGCTACGACTACGTCGGCTGGGCCGGCCGCACGCCCTATGCTTGGCCGAATGGCGCGAAGCTCGCCGTCTATCTTGGCGTGAATTTGGAGCATTTCGCCTTTGGCGAGGGGCTGGGTGCGGAGCTCGCCCCGGGCGGGCCGCAGCCCGACGTGCTGAACTTCGCCTGGCGCGACTACGGCAACCGGGTCGGCGCCTGGCGGTTGATCGAGTTGCTGGAGGAGCAGCACTTCCCCGCCACGGTGCTGCTGAACAGCGCGATGTACGACTACGCGCCGGCGCTGGTCGCCGCGCATCGCGCCCGTGGCGACGAGATGGCCGGCCATGGCCGCACCAATTCCGAACGCCAGTCGATCCTGCCAGAAGCCGAGGAACGCAGGCTGATCAGCGACTCGACGGCCGCGATTGCCCGCCATGAGGGCGTGGCCCCGCGCGGCTGGCTCAGCCCCTGGATCGCCGAAAGCCGCACCACGCCCGATCTTCTGGCCGAGGCCGGCTACCGCTATACGCTGAACTGGTGCGCCGATGACGCGCCAATATGGATGAAAACGCGCGCCGGCCGGCTTCTCGCGGTGCCCTACCCGCAGGAGGTGAACGACATCCCCGCCGTGGTCGCGCGGAAAGTTGGCGGCGACGCCTTCGCGGCGATGATCGTGGACGATTTCCATGAACGCCTTCGCCAGGTGAAGGATGGGCTGCCGCAGGTGATGGGCATCGCCCTCCACCCCTACATCGTCGGCCAGCCGCACCGGCTGCGGCATCTGCGTCGCGCGCTGGCGGAAATCGCGCAGCATCGCGACTCGATCTGGATCACCACCGCCGGCGACGTGTTCGACCATGTCGCGGCACTACCCGAAGGAACCGTGCCATGAAGCGCCTCACGCTGCTTGCCCTGCTGCTGCTCGGCGCCTGCGCCACGCAGCCGGTGCCTGGGATGCCGGCGACTGTGCCTGCCGTCGATCTCAGCCGCTATGTCGGCACCTGGTATGAGATCGCACGGCTGCCGAACTCCTTCCAGGATGGCTCGGGCAAGGTCTGCGAGGGCACCACCGCCACCTACACGGCACGGCCGGACGGGTGGATCGGCGTCACGAATCGTTGCCTCGGCCAAGCTGGTGAGCGCGTGGCGACGGCCAGTGCCTATGTGGTGGAGGGCAGCGGCAATGCCCGGCTGCGCGTCAGCTTCTTCTGGCCGTTCTACGGCGACTACTGGGTGATCGGGCTGGATCCTGACTACCGCTGGGCGGTGGTCGGCGCGCCGGGGAGGAACTTCCTGTGGATCCTGGCGCGCACGCCGGTCATGGCGCCGGACGATCTCGCTGCCGCGACGGCCATCGCGCGGGGCCAGGGGTTCGATGTGGCGTCGCTGCGATCCACGGCGCAGTAGGAGCTACCCGAGTTCGAAGGTGGTGACGCCGAAGATTCGCTCCAACCGCAAGGCGGGCGCGGGGCCGGTATACATGCGCGCCGTCTCGAAGACCGGCTTGAGAGCAATGGACTCCGCAAGCCGCACGGCCTCGCGCTGCGGTTCCGGCACGTCGAGAAACACCTCGCCGGCACCGGCGCGATGGATCAGCGCGGCGAGCAGCGCTTGCGCATCCTGTGCCGTCTCGGCCACCAGTGGCCCGATCTTGTGACCGCTGCGGGCCGGGCGGATCACGCCAAAGCCCACCGCCGCGCCATCGCGGAGCAGCGCCAGCGCCACATGGCCCGGCGCGCCGAGCCATGCGTGCAGGAAGCCGGGCCGCGGCGCGGGAAACACACAGGCATCGAGTGCGGCGAGCGCGGCGAAGGGCACGCCGGTTGCCGGCACGATCATGGCGTCCGGCGCAGGCAGGTCGCGCACCTTTCCGCCAAACCGGATGTTGTTCCAGGCGAGGCTGAAGCCCGACTTCCGGTAATTCGCCTGCTGCGCGACCACGCCGTCGAGGCCGATCAGCCTTCCCTCCAGCCGCGCCATCGCAGCGCGCCACACCGCGATGCCGTGCCCCTGCCCGCGTGCATCGGGCCGCGCGATGTAGAAGCCGATGAAGCCGAACGCCTCCAGGTACCGCGTGGCGGAAATCACCGCGCGCAGCGTGCCCTCCTGCTCGACGGCGAGGAACAGCCCCCGATCCTGCGCCAGGAAACAGGGCAGGTCGGAGAGGCCCGGATTCCAGCCCTCGGCGGCGGCCCAGTCGATCGCCGCCTCGGCTTCTTCGGCGGTCAGCCTGCGGATCAATGCATGATGTCCCCGCCATTGGGGGAAAGCGTGGCGCCCACGAAGAAATCCCCACCCGGCGAGGAGGCCAGCAGCAGCGCGGCGGCGGCGATCTCCTCAGGCTCGCCGATCCGCCCGATGGGGAGTTTCGCGCCCGTCGCCGCCGCCCAATCCGGGCCGAGTTGCGCGGTCAGGTCGCTGCGCACCGGGCCAGGCGCGATGGCGTTCACCAGGATGCCCTTCGGCGCGCCCTCATGGGCCAGTGCGCGCGTGAAGCCGATCAGCGCGGCTTTCGCGGTGCAATAGGGCACGATGTTCGCCGCCCCCTTGAAGCCGAGCTGCGAGGCCGTGGTGATGATCCGCCCGCGACCACGCGCCGCCATGCCCTCCCACACCGCCTGCGCGGCAAAGAAGCTCGCCTTCACATGCACGTCGAGCACACGGTCGAACATCGCCTCCGTGATCGTCTCGATCGGGCCGCGCAGGTTGAGCCCGGCATTGTTCACGAGGATGTCGCAGGGGCCGAGCGCGCTCTGTGCCTCGGCAATGAAGCCGCGCAGCGCCGGCAGGTCGGCGACGTCGAGCCCGCGCTGGAACGCGCGGCGCCCCAACGCCTCAATCCCCGCCACCACCTCCGCCGCGCCCGCTTCGTCGTTCAG
>JBBSCP010000426.1:0-3567 GCA_038250135.1 Acetobacterales bacterium | reverse complement strand
TAGCCGAAGGCCCAGGCGTCCCGCCCGCCCCAGCTCGTGCCGGTTTTCCAGGCGATGCCGGGCGGCCCGCCACCAGGGAAGGGTTGCACGAGTACCGCGGCCACGGCGTTCGCCGCCTGGGCCGACACCACAGGGCCGGCCAACCCGCGCCCCTGATCGGCCAGCGTCCCATAAAGCGCCATCATCTCGCGCAGCGTGGTGCCGGAACCGCCGAGCGCCAGCGGCAGGGAGGGCTCGGCGCCTGGCGCAAGTCGTGGCGCCGCGCCGGCCGCCTTCAGCGCCGAGGCGAAGCGCAGTGCGCCGATCTCATTGAGCGAGGCCACCGCCGGCAAATTGAGCGACAGGCGCAGCGCATCCGCCGCCGTCACGCGGCCGGCGAAATCGCGCGAGAAATTCTCGGGCGCGTAGCTGCCGAAGCGGGCGGGCAGGTCGCTCAGCACGGTTTCGGGCCGCGCCACGCCCGCCTCAAAGGCCAAGGCGTAGAGCAGCGGCTTCAAGGCCGAACCCGGCGAGCGCACGGCGCGCGTGAGGTCCAGCGAACCAGCTCGGTTTTCCGCGCCGAACTGGCCCCCGACGAGGGCGCGAACCTCCCGCGTGGTGCCATCGACGATCATCAGCGCGATCGAGGCACGCGCCGGCAGGGTTTCGAAGGCCCCCGCCGCAATGCGTTCCACCGCGCGTTGCAGGTCACGGTCGAGCGTGGTGGCGATGCGTGCCCCCGGCGGCGCCCCGCGCGCCTGAGCTCGGGAAAAGTGCGGCGCGAGGCGCGGCATGGCGGCACGGGCGCTCGGCAGGCCGCTCGCCAGGGCCAGCGCACGCTCATCCTCATTCACGCCCCCGGCGCCGGCCGCGCGGGCGAGCAGCACGGCATCCCGCGCGGCGCGCGCCGGCCCCGGGTGCCGGTCCGGCCGCAGCGCCTCCGGCCGCCGCGCCAGCGCAATGAGCAGGGCCGATTCGGCGGCGTCGAGCTGCCCGGGCGGGCGGGCGAACCAGGCGAGCGAGCCAGCCCGCAGCCCCTCCAGATTCCCCCCCTGCGGCGCCAGCGTCAGCCAGATGCCGAGGATCTCCTCCTTGCTGAACCGCGCTTCCAATTGCATCGCGCGCGCCATCTCGATGAGCTTGCTGCGCAGCGTGCGCGGGCGGGGTTCGAGCAGCCGCGCCGCCTGCATCGTCAACGTCGAGCCGCCGGACACCACGCGGCCGGCGCGCAGCCATTGCAGGCTGGCCCGCGCCAGCGCCGTGGGATCGACGCCGCGATGCCACAGGAAGCGCCGATCCTCCGCCGCGATCAGCATCGCGACCAGATGCGGCGGCACGTCCTCGACAGTGGTGCGCAGCCGCCATACGCCGCCCGTGGCCGGCAGGACGGAGAGCGTCCGCCCCTCCCGGTCCAGCACCTCGACGCCCGCATTCAGGCGCACGAGGTTGGGCGGCAAGGCACGGTCGATCGCCACCACCGCCAGGACCAGCAGGACCAGAACGGCGAGGGCAGCGCGAAAATTCATTATTCCGCCGGCAGCACCACGATGCGGGCGGTGTTCTGGCGGCCGAAGATCCCCGGTCGGTACATGTCGGACGCCTCCATCCCAGGCAGCTCGAAGCGGCCCGCCGTCACCGCGCGCAGCCGCACGGCGAGGCGTGCCAGCGGTGCCTCGGCGGTCAGCTCCATCGCGGCGGCGAATCGGTCGTCGCGGGCGGCAACACTCAAAGTCTCGGTGAGGGTGCCGAGCCAGGGCATGCCGATGACCTCGCCCGCCGCCATCCGCCCGGCGATCTCCCAGCCCGCCGGCAGGCCCTGGCTGAGCATCGCCTCATGCCGTTCATTGGTCGTGGCGCGCACCTCCATGAGCAGCACGAAATTCGTGCCCGCGCGCAGCGTGTCGAGGTTCAGCGGCTGGCCCGCCAGGTCATAGAAGCGGCGCGCCACGCGCATCCCCTGCGCCGCGGCCGGCAAGGGCGAGCTCGGCACGCCCGCGATGGTCACGGCCTGCACCACCGGCGCATCGCCCCGGTTGCGCGCCGTGCCCGCGGCACTCAGCGACGCCTGGACCACGGGCGCCACCGGCAGGTCGCGCTCGTTCAGCGTGATGCGCAGCGGCCGCCCATCCCGCCCGAGCACCGAGGCGGCCGCGACTGCCCAGGCCTGCTCCTGCGTCGAGCTGACGGCGGGGGTGAAATCCGCCCCCGGCAGCCGCGCCAGCAGCGCAGGCAGGCGATCCTGCGCCACCCCGCTCTCGCGCAGCAGCAGCGCGGTGGCGAGCGCATCGCGCACCGCCGAGCCGTAATCGACGAACCAGAAATTCCGCGCCGGATTGGCCAGCGCCACGGCGAAGATCTGCTCGGCGCGCTGCCGGTCCCCCGCCCGGGCGAAGGCGGCGGCGAGCTGCGCGCGGGAGAGCGGCGTCGGCAGTGCGTCGAGATCCTCGGCCAGGCGCCGCGCCGCGCCGAGGCGGTTGCGCCCGGCCAGCGCCATGACGTGCACGCGGTAGGCCTGCACGGCGAGCGCCGCCGGGGTGGTGCGAGCCTGGTCGAGATCCTCCTCCACGGCACGCAGCGCGTCTTTGAGCGCGGCTTCGGGCACCGGCGCGCCGGCGGCCTTGGCACGCAGCAGCGCCTCGACCGCGAACAGGCTGGCCCAGTCATGCACCTCGCCCTCGGCGGTCCAGAAGCCGAAGCGGCCGTCGAAGCGCTGGCGGTCCAGCACGCTCTGGATCGCGCGTTGCAGCGCCGCCTGGTCCTCCTGCGCGGTATCGGGGTTTTGCGGCGCGAAGCTGAGCGCGAGGATGCGCGAGGCGGCCTGCTCCACGCAATCCAGCGGGAAGCGCTTGAGGCCCGCGAGCAGCGCCGCCGCGTCGTAGCGCACTGGCGCGCCCCAGCTGGCCGAAGCCCGCCAGGTGCCGGAAATGAAGCGATTCGACGGCAAGGGCACCGGCCCGGTGGCGCCGGGCGCCAGCGTGCTCATCACAATCTCGCTGACGGCGGCGCGGGAGGAACGCACGGTGATGGTGCTCTCCCGAGTTGTTGTGAACCCGTTCGGCCCGGTGACGGCGAGGCGCAGCGTGCCCTCCCCCACCACGGTGGCGCGCAGCTGCGTGGCCGGCACGGCGCGGGCACCGGCGGCCAATTGCTGCTCGATCCGCGCGGGTCCGGCGAGTTCGATGGCGCCGGTGGCGGTCAGCGTCGCTGTGAAGCTGCCGGCCGGCAGCTCGACATTGTGCAGCAGCACCGGCAGGCGAGCCTCGTCGCCCGGGGCGAGGAAGCGCGGCAGCAGCGCCTCCGCCACCGCGGCCTCGCGCACCGTCATCGAGCGGGACGCATGGCCGATGCGATTGCCCTCCCAGGCGACGACCATGAGGCGGACCTCGCCGGCGAAGTCGGGCATGTCGAGCGGGATCACCGCGCGGCCATCCGGGCCGACCGCCACGGCGCCGCTGAACAGGGCGACGATGCGCTGCGGTATCTGGATGATGCCCGCGCCGTCCATGCCATCGCCACCCTGGCGCAGCACGGCGGCCTCGCCCTCGGCGGGCGCGATCAGCCGGCCGTAATCGTCGCGGACATCGAGCC
>JBBSCP010000425.1:0-3597 GCA_038250135.1 Acetobacterales bacterium | reverse complement strand
TGTCTGGCCCAATCGGGTGGTCCCGCGCAACCACGGCGCGTTCAGCGATGCTTCACGAAAATCCCGGAAGTTGGTCGCGCAGGCCAAGCCGTGCGGATATCCGCTGCCCAGATTGCGGCGATGCAGGCACGGCAGATTCAAGCCTTGACCCGCGCGCGACTGTGCGCGCTGTCGCATACGCCACTCAGCGCCATGTTCGGCTGAGCGCCGCCAGCCGAGTGGGCACCTGCGCCAGCACCTCGGAGCCGGCATTGGCGAAGGCGAGGCGCAGATGGCGCTCCTGCCCCGGGCCGAAGAAGGGGCCGGGCAGCGTCATCAGACCCTGTTCGGCGGCGAGGATCTCGGCCGCGCGCATCGCCTCCGGCGCGTCCTCGGGCAGGCGAAGATAGGCGAAAAAGGTGCCGATGGCGTCGAGCCGCCAGCCGGGGAGCCGCCCGATTTGCTGGCGAAAGAAAGTGGCCCGCTCGGCCATCAGGGCGCGGTTGCCCTCCCGCCACGCCGCCAGCGCGGGCACCGCCCAGGCCAGCACCGATTGCGCCGGGCGCGCGGGGCAGATCTGCCAGGTGTCGAGCGCCTTGGCGAGTTCGACCTGGAAGGCGCTGCCTGCCACCACCGCGCCGACGCGATGCCCCGGCACGCAATAGGCCTTGGAGAAGCTGTAGAGGTGTACCAGCACGTCGCGCCAGTTGGGGTCCTGGAACAGCCCGTGCGGCGGCGGGGCGTTGAAGGGGCCGGCCGATTCACACCTTTCGCCTTCGGCCTCCGGCGATCCGACGGCTGGCAGAAAGTCCCGATACGTCTCGTCCAGCACCAGCGCCGCGCCATGCGCCCGGCAGAGCGCCGCCACCGCCTCGATCACTGCGGGCGGATAGACCGCGCCGGTCGGGTTGTTGGGGGAGACCAGCACCACTGCCTTCGCACGATGCTCGATCAACAGCGCCTCGACCCAGGCGGGGTCGGGCACGAAGCCGTCCTCGGCGCGGGTCGGCAGCGGGATGGGGCGCGCGCCCTGCAAGGTCAACGTCATATGATGGTTGAAGTAGTAGGGGGTGGGCAGCAGCACCGCCTCCCCCTCCGCCGCCAGCGCCGCCATGACCATGGCGAAGGCCAGGTTGCAGCCGGCGGTGATGGCGACCTCGGCGGGGGCGATGGCGGCGCCGTAGCGGGCCGAAATGTCGGCGGCCAGCGCCTCCCGCAGCAAGTATTCTCCGGCGATCTGGCCGTAGCCCGCAAAGGCCGCGCTGCCCGCGGCCTCGCCCAGGCGGCGCAGCATCTCGGGCGGCGGCGGGTAGCCGGGCACAGCCTGGGTGAGATCAAGCGCGGGGCCGGCGGCGCCCGCATAGCGCGCGGCCCAGGCGCGGGCGGCGGGGATGGGCGGCGCTGCGGTGGCACGCAGGCGAGGCGAAAGGATCATTGGTGCAGTCTCGCCCGCGGCCACGGAGATGGCCACAGATACGCCATCGCAACGGGAAACGCCGGGGTCGATACGCTTTATGGCGGCACGGGCGCGGATTTTCTGTCGGGCGGTGCTGATGGCGATCAGCTCTTTGGCGACGCCGACGCCGACACGCTCGATGGTGGCGCAGGAAATGACCGGCTGACTGGCGGGGACGGCAACGATGTGTTGACCGGCGGCGCCGGCCTAGATCAGCTCAACTTCAGTACGTCAACGAGTCTGGGTGCAGTAGGCCGGGTCTTTGTCCTGCTCAACCGCGCTACCGTCACCGACTTCAACCCGGTGGACGACACCATTTGCCTGTCCCCTTTCGGCCTTCCCGGCACTCGGCGCGGTGGGCGGCCTGCAGGCCAGCGCCTTCTGCATCGCCGCCGGCGGGCAGGCAACCCTGGCCAGCCAACGCATCGTCTACGACCCGACCACAGGCATCGTTCGGTATGATATCAATGGCTATGCTTATGCAGTGAACACGCTGATCGTCGGGCTGGAGAACCTGCCGGCCAATGTGACCGCGGCGGATTGCGTGATCATTGCCTGAAGCGGCCTATTCGAAGGCGAGCCGCCCGGTCACGTGCCGCCAATGGTGCCAGAGCAGTCGTGCGGCGAGGCTCCGCCAGGGGGTCCAGGCTAGGGCAAGCTCGGCCAGTTGCTTTTGCTTCGGTCGCACCTCCCAGCCGCGAAGATGCGCGAGCGAGGCGGCGAGGGCAACGTCGCCGGCGGGAAAGACGTCCGGCCGCTGATGCGCGAACAGCAGATGCACCTCCGACGTCCAGCGGCCGAGGCCGCGGATGGCGCAGAGATGCGCGATGGCCGCCTCATCCGCCATGTCGTCGAGGGCTTCGAGCCTCAGCGTACCGTCCAAGATGGCCCCCGCCAGCGCCCGCGCATGCGCCGCCTTGGGCCGCGACAGGCCGGCGAGGCCACACAGAGTCGCGTCATCGAGCGTGAGCAGGCAGGCCGGGTCGAGCGCGCCAGGAATGGCCGAAAGCCGCCCCCAGATGGCGCCCGCGGCGGCGTTGGAGATCTGCTGGCCGCAGATGGTGCGCAGCAGACCGGGAAAGCCAGGGGTGCGGGTGCGCCAAGGCAAAGGGCCTGCCGCGGGCAGAATACGGGCAAAATCGGAGTCGCGCGCCGCAAGCTCCGCCAGGCCGCGATGTGCCCAGTCAGGGGGCTCGGGAAAAGACGGCGGGGATGGCGTGGCAGTCTCCATCCCCGCCGCCCTACAGCAGACCACCCGGTTGGTGGAGTGGGGGGGTCTCGCGGCGAGGGGAAGTAGCCGCGCCGGGTGGTCTCTGGTGGTTCGCAGGATGGGGCGCCAAGGTTACGCCCCCAAGGGGCGATGCGTCATGAAATGCAACGCTGCGTTGCGCACGGCGCTTTGGTTACACAATGCAACATCGCCGCCCCCCAAACCCGCCGCGGCGCGCTATGTTACGGCCGATGGACAGCACCGCCCCCCATATCCTGGTCGTCGACGACGATCGCGAGATCCGCGACCTTCTCGGCAAGTTTCTCGAGAAGCAGTCCTTCCGGGTGACCTCGGCGCGGGATGCGCGGGAGGCCCGCAAGCTCTGGCCGCTTGGGCGCTATCATTTGGTCGTGCTGGATTTGATGATGCCGGGCGAATCCGGGCTCGACCTTGCTCGCTGGCTGCGCAGCCAATCCGAGGTGCCGATCGTCATGCTGACCGCGATGGGGGAGGAGACGGACCGCATCGTCGGCCTCGAACTCGGCGCCGATGACTATGTCGCGAAGCCGTTCAATCCGCGCGAGTTGCTCGCGCGCATCCGCGCCGTGCTGCGCCGCGCCACCGCCGACAGCTCGACCGACCCGGGGCGCGAGCCGCCCGCCAAGGTGCTGCGCTTTGCCGGCTGGGTGCTGGAACCCACGCGCCGACGCCTGCTCAACCCCGAGGGTGCCGAGGTGCCGCTGACCGGCGGCGAATACGAATTGCTCATGGTGCTGGTGGAGCGCCCTAATCGGGTACTGACGCGCGACATGCTGATGGATTTGCTGCGTGGCCGCCAGGCGGGGCCCTTCGACCGCGCCATCGATGTCGCCGTCTCCCGCCTGCGGCGCAAGCTGGAGGATGACGGGCGCAACCCGCAGGTCATCAAGACCGTGCGCGGCGGCGGCTATGT
>JBBSCP010000424.1:0-3609 GCA_038250135.1 Acetobacterales bacterium | reverse complement strand
TGGCCAATGGGTTCAACGGCTGGGCGGGCATCTTCTTCTTGAACGGCGCCTGGCACGCGGTCGGTGGTGCCAAGGGCGAGGCAGCACGGCTGCTGTCCATCGGCGAGCGGATGGTGGCACTGGCCGCCGCCGATGACTGGCTGAACACCTACGAGACCGACGAGAGTGCCCATAAGAGCAAGCGGTGGATGCGCGAGGCGCCGACCGAGCGTCAACTGCTCCACCTGCCGCCCGAGGCTCGCGCCGATCTCAGCATGACCCGCTACCAGGCCTCGGCGCTGCTGACATTCAAGTTCAACCGCCACGCCATCCGCGGGATGGTCCGCAATGCGCAGCCGGCGCTGCTGGGCCAGGCGGCGTGACCGGCCATGCGCAATCCCGTCCCGCCCTGCGCCATCTGCCGCCGCGCCACCCGCGGCTTTGGCTGGTTCGATCCGACGCGACGGCGGCCTGCCCGCCTCGCCACTTCCTTCTGCAGCATGCCCTGCCAGGCGCTGTGGACCACCCTTGCCGCGAGGAGCGCGCACGCCATGGTTGACCTCACCGAACAGGAACAGGCAGCGATCCGCGCCGCCATGCGGCCCCTCGGCGAATGCCTGGGCGAGATTGGCTGGCAGACGCGCCTCATTGATCTGACCGAGCAGCAGGTGCTGACGCTGATCGAGGTGGCCGTCGGCGGCTTCCAGGACGCCATGCACGCGACTGCGCAGCAGGTGCCGGACCGCCATCGTCCCCTCACCGCTGCGGATGCGCCGTTCTGATGCTGGATTTCAACAGCCGCAGTCTGACGTCCGGTCACGTCAACGCCGCCATCGACGCGGCCCTGGTGGCAGGCAATGCCGCCTCGCCACCTCGTCGCTATCTGGGCGGGTCCCGCCTGGGGCATGCCTGCGAGCGGGCCCTGCAATTCGAATTCACCAGCACCCCCAAAGATGAGGGCGCTGGATTCGATGGCCGGCTGCTGCGCATCTTCGGGATCGGCCATGCGCTGGAGGATGTGGCCGTCGCCTGGCTCCGCGGCGCCGGCTTCGATCTCTACACCCGCCGTGGCGGCGGCGATGATGGGGAGCAGTTCGGCTTCTCCGTCGCCGGCGGACGCATCCGCGGCCATGTCGATGGCGTGCTGGCCGGGGGGCCCGCCATCCCCGGCATGGCGTTCCCCGCGCTGTGGGAATGCAAGACCATGAATGCGAAATCCTGGCGCGACACCGCCAGCAAGGGCGTGGCCGCCAGCAAGCCGATCTATGCGGCGCAGATCGCCGTCTACCAGGCCTATATGGACGCCAGTGTGCCGGGCGTGGCGGACAATCCCGCGCTGTTCACCGCCATCAACAAAGACACGGCCGAACTGCACCACGAGTTGGTGCCGTTCAACGCGGAACTGGCCCAGCGTATGTCAGACCGCGGCGTGCGCATTCTCGCAGCCACGGATGCGGGCGAACTGCTCCCCCGGGTCGCCGCCAAGCCCGACCATTTCGAATGCAGGTTTTGCCCCTGGGCCGCGCGCTGCTGGGCGCTGCCTGCATGAACGCATGGGGCGACTTCAACGATGCGGCGCCGCTGGCGGATGATGGCGCGACCGATATTCCCACCATTGGGAATGTCGAGATGGATCGACTTCCCAGCGATGGGCAGTCGATGGCGGCGGCCACCGGGACTATCGCACCAGACATCGAGCAGATCGCTGCCTTCCTCGACGTGGTGTTCGGCTATTGTGATGGGTTGATCCCCGTCCGCGGCTTCGTCGATCAGGGCCAAGGCCTCGACACCAAGCCGCACAACATCTGGGTGCCGGCCGACCGGCACGCTGCCGCATCCCTCAGCGCCTATGCCACCTGGGCCGCGCGCGAAGGCAGCGCCGTCTACGTCATCCCCGGCACCGTCGCCGAGCAGGGCCAGGCCCGCGCCGAACATGTGCTGCAGATGCAGACTGTGGTTGTCGATCTCGACGCCGGCGACATCGCCGCCAAACTGGCGCACCTCGTCCACCACCTCGGCGCACCGACCGTGCTGGTCGAAAGCGGCGGCCGCACCGCCGAGGGCGCCGCCAAGCTGCACGCCTGGTGGCGGCTCACCGAACCGGCTGAGGGCGAGGACCTTGGGCGCCTCTGCGCACTGCGCGGGGAGATCGCGGAGAAGGTTGGCGGCGATCTGCACTTCCGATCGGCCCACCAGCCCATCCGCGTGCCCGGCACCGTCCACCAGAAGCATGGCGTGCAGCGGCGCGTCTCGATCCGGGAGCACCACCCCAGGGTCGAGGTGGAGCTCCCTGACTTCGCTGCGGCGGTCGCGGCCATGCCCAGCATGCCGGGCCAGGAGGAGGCACAGCCCACACGGCAGGGTGACCGGCCTGGGCTAGACGCCATTCTCACCACCCCGGTCCGTGAGGGCGCCCAGGATAGCTGGACCCGCTTCCATGGGGCGAGCGCCGCCATCGGCCACTTCGTCCGTCAGGTGCATGAGGGACGCCTCACACCAGAGCTGGGCTGGGAGGCCATCTGCGGATACAACGCAGCCTGCCTGCGCCCCACCTGGCCGCTGGAGCGCCTCAAGGCGGAGGCCGATGCCCTCTGGGCGCTGCATGTCGACCGGAATGGGCCGCCTCTCCTGCGGGCCACGGCTGCGCCGCCCAGTTCCATCCCCGTGCACACCCTCGGCGCGCTGCTCGACGACACCTCGCCGATGCCCGACGACCTCATCGGGCCGCGCCTGCTTACCCCGGGCGGGATGCTGGTGCTGGGCGGTGCGCCCAAGGTCGGCAAATCCGATTTCCTGATCAGCCTGCTGGTGCACGCCGCGGCTGGCGCCCCGTTCCTGCGATTCACAGCGCCCCGTTCGCTGCGCGTGTTCTATTTGCAGGCAGAGATCCAGTACCACTACCTGCGCGAACGCCTGCAGCAGCTCCGGCTCGACCCCGCCATCGTATCCCGCGCCCGAAACACCCTCGTCGTCACCCCCAAGCTGCGCATGCTGCTCGACGACCAGGGTGTGCCTCTTGTCGCGGCTGCCATCCGCGCCGCATTCCCCGACGCCCCGCCCGACATCATCTGCATCGACCCCATCCGCAACGTCTTCGACGGCGGGCCCGGCGGCGAAGGCGAGAACGACAACAGCGCGATGATGTTCTTCCTGCAGAGCCGGGTCGAGGCGCTCCGCGACCAGGTCGCCCCCGAGGCGGGCATCATCCTCGCCCACCACACGAAGAAGCTCAGCAAGCAGCAGGTGAAGGACGATCCCTTCCTGTCGCTCTCCGGCGCCAGCGCGCTGCGTGGCTACTACACCTCAGGCGCCATCCTATTTCGCCCCGATGAGGAGCAGTCCGAGCGGGAACTGCACATCGAGCTGCGCAACGGGCCCGGCCTCGAGCCGATGCTGGTCGACAAACGCGGCGGCGCCTGGGTGGAGCTGGACCGTCAGGGCGAGCGCCTCGTCAGGAAAGACATCGGCGGTAAGCTCGATGCCGAGCGCAGCCGGCGCCACGACGTCATCCTGCAAATCATCGCCAACGAGGCCCGCGAGGGGAAGGTCTTCACCGGCAGCGCCTTCGCGGCGCAATTCGAAAACACGCACGGCCTGGGCGGTGACGACACCATCGCCCGCCGCATCAAC
>JBBSCP010000423.1:0-3620 GCA_038250135.1 Acetobacterales bacterium | reverse complement strand
GACGAGCGGATGATCCGCGACGCGGCGCGCGCCTTCTGCCAGGAAAAGCTGATGCCGCGCGTGCTCATGGCGAACCGGAACGAGACCTTCGACCGGGAGATCATGAACGAGTTCGGCGAAATGGGCTTCCTCGGCGCCACGCTCGAAGGCTATGGCTGCGCCGGCGTCTCCTACGTCGCCTATGGGCTGATGGCGCGTGAAGTTGAGCGCGTCGATAGCGGCTACCGCAGCGCTTTCTCCGTGCAGTCGAGCCTGGTGATGTACCCGATCCACGCCTTCGGGTCGGAAGATCAGCGCCAGAAGTACCTGCCCAAGCTGCGCACCGGCGAATGGGTGGGCTGCTTTGGCCTGACCGAACCCGATGCCGGTTCGGACCCATCGGCCATGCGCACGCGTGCGCGAAAAGTGGATGGCGGCTACCTGGTCAGCGGGTCCAAGACCTGGATCACCAATTCGCCGATCGCCGACATCGCCATCGTCTGGGCCAAGGATGATGAGGGGCTGCTGCGCGGCTTCATCCTCGAGCGCGGCATGAAGGGCCTCACCTGCCCCAAGATCGAGGGCAAGTTCTCGCTGCGCGCCTCGGTCACCGGCATGATCATGATGGACGAGGTCTTCGTCCCCGAGGAAAACCGCCTGCCGGGCGTGAAATCCCTCGCCGGACCCTTCTCCTGCCTCAACCGCGCACGCTACGGCATCGCCTGGGGTTCGCTCGGCGCGGCTGAATTCTGCTGGCACGCGGCGCGCGACTACACGATGAACCGCAAGATGTTCGGCCGCCCCCTTGCCCAGACCCAGCTGGTGCAGAAGAAGCTGGCCGATATGATGACCGAGATCACGCTCGGCCTGCACGCCGTGCTGCGCGTCGGCCGGCTGATGGATGAGAACAAGGCCGCGCCGGAGATGATCTCCCTGGTCAAGCGCAACAATTGCGGCAAGTCGCTCGATATCGCCCGCGTTGCGCGCGACATGCATGGCGGCAACGGCATCGTGGACGAGTACCATGTGATCCGCCACGTCATGAACCTCGAGACGGTGAACACCTATGAGGGCACCCACGACGTGCACGCCCTGATCCTCGGCCGCGCCCAGACGGGGTTGAACGCCTTCGGCGGGTGAAGCGCGGGGGGGCTTACCCGCGCGTCATGATGAGCTCGGCATGCGGCAGGGCCGGAAGGTCCGCCGCCGACACCCCGGTGAGCGTGCCGTTGCGCTCTATCCGGTGGAAGCGGAAGCCGATAGCGGCGAGCCAGGCCACCAGCTCCCCAACATCGCCGCGCGCGGCGAGCATGTTCGGCGCCCATTCCGCAACCACGACCAGGTTGGGGCTGCGCGCGATCAGCGCTTCGGCGCCGATCATCACCAGGCCCTCGGTGCCCTCCACATCCATGCGCAGCAGATCGACCGCACCCTCCTCGGCGAGCGCCTCGTCGAGCCGCACCGTCGGCACCGTGAACCGTTCGGAATAGGCGGGCAGCGCAATCGGGATCGCCAGATGCGCGCTGCCGGCCTGGTCGGGGTCCACTGCGAACTCGACCTCGCCGGCCGCATGAAGGGCGGCGCTGGCGTGGATCGTGACTCGTTCGGCAAAGCGGTTCAGCGCGATGGTCTGGCGCAGCAGCCGCAGCACGCGCGGATAGGGCTCGAAGGCATGGATATGGCCGGTCGGCCCCACCGCCTCGGCCATCACCAGCGTGTGGAAGCCGACATTGGCGCCGACCTCCACCACCCGCATGCCAGGCTTGAGCAGACGGCGCAGCTGCGCCTCCACATGCGGCTCCCAGATCCCGTGCAGGGCGATGTCCGGCGTGATGCCGAAATCGCCGCCTGGCAGGAATATCTTGCGGCCGAAGTGGGTGAGGGCCACACCGACCCCATCACCCAGATAACACCAGCCGCCGTGCCGGCCCCGAACCACCGCGCGCCACAGGGAAGTCGCCTTGTCCAGCATCGAGCCCAATCCTGATTCGCCTTCCCTTGGCACCGCGCGCGCCACCCCGCAACCGTCGCGCTTTACCATCGCGCGCCTCGGCTCGGCCGGGGATGGCGTGGCGGAAACGCTGGGCGGCCCGGTCTTCATCGCCGGCGCCCTGCCGGGCGAGGTGGTGCTCGCCACTCCCGGCGCCCGTCGGGGCGAGGGGCTGGCCGCGACGCTCACCAGCATCGCGCAGCCGAGCAAAGACCGCGTAGCCCCCCCCTGCCCGCATTTCCTGACCGAGTGCGGCGCCTGCGCCCTGCAGCACCTCGCCCCCGCCCCCTATGCCGCCTGGAAGCGCGCCAAGCTGGTCGAGGCTCTGGCCCGCGCCGGCCTGCCCGAGACCGAAGTGGCCGAGATGGCCCTCGCCGTCCCGGGCACCCGCCGCCGGGCCGATCTCGCGCTGCGGCGCCTGCCGGGCGGGCAGGTGGCGCTGGGCTTTCATCAGCGCGGCAGCGCGGCGGTGGCGGACCTCGTCACCTGCCATGTGCTGGACCCGAGGTTGGTTGCGCTGTTCCGCCCGCTGCGGGAAGTGCTGAAGCGGCTTTCGGCCTTGAAGAAAGAAGGCTCGGCGGTGCTGAACCTGCTCGATAGCGGGCCGGACCTGTTGCTGCGCACGGATGCGCCGCTCGACGCCCCGCAGCGCGCGCTGCTGGCCGCCTTCGGCCTCGCGCACGGGTTGCCGCGTATCGCCTGGGCAAAAAACGAGGGGGTGAAGGGGGAAAGCGCGCCGCCAGAGACCGCCGCCCAATCCGGCCCCGTGCGCCTGATGCTCGGCACGGTCGCCGTGGCACCGCCGCCCGGTGCCTTCCTCCAGGCCGCGCCAACCGGGGAGGCCGTGATCATCGCTGCGGTCATGGCCGCCCTGCCGGCGAAGCTCGCGGTGCGCGGGAAGATCGCGGACCTCTACGCCGGCATCGGCACGCTATCCTTCCCGCTCTCGGCCCGCGGGCGCGTCGCGGCCTATGAGGGCGATGCGGCGGCGGTGGCCGCCCTCGATGCCGCGGCCCGCAAGGCGGGCGGCCAGGTGGAGGCGATCAGGCGCGACCTCGCCTACAAGCCCCTGCTGCCGGCGGAGCTTGCCAATTTCGCCGCGGCCGTGCTCGACCCGCCCTACAATGGCGCGTTGGAGCAGGTGACGCAGATCGCGCGCAGCAAGCTGCGGCATGTGGTCTATGTCTCCTGCAACCCGGTTGCGCTGGCGCGCGATGCGGCGATCCTGGCGGCGGCCGGCTTCACCGCGACCCTCGCGACGCCGGTCGATCAATTTCCGTGGTCGCCGCATCTGGAATCCGTTATTGGCTTCACGCGCCGCTAACGCGCAGCGCAAATTCGCCGGCTGCGGTTGCGGGATTGCATTCGGGCGGGGGAAACCAACCTCCCGCGCGGCGGTTCATCCCTGGGAGAGACATCATGCTTCGCCGGACCACATTCCTGGGGGCGGCTGCCGCCCTGGCCGCGCCAGTCTTTCTTCGCGCGACACCCGCTGCCGCCCAGTCCGCTGCGTCCCCGGCCGCCACGGCCCAGGCGCCCGGCTTCTACCGGATCAAGGTCGGCGCCTTCACGGCGACGATTCTCCATGATGGCTTCTTCAACTTTCCCAATGCCGGCGCGAATTTCGTGCGCAACGCGCCGCAGGCCGCCG
>JBBSCP010000422.1:0-3664 GCA_038250135.1 Acetobacterales bacterium | reverse complement strand
GCCGCGTGCCTGCGCGAGTGCCGCGAGCTGCTCGATCGGGTCGAAGACTCCGAAGGGATAGTTGGGCGCACTGCCGAGCAGCATGATGGTGTCGGCGTCTATGCGCTTGGCCATCTCGGTGGGCTCGGCACGGAAATCATTGCGGCTTGTCGGCACGCGGATCACGCGGATGCCGAGGTGTTGCGCCGCGCGGTCGAAGGTCGGGTGGCCGGTGCGCGGGATGACGATGTTGGGGTTGCTGACGCCCTTGGTCTCGCGCGCCCAGTCACGCGCGGTCTTCAACGCCAGGAAGATGCTTTCCGACCCGCCGGAGGTGAAGGTGGCCACCGCATTGTCCGGCGCGTGATGCAACGACAGGCCCATCTGCAACACCTCGCTCTCCAGCTTCTTGAGGCTGGGAAAGGCGCGCTGGCCCATCGCGTTCTCGGTCCAATAGGCGCAATAGGCTTCCTGCTGGATGCGCGTGACTTCCTCGTTCAGGTAGTAGAAATAGAGCGCCATGCGGCCTTCGCGCCATTTGAAGTCGTCTTTCTTGGCGGCTTCCAGTTCGGCCTTGAGGATGTCCCAGGGGCGGCCCTTGTCGGGAATGCTCAGCATCGTCGCGGTGTCTCCGATGACGCGCGCAGTGCGCGCGTTTGTTGTCGTCGCGCGGGGGCGCGCGCTTGTTGCCTAGGCGCGCGGGCGCGCGCTTGTTGCGAGGGTGAAGCCATCCATCCGCGGCTCGTAGTCCACGGTGTTGCGCATGGCCCAGAGGTTCAGCATCCAATGCGTGGGCAGCACGGCGAAATCGGCCATGGCGATTTCCGTGGCCTGGCGCAGCAGCGCCTCGCGCTGTTCGTTCTCGATGGTCGCCAGCGCCTCGACGATGCGGCGATCGACCTCCATATTCGAATAGCGGCCTCGATTGGTGGCGCCGAGGCCGCGGTCGCGGTCGAAGGTGCCGAGCGCGCTGCGCATCGTCGTCATGCCGCCGGAACTGCCCGCGCCCCAGGAATTGAAGAAGAACGCGAATTCCAGCCGCCCGACGCGCGGGAAGAAGGCGGTTGAGGGCAGCGCCTCCACCTGCGCGCGGATGCCGATGCGCGCATACATCTGCGCGATCGCCTGCAACACCTTCTCGTCATTCACCAACCGGTCGTTGGTGCCGTGGATCGGCAGGCGGAAACCTTCCGCCAGCCCTGCCTCGGCCAGCAGGCGGCGCGCGCGGTCGGGGTCGTAGGCAGGCGGCGGGATGGCCGGCGCATGGCCGAACACGCCGCGATCGACGAACTGGTTGGCCGGCGTCGCCATGCCTTCAATGACCTGGCGGCAGATGGCGTCGCGATTGATGGCCAGCGACATTGCCTGCCGCACGCGTCGGTCACGGAAGGGGTTGGGGATCGGGCTGCCATCCAGCGCGGTGACGCCGGGTGCCGTGTCGCGATGCAGGTCGAAGCCGAAATAGACGATGCGGTTGCCCACACTCTCGACCACGTGCGTCGTCGATGCGGCTCGGAGCCGGGGCAGGTCGGTCGGCGGCGGCTGGTCGATCAGCCCGACCTCCCCGGTAAGCAGCGCCGCGACGCGCGGGCCATTCGCCGTGATGGGGCGCAGGGTCACGCGCTCGAAGGCCGGAGCGCCGGCCCAATGGCGCGGATTGGCCTCCAGCACGATGCGCTGGCCGCGCGCATACTCTACGATGCGATAGGGGCCCGTGCCAATTGTCGCGCGCAGGCTGTTGAAATCCTGCGTGCTCGCCTGTTCCTGCGCCGCCGGCACGATCATCACCGCACCCATGTAGTTCGGCATGAGGGGGAAGGGGGTGGCGGTGCGGAACACCAGCGTCAGCGGGTCCTCCGCCACCGCCTCGGTGATCTGGCGGACATAGAGCGCGAAGGAGGACGGGCTGTTCGGCACCTGCGGGATGCGACGGAAGCTCGCCAGCACATCCTCGGCGGTGAAGGCGCTGCCATCGTGCCACAGCACGCCGGCGCGCAGCTTGAATTCCCAGGTGAGCGGGTCGCGCGCCTGCCACGAGGTCGCCAGTTCCGGCCGCAATTCCATCCGCGGCCCTTGGCCCACCAGGAACTCAAAGACCTGGCGATGCACGGTGATCGAGGGGTCGTGTTCGTGGAAATGCGGGTCGAGGGAGGTGGCCTCGGCCGTGGTGGCGATGATCAGGGCGTTGCCGCCGGCTCGCGTCTGCGCCCTGGCCACGCCCGGCAGCGCCAGGATGCTGGTTGCCCCCAGCAAGCCTCGCCGGGACAGGGAGACAGGATCGCGCGCCATATCGGCCTCCGATTTATTGCCTGGACGAGAGCCTAGCGTCAGTATGTGATCACATACAAGCTTGGATTGTGGTGGGGGGGAGAGACTCATGTTGCAAGGCCGTGCCGCGGCGAATGGGGTCGGTGACCCGCTCTCGCCCCACTACCCGCGCCCCTTCAACCCGACGCCGCCCTCGCCGCACGGCTTCCCCATCGACGGCGCGCCGCCCGACATCACCCGCTGGGCGGCCGGCAATACCGGGCTGCCCTATCTCTGGACATAATCTCGGCATGGCGCCGCCGGCGCTGCTCACGTCCGGGCCGCCGATCGTTTTGGGACCGGTCGCGGTGATCGAGACCACCGCCTCGGTCACCGCACAGACCGCGGATTGCGCGCTCATCGCCACCTTCCCAGACCTGGCGATCGTGCGGCGCGCCGGCACCTTGATCGGGCATGATGGGGCAGCCGAGTTCCGTACGCCGCACGACGATGCCGTGCTGATCCTGCCGATGCGGAGGCCGCGCCGAGGCCTGACCGCGCTGCGCTTCGGTCGGGTACGCGGCGGCGTGGAGATCGACGTGCCGATTGTCGGATGAGATGTTGCCGGAGTGCCCGAAAATCGCCGACGATGCTGACGCCTAAAGCACTATCCGGTCACTCTGGATCAGGGTGACCGCAATTTGTGCTGTAGACTCAAAGGCCGCTCGAGAATGATCGATCCGACGGGATCGATCTCGTGCTCTGGAAACATCGCTGCGGCCCCCCCAAACGGCCGTTCGGCACCCGCTGCAGCAGGTCTCCGGACACGGGACGCCCCGACAGCCACCTGCAGAGCCTGTGTCGTGGCGGCGCGTGGCCCCGGCGGAGGTGAAGCCTCGATCAGCGCCGCATGCGGACGTGGCGGAGCTCGAGGTCCTCCTGCACGCGCAGCGGCAGTTCAGCGACGGTTTCACGCACGCCGAAGATCTGCGGCTCCTGGTGCAGCGGAATCATCGGCAGCAGCTCGCGGAAGCGGGCCCAATACTGCGAGGCCAGTGCCTGGCGCTTCGGCTGGTCACTCTCGACGCCGATCTGCGTCAGCAGCGTGGCCATCTGGTCGTCCTGGAACTTGCCCCAGTTGAAGCTGCCCTCACCGAGCAGCTCGCGGCCAGGGTTGGTCATGTCGAAATTGCCCGGCGTCCAGCCCAGCATCCAGAACTGGTATTCGTTATTGGCGCCGCCTTGCAGAAAGCGGCCAAAGGGCAGCGCGTTCAGCCGCGCCTGGATGCCCACGCGCTGCAACATGCCGACAGCCGCCTGACAGATCGCCTCGTCATTGACGTAGCGATTGTTCGGGCAGCTCAGCGTCATGCGAAAGCCATTGGGGTAGCCGGCCTCCGCCAGCAGGCGCCGCGCGGCGTCGGCGTCGAAGGGGAGG